>JBKJRR010000174.1:0-5970 GCA_046594635.1 Burkholderiaceae bacterium
CCGAACGGCCGCGGGTTCGACGATCCGGTGGTCGACCGGCTGCTGGCGGCAGCATTGCTGCGCATCGGGGCGCCCCATACGCTGGACGCCCTGGTGGGCACCATCAACCCCAGCCAGGATGAGTCCGGCACACCACAACCGACCGCGTTCCCGTTCCTGCGTACCGCGTATCCCCCGCCCTGAACCGGTGTTGCCGGCGACCCTCGAATCCAAGCGTTCAACGCCGTTGGCGCTGCGACCATGTGCCATGCTGCTGCCAGTGCTTCTGGCACTCACGGTGCTGGTCGCCTGTAGGGACCGTCAGCCGCCCTTGCTGGTGGTACCGGTTAGCAGCGTGGCCAGCGCTGCAACCGCAGCACAACCCGGCGCGCCGAAGCCAAGCCTCAGCAATTTTGCAAATCAACGCGCCGATGCGGATCGCACGGTCGACGCGGCCATGCGACAGATCGACGCGCAGCCGGACAACATGATCCAGGTACAGCAAACCGTGTTGTTGCTGATCGAGCGCGCGCGCCTGAACGGAATGCCAGACGACTATCTGCGGGCCGGGCAACTGCTGGCGCGCGCGGTGTCCGCGGGCGGTGCTCCGGCAAGCCTGTGTGAAGCCGATGCCCGGCTGAGTTTCGCGCTGCACCGCCTATCGGCGGCGACTGCCGCGTTGGCTGCTTGTGTCGGCACGATGGACCCTGACGAGGCGAATGCGCTGACGGCCGATATCGCTTTTTACGGTGGCCGCTATGCCCAGGCGAAGGCTGGCTACCAGGCCTTGCTCAATCGCACCGGCAGCAGCAGCCAGCACATTCGCATGGCCTTTTACCGCTGGAAGACCGGCGCGCCAGCCGAGGCAGCTGCCTTGCTCGAGGCGGCCGAGCGCCGCTACCACGGTGGCTCGGCAACCACTGTTGCCTGGCTCAAGCTGCAGCGCGGCCTGCTGGCCTGGGAGCGTGGCCGTCTGGACGAGGCCCTGGCCCTGTACCAGCTGGCCGCCGACGCATTGCCCGGATGGTGGGCGGTGGACGAGCAGGTCGCCGAGGTTTTGCGTATCCAGGGTGACACCGCGGGCGCGCGCGAACGCTTGCAACGGCTGGTCGAGCGCAACGGACGTCCTGAACATATGGACGAACTGGCACGTCTGCTGCGCGAGGGCCCGACGCCCGACGCGGCCCAGCCCTGGATCAAGCGAGCCCAGGCCATTTACCGGGCACGCCTGTCGGAGTTCCCCGAAGCGGCCATCGGCCATGCGCTCGACCATTTCCTGCAGTTCGGAACACCCTCCGAGGCACTGGCGCTGGCACGGCGCAATGTCGAATTGCGGCCCAATGGTGACGCGCAGATCATGCTGGCCGCCGCACTGTTTCGGGCCGGCCAGGCCGGTGAAGCCGCAAACCGGATCCGCCAAATTCAGGCCAGCGGCTGGGACACTGCGCAGCTGCATGCCGTTGCTGCGCAGATTCTCGCCGCACTGGGACAGGGCCCGGCGGCCGATGCACAACGGGCGCTGGCATTGGCGATGAATCCGCATGCGATGCGCCTGTACCTGATCCCGCAACCGGCACAGCCCGAACTGGTGTCGATGTTGTGACCGCCCTGGGCAGGTGGTTGCTGGTGGTGCTGGGCCTGGCGTCGGCTGCCAGTCCATTGCGGGCAGAACAGCCCTATACCCCGCGCGATGACACCGTGGTGGTGGCGACCGTGCGCCAGCCCCGCCTGCCAGGTATGGCATCCCTTGGCGAATTGCGGGCTCAGTGGACGGCGCAACCCAAGCTGGTGCCTGCCGCGCTCGCCTATGCACGTGCGGCCGCAGAGTTGAGCCGTCGCGACGAGGACCCCCGTTACCTGGGCTATGCACAGGCGGCACTGGCGCCCTGGTGGGACCGGCTCGAGGTGCCCCCCGAAGTGTTGCTGCTGCGCGCCAGCCTGCACCTGGCCCGAATGGACTACGCACCAGCCGAACGCGACCTTCAGGCGCTGATCGCCGCAGGCGTGCCAGAGAGTCATGCCGCGCGCATCACCCGTGCCCTGCTGCGCTTGTCGCAGGGTGATCCCAGGGCAGCGTCGACTGACTGCGACGCGGCCGCCGCGCACGTGGGGGCCTTGACGGCGGCCAGCTGCCTGGCCGCCGTGCGGGGTCTGCAGGGAGCGTCCAGCGAAGCCCTGGACGCGCTGGAAACCGCGTTGCAGCGCAGCGCCGACGCGCCGTGGAGTGTGGAACTGTGGGCCCGATCGGTCGCCGCGGAACTGGCCCTTCGCAGCGGACAGGCCACGCGGGCTCAGCAGCATTTTGAAGCCGGCTTGACGCGCATGCGTGCGGCAGACACCACGGAGCCCGGACTTCTTGCCGCATATGCTGACTTTCTGCTGCAACAGGGCGACGCGCAACGTGTGCGTGACTTGCTGGCCCCTTATACGCGCCAGGACAGCGTGCTGTTGCGGCTGACCCTCGCCGAGTTGTCCATGGCACGTCAGGGTGATGCGGCCGCTGCGGCCGGCGCCACCCAGCACACGCGCCACTTGGCGCTGCGTTTCGCCGAGATGCGCCAACGCGGCGATCGCAGCCATCTGCGCGATCAGGCCTTGTTCGAACTCGATGTACGAGGCGACCCGTCTGCGGCACTCTCGCGCATCACCGAGAGCTGGATCTACCAGCGTGAGCCGGTCGATGCACGCTTGTTGCTACGCGCGGCGCGTGCGGCACGCAAACCCGACGCGGCAACGGCAGTCAATAGCTGGATCACCGGCACGGGCGTGCGCGACCAGCGCCTGGCGGCCGAACAAGCGGCCTTACGCCAGCAGGTAACCGGGAGATGAGGTTCCGGCTCTGGTTGCTGTGCTGGCTGCTGCTGTGGGCGACCCATGCATCGGCCCACAAGGCCAGCACCAGCTACCTGCAGTTGGGCCTGGACGGTGAGCAGCTCAGCGGGCGCTGGGATATCGCGCTGCGCGACCTGGATGTTGCCATCGGACTGGACACCGATGGCGACGGAAATCTCACATGGGGAGAGGTGCGCCAGCAACAGGTCCGCATCGGGCAATATGCGTTGGGGCGGCTGCAGCTGCATGCGGATCGCGAGCCCTGCACGCTGGCGCTGATCCGGCTGCAACTGGCCGATCACAGCGACGGTGCCTATGCCAGCCTGGCGCTGGATGGCCGCTGCCCCCATGCACCCTTCGATCTGGCCATCGACTACCAGTTGCTGTTCGACATCGACGCCTGGCATCGCGGGATGCTGGCGCTGACGTTTTCGGGCAACCACGCAGGACTGTTCGGGCCTGATGAACGAACACAACATTTCACTGCGACCGGCGCCAGTGTCGCGGAGGTTTTCGGGCGCTATTTCCGCTCCGGCATGTGGCATGTCAGGACGGGTTGGGACCATATCCTGTTCCTGGCTGCATTGTTCCTGCCAGCCGTTTTGCGGCGCCAGGGCGGGCAATGGATCGCCGCGACGGACATGCGCGAAACACTGACCGGCAGTGCCATCATGGTCACCGCGTTCACGCTGGCCCACGCACTGACTCTGTCGCTGGCCGCGGGTGGCTGGTTTGCTCTTCCCTCACGCTGGGTCGAATCAGGCGTGGCCGCCAGCGTTCTGTTTGCCGGCTTGAACAACCTGATTCCGATGGTGCACCGGCGCCTGGCCTGGCTTGCCGCAGGATTCGGGCTGATCCATGGAGCCGCGATGGCGGGTGCCTTGATCGAACTCGGGCTGCCTGCAGGAGCGCGGACGGCGGCCCTGCTCGCGTTCAACCTGGGGGTCGAATTTGCCCAGCTGGTCGTGCTGCTGGCCGTGGTGCCCGCGAGCTTCGCGTTTCGGCATACCCGAGCCTACCGCTGGCTGGTATTGATTCCGGGATCACTGCTGATCTCGCTCATCGGACTGTGGTGGCTGGTGCAACGGGCGGGCAACATCGACCTTGGCATGCCGTCCTTGTGAGATGGCAGTGTCAACTCGCCACAACGTCGCCACGAACAGGCCGTCGCGGCTCCCCGGAAACCGCAACCTGCGCCAGTACGGTACAGTGCCCGGGTCCTTCGTGCATACCGCGAAACACGCCAGCTCGCCAGCAGGTAGCGGACCAACCCCATGACACCATCCCAACTGCCACCCACGTCCCTGCCACGCGAGCGGTTACCGTGAAGCTTCCCGACCTCCAGGACATCGAGGCCGCCGCGCAAGTGGTGTACCGCGCCATGCCGGCCACCCCGCAATACCGGTGGGCACTGGCCAGCCGGCGGCTGGGGACCGACTGCTGGTTCAAACACGAGAACCACAGCCCGGTGGGCGCGTTCAAGATCCGCGGTGGACTGACCTACTTCGATACCTTGCACCAGCGCGGCACCATGCCCCGTGCCGTGATCAGCGCCACGCGGGGCAACCATGGACAAAGCGTCGCCTGGTCGGCGCGTGTACACGGCGTGCCTTGCACCATCGTCGTACCGCATGGCAACTCGGTGGAAAAAAACGACGCCATGCGCGCACTCGGTGCCGAACTGATTGAATACGGTGATGATTTCCAGGCCAGCCGTGAACACGCGCAGGCGCTGGCACAGCAACTGGGCGCGCTGATGGTGCCCAGCTTCGGCGCCGACCTGGTGCGGGGCGTAGCGACCGGTTGGCTGGAATTTTTCCGCGCCGTACCTGCCATGGACGTGGCCTATGTGCCGATCGGGCTGGGCTCGGGCATCTGCGCCGCGATCGCCGCCAGGCAGGCACTGGGCCACAAGGCGCGCATCGTGGGTGTGGTCAGCAGCCACGCCACCACCTATGCCGATTCACTGGCTGCGCGCCGCGTGGTCGCGGCCCCGGTGTCGACCGTTCTGGCCGACGGCATGGCCTGCCGGCTGGCGGAACAGGAGGCGCTGGAAATTTTGCTGCAACATGTCGACCATGTGGTGCAGGTCGACGACACCGCCGTGGCCGATGCCATGCGCGCGATCTTTTCGGACACGCACAACGTGGCCGAGGGCGCCGGTGCGGCGGCTTTCGCAGCGGCCTTGCAGGAACGCGATCACAACCGGGGCCGGGTCGTGGGCGCCGTGTTGTCAGGTGGCAATGTGGACAGTGCGATGTTCGCCCGTGTTTTGTCCGGCGCATCGGAGCGATGAAATACCTGCACGCCTATCCGCAGTCGCTGCAAGACCAAGCGCGCATGCTGATCGACAGCGGCGCCCTGCCCGCCCATGTGCAGCGCAAATACCCCGATGCCCATGCGGCGAGGACCGACAAGGCCTTGTACGACTATGTCGTGACGCTGAAAAACGAGTACCTGCGCGGCGCCGACCCTTTGTCCAAGGTGGTGTACGACAACAAACTGCAGGTCGTTGCGCACGCGCTCGGAACCCACACTGCCGTGTCACGGGTACAAGGCGGCAAGCTCAAGGCCAAACGCGAGATCCGCATTGCCGCGCTGTTCCGCCACCTGCCGGCGTCGTTCCTGCGCATGATCACGGTGCATGAACTGGCCCATCTGAAGGAAAAGGGGCACGACAAGCCCTTCTACCAGTTGTGCACCTACATGGAACCCGACTACCACCAGATCGAGTTCGATTTGCGCATGGTGTTGACCCATATTGACACGATAGGGCCGCTTGTGGACGCCCGGTTGCCAGAGCAATGATTCAGCCGTCTTCGCCACGACCGCCGACGCCCGGTACACCCGCCGTCGACCCTGCCGCAAAACCACTGGCGCGCCCCGTGCGCTGGCTGTTGTGGCTGACGGGCTCGATCGCGCTCGGCCTGGGGCTTATCGGCGTGGTGCTGCCCGGCCTGCCGACCACGCCATTCGTGTTGCTGGCCGCTGCCTGTTATGCCCGCGCCTCGCCACGCTTGCACCAGCGCATGCGCGAGAACACCTGGATCGGTCCGATGCTGCGTGACTGGGAAGCCCATCGCAGCCTGACTTTTCGCGTCAAGACCATGGCACTGGTGTCGATGGCCATCATGGTGTCGGTGTCAATCTGGACCTTGC
>JBKJRR010000400.1:0-13707 GCA_046594635.1 Burkholderiaceae bacterium
CTACTACGACGTTGAAACACAGGTGGTACATCACCACCAGTGTGGCCTTGTCGTTGACCCAATCCTGCAGGAAGGTGATCCAGTAACCCACGAAGGGCGCAGCAATGGCAATGCCGATGATCTTGAACAGCAGGTTGCCCAGCGGCACCTGACGCGTCTGGATACTGGTGCCAAGGGTCGTCAGCACACCCAGCAGGCCACTGCCCAGGTTGGCGCCAAGCACCAGTCCCAGTGCCACTTCCAGCGGAATAACCCCGGTCGTGGCCAGTGTCGCGGTCAGCAACACCATGGCCAGACTGGAGTAACACATCACCGCCAGAAACGCGCCTGCGAATATTTCCAGCAGCAGGTCGCTGGTCAACGATGCGAGCAGCGCCTGGACGGCCGGTGCTTTTGTCAGAACGGTGGCCGACTGCGACACCAGGCTCAGCGCCAGCAGCATCAAGCCCAGGCCGATCAGCACGCGGCCGATCCGTCCGACCGTAGTCGACTGGCGCGCAATGAACAAGATGACGCCAATGAGGATGAACAGCGGCGACAACCAGGACAGGTCGCGCGAGAACACCACGGCCATCAGGCTGGTACCGACATCGGCGCCCAGCATCACGGTCAGCGCCGACGGCAAGGTCATCAATCCCTGGCCAACGAAGGATGCGACGATCAGTGCGGTGGCGGTGCTCGACTGCACCAGCGCGGTGACGCCCAGCCCGGACATCAGCGCGTTGAGCCGATTGCTGACACTCTTGGACAGCACGGTACGCAGGTTGGCACCAAACACCCGCAGGATGCCGGTACGGACCAGTTGCGTGCCCCAGACAAGCAGGGCAATCGCGGCAAGTAGATTGAGAAGGTGGGTCAAGAAATACGGTCTTCAGCGGGCGCGTCGCACGCGCAGGAGCTCATCCAGGATCATGGAGACAGCACCGATGGTAATCGCGCTGTCGGCCACATTGAAAGAGGGGAAATACCAACCGGCATGGTGGAACTGTAGAAAATCGATGACATAGCCGTGAACCAGGCGATCGATCACGTTGCCAATGGCCCCGCCCAGAATGCACGACATGGCAAACGCGAACAGACGCTGGCCCGGATGTGATCGCAGCATCCATACAATGAACAGCGCCGCACCAATACCTATCGCAGTGAAGAACCAGCGTTGCCAACCCGCCGCATCGGCCAGGAACGAAAACGCCGCACCCTCGTTGTGTACCCGCACCAGGTTGAAGAAGCTGGTAACCCGGGTGCTGTCGCCCAGGCGGTAGTAACCCAGCACCATCACCTTGGTGAACTGATCGACGATCAGGATCACCAGCGCCAGGCCGAGCCACGGCAACATGGCGACAGCCTCGGTACGCGTTGCGCGCGCCGTCATGCGAAACGTCTCGTCTCGCCGCGACCAAACAGGTTGGTCGTGCACCGGCGGCACAGGCCGGGATGTGCGCTGTCATGACCGACGTCGTTGCGGTAGTGCCAGCAGCGTTCGCACTTGGTGTCGGACACCGGCGCCGGCGTGGCGCGCAGTGCCACACCGGGCGTCACCGTGGCCGCGGAGGTGATGAAGACAAATCGCAGGTCGTCGCCCAGGCTCTGCAGCGCCGCCAGCAGCTCGCCGTGGGTATCAGCGGGCACTTCGATGTCGACACGCGCCTGCAATGACGAACCGACCTTGCTGGCTTCGCGCAAGGCCTCGATTTCCTTGTTCGCCAGTTCGCGCACCCCGCGGATGCGTGTCCACTTGTCGAGCAACTGTGCGTCGGCGGCGGGCAAGGCGGCAAATGTGGTCGTGAAGATCGACACCTGTTCTGCGGGTGCGATCTTGCCGGCTGAGGACAACACGCTCCAGGCTTCCTCGGCGGTGAAACTCAGAAACGGCGCCATCCAGCGCAACATGGCCTGAGTGATCTGCCACAACGCGCTTTGCGCAGAGCGACGCGCATGCGAGTCGGCGCCGGTGGTGTACAGCCGGTCCTTGAGGATGTCGAGGTAGAACGCGCCCAGGTCTTCGCTGCAGTAGATCTGCAGCTTGGCCACTACCGGGTGGAATTCGTAGACCTTGTAATGCGCCAGGATGTCCTGCTGCAGTGTGGCGAGCCGCGACAGCGCATAGCGGTCGATCTCCAGCATGTCGACCGGCGCGACCATGTGTTGTGCCGGATCGAAGTCGCTGGTATTGGCCAGCAGAAACTTCAAGGTATTGCGAATACGGCGGTAGGTGTCGACAACGCGGGCCAGGATCTTGTCGTCGCCGGCGATGTCACCGGAGTAGTCGCTGGCGGCCACCCACAGACGGATGATTTCGGCGCCGAGCTTTTTTGAGGTTTCCTGCGGGTCGACGCCATTGCCCAGGCTCTTGCTCATCTTGCGACCTTGGCTGTCCACCGTGAAGCCGTGGGTCAGCAGCGCCTTGTAGGGCGCGCGGTCATACATGGCGCAAGCTGTCAGCAGCGACGAATGGAACCAGCCACGGTGTTGATCATGGCCTTCCAGGTACAGGTCGGCCTCGGCGCCCTCGGCATGGCCGTTGCCTGCATGAGAGCCTTTGAGCACCGTGGTGTGCGTCGTGCCGGAGTCGAACCAGACTTCAAGAATGTCGTTGCTCTTGGCATAGACCTTGGCATCTTCCTGCCCGATGATGGACTCGGGTGTGGCCTTGCTCCAGGCCTCGATGCCGCCTCGCTCCACCATGCCGGCCGCCTGGTCGAGGATTTCCATCGTGCGCGGATGCAGTTCACCCGAATCGCGGTGGATGAAGAATGGCAGTGGAACTCCCCAGTTGCGCTGGCGGCTGATGCACCAGTCCGGTCGGCCGGCAATCATGTCGCGCAGTCGGGTGCGGCCGTTCTCCGGGTAAAAGGCGGTTTTGTCGATTGCGGCCAGCGCCAACTGGCGCAGCGTATACGGGGCTTTGTCCAGGGTGAACACACCTTCGCCCTCATCCATGCGGATGAACCACTGTGCAGCCGCGCGGTAGATCACCGGCGTCTTGTGGCGCCAGCAATGTGGGTAGCTGTGCGAGATGTGGGTAGTAGCAAACAGTCGATCGGCATTCGCCAGCACTTCGATGATCTGCGGGCAGGCTTTCCAGATGTTGAGTCCGCCGAACAAGGGCAGCTCGGCCGCATACTGGCCATTGCCCTGCACCGGGTTGAGGATGTCGTCCAGCGCCATTCCGTGGGCCACGCAGCTGTTGAAGTCGTCTACACCGTAGGCGGGCGATGAGTGGACGATACCGGTGCCGTCATCGGCAGTGGCGTAGTCGGCCAGGTAGATCGGCGCGATCCGGTCATAGCCCTTGTCGACATGGGTCAGCGGATGATGAAAACCGATGCCGGCCAGCGATTTGCCCTGGGTTGTTGCCAGCACGTCGCCGGTCAAGTTGTAGCGCTCCAGGCAACTGGCGACCAGGCTGGACGCCAGCAGCAGCAGGCCGCGTGGCGTGTCGACCAATGCGTATTCCAGTTCGGGGTTGAGGTTCAGCGCCTGATTCGCCGGAATCGTCCAGGCGGTGGTGGTCCAGATTACCGCGAAAGCCGGTCGGGTCAATTCTGCGATGCCAAACGCCTGCGCCAGCTTTGATGGTTCGGCGCACAAAAAGCCAACGTCCAGCGTCTGCGATTTCTTGTCGGCGTACTCGATCTCGAACTCAGCCAGCGAAGACCCGCAGTCGAAACACCAGTAGACCGGCTTCAGACCCCGGTACACGAAGCCGCGCTCGACCACCCGCTTGAAGGCGCGGATCTCCTCGGCCTCGTTCTTGAAGTCCATGGTGCGGTAGGGATAATCCCATTCGCCCAGTACGCCCAGGCGCTTGAAGTCCCCCATCTGCAACGCGATCTGCTCGGTGGCAAAGGCCCGGCTCTTGGCCTGCATTTCATCGCGCGGCAGGTTGCGCCCGAATTTTTTTTCGATCGCGTTCTCGATCGGCAGGCCGTGGCAGTCCCAGCCAGGGATGTAGCGTGCGTCGAATCCTTCGAGCTGGCGCTCCTTGACGATCATGTCCTTGAGGATCTTGTTGACCGCGTGTCCCATGTGGATCTGCCCGTTCGCGTAGGGCGGGCCGTCATGCAGTATGAACAGCGGTGCACCCTGGCGCGCCACACGCAGTTTCTTGTAGATGCCGTTTTCATCCCATTCGCGCGCCCAGATCGGCTCGCGTTTGGGCAGGTCGCCGCGCATCGGAAATGGCGTTTCGGGAAGGTTCAGGGTGCTGCGGTAATCAGTCTTGTCGGTCATTGATGTGGAGCCCGCCAAGCTGGGGCGGGTGTCGCTGGAACAGGAAATCGGAGTGCCCGGGAAGCCGGGCGCCATCATGAGCATTTGCTGGCACGGCGAAACGCCCCGGATCCACTTGCCGTCAGGGCGCGTGGGCGGTGCTTTCGCCTACTGAATTCGGTCGCGTGTGGTTTGCCGGTGGGTCTCGGCGTGCGTGGACGCGAAATACGCCCGCGCATCGTCCCGGTCAGCCGCGATTCCACGCACCAGGTCTGGTAGACCCTCGTATTTTCGTTCGTCGTGCAGTTTGTGCAGCAGTTCCACGCGGATGATTTTACCGTAGCCACCGTCGCGGCCCAGGTCCGTCGGCCATTGCAGGCAGTGGGTTTCGAGCAGGACGCGGCCACCATTGACATCGCCCGGATCGAGTGAGGGCCTGACTCCCAGATTGGCCACGCCGGGCAATGGATGCCCGGACAGCCCGTGCACACGCACGACGAATATGCCACTGGCGGCAGGTTTCCAGTGGGCAAAGCGCAGATTGAGTGTGGGAAATCCCAGGTCACGTCCCAACTTGCGGCCGTGCACGACATGGCCCGAAATGCGATAGGGGCGCCCGAGCAGTCGCTCGGCGTCCGCCATGCGTCCCGCGGCCAGCGCAGCGCGGACCTCGGAGCTGGACACGCGCAAACCGTGGACCTCGTAGCTGTTCATACGCGCGACGTCGAACCCCTGTTGTCCGCCGGCTTGGTCCAACATGGTGTAGTCACCGGTGCGCCGTGCGCCGAAACGGAAGTCATCGCCGACCAGCACATATTTCACCCGCAGTCCCTCGACCAGCACGGTCCGGATGAAGTCCTCGGGTGCCATCGCGGCAAATCGTGCATTGAACGGCATCACGACGGTCTGGTCGACGCCGCAGTGGGCCAGGTCAAGCAACTTGTCACGCAGGCTGCCGATACGCGCCGGCGCCAGATGCGGCTGTCCGGTCCTGGCGGCAAAATAGTCGCGTGGATGGGGCTCGAAGGTCAACGCGCAACTGGCCAGACCACGTTGGGCCGCTTCGGCGCGCAGCAGAGCCAGCATCGCCTGGTGTCCACGGTGTACGCCGTCGAAATTGCCGATCGTGAGAGCGCATCCCGGCGCCAGGGTCGCATGGTGCGGCCCGCGAAATACTTTCATGCGTTGGAACTTGGTTTGTTTTTGATAGCAGGCGGATCAGAATTTCCCACACTACGCCCGTGAGCGCCATGGAAAGCAGGTATATTGTGATCCACTGTTGCACCATCCGGATTGCGGGGTTTGCAACAGGACGGGGCGTTCCAGGTCAGCATTGCGAGGTGTTGTTGCAGGAGGCATATGTTGAAGGTCTTGAAGTTGTCAGCCCAGGGATTGCCGCAATCCTGGATTTCACTCGAGCAAGCCGTGATCCACTATGCGGCGGGTGAAGTGCGCTGGGAGTCCGGGGGTGAGGTGGCCGTGTTCCATGGCGGCCACAACGCACAGACCGGCGAGCAGTCGATCATCACCGTCAACAGCATCATCGGCACCAAGGGTGTGCCCAATATCAATCCCTTCAACCTCAAACCGAGCCTGACCAACATCAAGCTGTTCGCCCGCGATCGCAACATCTGCGCCTACTGCGGCGTTCAGCACGGTGAAGAAGTTCTGACCCGCGAACATATTGTGCCGTTTGCCCAGAACGGCATCGACAACTGGATGAATGTCGTCACCGCTTGCCGACCCTGCAATCACCGCAAGAGCAGCCGCACGCCGGAGCAGGCCCATATGCCGCTGCTGTATGCGCCGTATGTGCCCAGCCTGTGGGAAGACTTCATATTGCGCAATCGGCGCATCCTGGCCGATCAGATGGAGTTCCTGATGACCCATTTGCCCAAGTCGTCGCGGCTGATGGGATGAAGTGGCGTCAGGCCGCCTGACGCTGCGGCACCGTGTCAACGGACGCTACCGACGGCGACGCTGAATCGTCAGCCCAGCGTCGCGCAAGCAGAAAGCGCGTGTGCATGTGGCCTTTGCCCTTGATGGGCACCCAGCTGGGGGCGCTGAAAATGAAGTCGCGTTGCAGTGCCTGTGCCAGGTCCTCGGTCACCTGGATCTTGCCGGCCTGGCCGGTGGATTCCATGCGGCTGGCGGTATTCACGGCATCACCCCAGACGTCGTAGAGAAAGCGCTTGAGTCCGATCACACCGGCAACCGTGGGCCCCACATGCAGACCGGCACGGATGTCCAGGAGATGGCCGCTGCGCCGCTGGTAGGCCTTGATGGCGTCGAGCATGTCCAGCGCCAGATGGGCGACCGGAACGGCGTCTCCTTTGCCGACCACCATGTAGGCATCTCCGATGGTCTTGATCTTTTCGACGTCGTGGCGGTCGACCAGGGTGTCGAATGTGCTGAAGATCTCGTTGAGGATCTGCACCACGGTGTCGGGCGCGCGGCTAGCGGAAAAATCGGTGAACCCGACGATGTCGACGAACAGCACCGCCATACGTGGGAATTTCTCGGCCTTGACGATGTTGTTGTTCTTGAGCTCGTTGGCAACCGACATCGGCAAGGCGTTGTAGAGCACCTTGTCGGCGCGCGCGCGCTCCTGCTCGACGCGTTGCTGCTGTTGGTACAAGGCCCGGTTCAGGCGCATCAGGTGGGTGTCGAGCAGCACGGCAACGGCAGCCAGAGCAGCCATGTTCATGGCCGCGCCGCTGGTATAGAACACGTCGTGCCCGTCGAGTCGGTAGATGCACAGCAACAACGCAGCGGCGCTGCCCAGGCACAACACCATGCGCAGGCGACCGGGTACGCTCAATACACAGACCATGGTCAGCAGAAAGATGGCGTAGATGGACAGGTCGCCACTCAAGCTCCAGGAGATGAATCCGAACCAGGTGAAAAGGGCGCTGCCCAGCGCCAGAAAGGCATTCAGACCGAACTGGCGCACATGCGCTGCGGTCGGCCGGGTGCAAAGCCACAAAAATCCGGCAAAGTGCATGACCGCGCAGACATGCCAGGCGACAAGGTATGGGTGCTGTGCGTGGTGACCCCATACGCCGTAGGCATACAGCAAGGGGTCGACCACCAGCAGCATCAGCAGCACCACCGGCAGGCCGATGCGACACAAGGGTGCGAGCATCGCAAACGCGCGATCGATCGCCCAGTGCTCGAATCCGCCCGCATCGGGGTCAGACGCGCCTTCCAATTCACCACCGGCTTTCGCTTCACCCATGCCGCCTCCTGCAGGCCTGCGCCAACGCGACGTCAAAGGATTACCGCGTGATCAGCCCGGAGGTGATGGTGGCGCCAAACGGCAACTCGTCACGCCGCGTTTCGGTCAGACGTGCACAAAAAGGTGGAGCCCCGTGAATGGCCGCCCGAAATGCCCGGAGCGGGTTGCGGGGACTTCCGTGGGCTCCATCGATTGCCGCTCACGCTGCTGACTCAGGCGAATACTCCGGCACTATCCTGCATGCGGGTGGAAACTTCACCCAGCTGGAACAGGCTGTCGCCGAACAACATTTCCATCTGCGTCAGACTCTTGAAGTAGTGGCTGACGATGTATTCGTCCGTCACGCCGATTCCCCCATGCAGCTGCACGGCCTGCTGGCCGATCAGCCGCATTGACTGACCCAGTTGGTACTTGGCACGTGCCATGGCCGCGCGCCGTTCCGCGGCCGGGGCATTGAGTTTGAGCGACGCGTAATAACTCATCGAACGCGCCAGTTCGAGCTGCATCTTCATGTCGGCGACGCGGTGGCGCAATGCCTGAAAGCTGCTGATCAGGACGCCGAACTGCTTGCGCGTATTCATGTACTCGACGGTGATTGCCAGCGTCTTGTCCATCACACCCACGGCTTGTGCGCAGGTTGCCGCGATGCCGATGTCGACTGCATGTTCCAGAGCAGCCATCCCGTCCTCGCTGATCAGCTGCGCGGGTGTGTTGTTCAGTTGCAGCTCGGCCGAGCGCCCGCCGTCCAGCGTGCCATAGGCGCGAAGCTGTACGCCGGCTGCCGCGCGCTCCACCAGAAACAGCGCCAGCGTATCGCCCGCCATGGCACTTACCAGGAAAGCGTCGGCCTTGTCGCCTGCCACGACCAGGCTCTTGGCGCCAGACAGTGTCCATGCGCCCTGACTGCCGCTCGCCTGGGTGGCACACCGGTCCAGCCGAAAGCGGCCGGCACGTTCCTGGTAGGCCAGCGACACCACGCGTTCGCCGCTGGCGATGAGGGCTGCCCACTGAGTTGCCAGAGGCTTGGGTGCGTGGTGGCCCAGGATCGCCCCGGCGATCAAGGCCTGGCTCAGCGGCTCAAGTACGAGTCCGCGGCCGAGTTCTTCCATCACAACCATGCCCTCGACCGGACCCATGCCGAGTCCGCCCAGGTCTTCCGGCACGTAGAGGCCGCACAAACCGAGGTCCGCCAATTCCCGGTAGGCCTCGGCAGAAAAGCCTCCGTCCTTGGCGATCGCGCGCCGGCGCTCAAAGGTGTAGGCCTTGTCCACCCATTTGCGCACCGCGTCGCGCAACTGTTCCTGGTCGTCACTGAAATCAAAGTCCATGTCGGTCACCTGTTGTCATGTCGGTCGGGTGTTTGTCAGCCCAGCACAAACTGGGAGACGATGTTGCGCTGCACTTCGTTGGAGCAGCCGTAGATCGTGGTCTTGCGCATGTTGAGGTAGGTCGATGCCAGTGGCGCGCAATGCAAGGCTCCGACAGCGTCGCCCTGCCATCCCGCCTCCATGGCTTCGTGGATCAACGGCAGGGCGTAGGGACCTGCGGCCAGCATCATCAATTCACTGTAGCGCTGCTGGATCTCGCTGCCGCGGATCTTGAGCAAGCCGGCAATATCCAGCGACTGCTTGCCCGATTTTTCGGCGGCCAGCACACGCAGCACCATCATTTCGAGGGCGACAACATCGACTTCCAGTTTGGCGATCTCATCGCGGAAACGGTTGTCGTCGTAGACACCTTCGGCCCTGGCGATTCGCTTGAGCCGTTCGAGTTCGCGCTTGGCCCGGTTGACGTCGGCAATATTGGTACGCTCGTGGCTGAGCAGGTGCTTGGCGTATGTCCAACCTTTGTTTTCCTCGCCGATCAGGTTTTCGGCCGGCACTTCGACGTTGTCGAAGAAGACTTCGTTGACCTCGACGCTGCCGTCGAGAAGAACGATGGGGCGTACTGTGACACCGGCAGACTTCATGTCGATCAACAGAAAACTGACGCCGGTCTGCGGCTTGCCTTCGGTGCTGGTGCGCACCAGGCAAAAGATCCACTCGCCATACTGGCCCAGCGTGGTCCAGGTCTTCTGGCCATTGACAACAAAGTGATCGCCCTTGCGTTCGGCCCGCGTCTTGAGCGACGCCAGGTCACTGCCTGCGCCCGGTTCGCTATAACCCTGGCTCCACCAGACCTCGCCGCTGGCAATGCCGGGCAGGAAACGTGCGTGTTGTTCAGCGTTGCCAAAGGCCATGATCACCGGCGCCACCATCACCGGCCCGAACGGGACGACCCGGGGCGCGCCCGCCAGCGCGCACTCTTCCTCGAACAGGTGTTTTTGAATCGAATTCCAGCCTGGCCCGCCGAATTCCTTCGGCCAGCCATGGCCGAGCCAGCCTTTTTTGCCGAGTATTTTTGCCCAGCGCTGCATGTCGTCACGGCTCAGGTGCAGGGCATTCAACACCTTGTGCGATATGTCGGCGGGCAGGTTCTCCGCAACCCAGGCGCGGATATCTTTGCGGAACTTCTGTTCCTCGGGGGTGAAGGCCAAATCCATGTGTTGTCTCCAAACAGGCAGTCCAGGTTTTTAGCACGATCGTGCACGGGCCCCTGTCCGAACTGTGACATAGCCGCACGATTAGGCGGCCAGCGATAATTTTCGACTTATGAAAAATATCGTGATTCTGATCTCTGGTGGCGGCTCGAACATGGCCAGCATCGCCCGCGTGGCGCAGCGGGATGGCTGGCAGTCGCGCTTTCATGCAAGGGTTGCCGCCGTCATCAGCAATCGCGCTGACGCTGGTGGGCTGGCGATCGCCAGAGACATGGGCATTGCCACCGAGGTGCTGGATCACAGCCAGTTTGCTGAACGCAGCCGGTTTGACGCGGCGCTGGCCGAAAAAATCGACAGCCACGACCCTCACGGGCGACCTGCACTGGTAGTGCTGGCCGGCTTCATGCGGGTATTGACGCCGGAGTTTGTCGAGCGTTATGCCGGCAGGCTGGTCAATATTCATCCGTCACTACTGCCGGCATTTACCGGGCTGCATACCCATCAGCGCGCATTGGACGCCGGTTGCAAGGTGTCCGGGGCGTCGGTGCACATGGTCACGGCCCAACTTGATGAAGGCCCGATCCTGGCACAGGCGGTAGTCCCAGTGCTTTTGGGCGACACAGCGAAGAGTCTGGCGGCGCGGGTGGTGACCCAGGAACACCTGATGTATCCGCGGGCGATTGCGGATCTGCTACAGCACTGACTTCGCCAGCCACGGGGGCATGACATGCCAGCGGCGTCCCGCCGATGGCCGCATGGGACAATCCCGTATGCATCCTGCCCCCTTATTACAAGCCAGCGCCGACCTGTTGGCGCTGGTACTGAAATTCGACCATCCGGCTGACGCGGTGGTCGGCCGCTTTTTTCGTGAGCATCGATCCCTGGGTCCGCGCGAACGAACGACCTTGACCGAGTCTGTCTACAACGTCTTGCGCAAGAAGCAGTTTTTTGAGCATCTGGCGCCGTCGGGCAGCGGCTCCAAGGCCCGGCGCCTGGCCGTTCTGGGCTTTCATGGCGATCGCGAGTTTCTTTTCGGAGCCCTCAATGACCAGGAGAAAGCCTGGTTTGACGCCTGTGCCCAGGTACGTCCTGAAGAGTTGATGGACCGCCATCGCCACAACCTGCCGGACTGGTTGGCCGACCGCCTCAAGAGGGAGGTCGGTGACGATTTCTGGCCTCTGGCCCAGAGCCTGGCCGAGCCAGGCACGCTGGACCTGCGGGTGAACCCGTTCAAGGCCAAACGCGAGGACGTGGTGAAGGAACTGGCGCGACACAACGTGCGCGCGATCCCAACGTTGTATTCGCCCTGGGGCCTGCGTGTCGTCGAAAAGACCAATCTGACCCGGCTCGACGCCTTTGTGCGCGGCGATTTCGAGGTGCAGGACGAGGGCTCCCAACTGCTGGCCTTGCTGGTGGACGCCCATCGCGGCGAAATGGTGGTCGACTTCTGTGCTGGCGCGGGCGGCAAGACGTTGGCTTTGGGCGCTGCGATGCGCAGTACCGGTCGTCTGTATGCGTTTGACACTTCGGCGCATCGGCTCGATGCGCTCAAGCCGCGGTTGGCGCGCAGCGGTTTATCCAATGTGCATCCGGTGGCCATCAGTCATGAGCGCGATGAACGCATCAAGCGACTGGCAGGCAAGATCGACAGGGTACTCATAGATGCTCCGTGTTCAGGTCTGGGCACCTTGCGGCGCAACCCGGACCTGAAATGGCGCCAGACTCCGGAAGTCGTTGCGCAGATGGCGGCCGTGCAATTGTTGATAGTCCAGAGCGCTTCACGACTGCTCAAGCCAGGCGGCCGCCTTGTATATGCAACATGCAGTTTGCTGGAGGAAGAGAACGAGCAGGTCGCACGCCAGTTTTCCGAACAAAACCCGGATTTCGAAGCGTTGGACGTGGCCGAAATCCTGGACGCTCTGAAGGTTCCGCAGGCGCAAAGTCTGTGCCGTGGGGGCGAAGCAGGTGCTTCGCAGCTGCGACTGTGGCCGCATCGGCATAAGGTTGATGGATTTTTTGCCGCAGTTTGGCAAAAAAAGTCAACGTGATCGCTTGAATTGCTGCTTTTTGGGGTGAATTGAGATAGGGCATGGTCAAAAACCGCTGTACCCCATAAAATCCGGGTAATTGCGGGGCGCGAGATCCAGGCCCTATCTTTTTCCCTTTGATGAGAGAGACGCTAAATATGTTGCTACCTGACTGGTCTGTTTTGAATGCCATTGTCGAATGGCTTTCGCACGGGCTGTTGAACTTGTCCTGGTGGGAGATCGTTCTCTACACCTTGGCGACAACGCACATCACCATCGCCAGTGTCACCATCTATCTGCACCGCCACCAGGCGCACCGTGCGATGGATCTGCATGCGATTCCGGCACACTTTTTCCGCTTCTGGCTCTGGATCGGTACCGGTCAGGTGACCAAGGAGTGGGTGTCCATCCACCGCAAACACCACGCCAAATGCGAAACCATCGATGACCCGCATAGCCCTGTTGCCCATGGCATCAAGAAGGTGTTCTGGCAGGGTGCCGAGTTGTACCGTGCGGAATCCAAGAATCAGGAAACACTGAAGAAATATAGCCAGGGCTGCCCGAACGACTGGATTGAGCGCAACGTCTACAGCCGTTTCAGTTGGCAGGGTGTGGGCCTGATGATGATTCTGAATCTCGCGTTGTTTGGAGCTGCCGGACTCGCTGTCTGGGCTGTCCAGATGGTCTGGATCCCGTTCACTGCTGCGGGCGTGATCAACGGCATTGGGCATTACTGGGGTTATCGCAACTTCGAAGCCACGGACGCCAGCACCAACATCGTGCCCTGGGGCATCCTGATCGGTGGCGAGGAACTGCATAACAACCACCACACCTATCCGACATCGGCCAAGTTCTCGGTCAAGCCCTACGAATTCGACATCGGCTGGATCTACATCAGTCTGCTCGAGAAAGTGGGTCTGGCACGCGTCAAGAAGACGCCGCCCAAACTGGAACTGGGCAACATCCGCCCGGTAGCGGACGAAAAGACACTGGAGGCGTTGATCGCCCACCGCTACGAAATGATGGCCGGTTATGCCCAGAACTTGCGCAAGGCTTGTTCGGCTGAAATCGAGGCGATCAAGGCGAAAAAGGGCGACGTGTCGGTTTTGATTGCCGCCAAGCGTTGGCTGCATCGTGACGAAGACAAGGTTCCCGCGGCTGCGGCGCCCAAATTGGCATTGGCCCGTGCAGCCCATCCGGTGCTGGACAAGATGGTGACGATGCGCGAAGAACTGCGCCAGTTGTGGCTGAGCAGGTCGCACTCACGCGAACAACTGGCCAGCGATTTGCAGGCTTGGTGCCATCGCGCCGAGAGCAGTGGCATTGCAGCCCTGCGCGACTTCTCTTACCAATTGCGCGCCGCCAAGGCCTGATGGGGATCCCATCCTTATGACGTCAAAGCCCGGTCTTGACCGGGCTTTTTTGTGGCTGTTGTTGGGGGCCAGGCGGCCTGCGCCGCGAACGAACCAGCCACGGATCGAAAAAAAGCCCGGCTGTGCCGGGCTCGGGAATCACGGAATCGGGCTGATTACTTCAGCTTGATTTCCTTGTAATCCACGTGCTTGCGAGCTTTTGGATCAAATTTCTTGATCAGCATCTTCTCGGGCATGGTCTTCTTGTTCTTGCTGGTGGTGTAGAAGTGGCCGGTTCCAGCAGTGGATTCCAGCTTGATCTTCTCGCGAGTGCCTTTG
>JBKJRR010000035.1:0-4713 GCA_046594635.1 Burkholderiaceae bacterium
CGGCCATCGGCCAGATAGCGGCCAGCGTGGCGCACGAAATCAACAACCCCATCGCCGTCATCCAGGGCAATCTGGACCTGATGCGTGAAGCCCTTGGCGAACATGCCACGCCGGTCACATCCGAGTTGCGTCTGCTGGACCAGCAGGTCGACCGCATGCGTCTGATCGTGACGCAATTGCTGCAATACGCCAGGCCCACCGAATACGCCGGTTATGTCGACGCGGTGGACGTGAACCGCGCGCTCGACGGTGCACTGCTGCTGGTCGGTCACCTGCTGTCCCATGCCCATATCAGCGTTGCCCGCGACACGCGGGCACACACCCGTGCCGGGGTCAACGCACAGGAACTGCAACAGGTGCTGATCAATCTGCTGACCAACGCCTTGCAGGCCATGCCGGACGGCGGCGACTTGTGGCTTAACACCTTCGATGGGGTCGACGCGCAGGGTCGCCGCGGCGTGATGCTCGAAATTGGTGACTCCGGCGCCGGTCTCGACGCACAAGCGCACGAACGGCTGTTCAGACCGTTTTTCACGACCAAGGCCGACGGCAACGGCCTGGGTCTGTGGATCAGTATCGGCCTGGTTGAACGTTATGGCGGCAGCATCCGCGGTGAGAACTGGCGCGAGCGGGGCGTCAACCGGCCAGGCGCTGTTTTCACCGTCTGGCTGCTACACGAGCCCGTCATACCCGGATCGGATGACAACGACGCGCCACCCGCAGGGCATGAAAGATCGAGCGGCCGCGGAGCTGGCTAGTCCAGGGGCCGCCGCGCACGGCCGCTCCGAAGCGGCCCGCCCGCCCCCCAGTGGGGGGTTCGGACGGCTTACACACAGTGAAGCCGGACAGACGGGGGGCGTCTTTCACATCAGCATGTCGAAGCCCTGCGCCTCGACGCCGACGAAGGCCCGCGTGAATTCCGCCACTGCCTTGTAGAACCGGGCCTGCGGGTGCGCTCCGATTGCGTCGCACATGTCCAGCACCCAGGGCTGCAGGTAATCAGCAAAAAAAACACGCTGCTGCGTCAGATTGGCCACTTCGACATCGTCGGCAGCAATCAGGTAGCGCATGACCTCGCACAGGCAGGCGACATGGTCCTCGGTCTCCGACACCGTCTCGTCGCGCGCCAGCCCCAGCGTCTCGAGTGCGCCGCGCAGTTTCGCAAGCGGCTTCTCGTTCAGGAATCCGCTGAGGTAATGCGATCCATAAAGGTAGACGTCGGGCCGGGTCATGCCACCGAACAAGGCCACGTATTCGTCAGCAATGGCCTGGTCATCCATCTCCCGGGCCACGCCGACCAACACCCGCCAGGGCTCTTCCAGATAGGCACCGGCGGCCGGTGCTTCGGTCACCGCCACACGCAGCCGGGCGGCGAGATCGACGCAAGGGGGCGCGTAATAAAGTTGTGCCAGCAGGCCATACAACTCGGCCCGCGCGGTTTCTTCGTCCAGCGCGCTGCTGGTATCGGGCAAGGGAAGATGGTTCATAAATCGGTGATCTTCACTTCATTCGGTGACGAATACAGGTCAATCACACGGCAGTCCGAGCACATTTTCAGGCGCTCCAAGGCTTCGCCCTGGAACATGCTGTGGCCGGCCAGCTTGCCCAACATGGCCTCGATCGCTTTCAGCGTGCCAAAGGGTTTGCTGCAGCGCACGCACGCATACGGCTGCATCTCGTTGATGACAACCGGGTCCTTGCGCTGCGGCGCCAGGTTCAGCCGCGGCACCAGAGTCAAAGCCTTCTCCGGACATGTGCCGACACACAGACCACACTGAACGCAGTTCTTCTCGATGAATCGCAGCTGGGGTGCGTCCGGGTTGTCCTGCAAGGCCGCGGCCGGACAGGCGTTGATGCAGCTCAGGCACATGGTGCAGGCATTCTTGTCCAGGGCCAGCGCACCCAGAGGTGAACCCCTGGCGGGCAGGTCGATAACCTCGCCCACCGGCCGGGGCGCAAACTCGGTCAGATGGGCCAGCGCCAGTTCCAGCGTCGCGCGCTTGTCGGCCTGAACTGTAAAACCGGCAGGTCTGGCCACCGTGGTGGCGGCACCAACACGCAGATCGCGATCGAGCCCGGCCAGGTCACGCGCATCACGCACATGCAGCGTACGAAAATGGGTTCCGGCATAACCCAGCCCGGTCAAAATGGCCTGGGCCACCGCCATCTGGTCCATCAAGGTTTCGCGGTATTGCGGCGCATCCTCGTCGGTTGTCAGCACCCAGACTTGGGACGCGCCGTACGCAATCGCCGACAACCACAACTCCAGCCCGACCGACACGTCGTGCCACAGCGACATGGGCAACACGCGCGCCGGTAAACCCTGGATGTCGCTGTCGAGCCGGGCCGCGCGGCCCAGGTCGTCGAGCAGGCGGGCGCCGGTTTGCTGGTTATGCAACAGCAGCGCCGGGCTCTTGCCGCCCTGGCGCAGGTAGGTCGTGAGCAAAGTCTTGAAACGCAAGCCCTGCTCGGCCGGGCGCGGATAGGTGTAGGTCAACGCCCCGGTCGGACAGACCGTCGTGCATGCGCCGCAACCCACACACAGGCTGGGATTGACGACGATACGCTGGCGCGAGCGTTCGCTGCTGATGGCCGAGGCCGAACAGACATCGACACAGGCATTACATCCGACGCGTTCGTTGCGGCTGTGGGCGCAGAGTTTCTGTTTGTAGTTGAAAAATTGCGGCTTCTCGAACTCGCCCACCAGCGATCGCAACTGCAGCAGCGCCGCCAGATCCCGGCCATTCCAGTGCAGGTAACCCTGGGGTGGCGCATGCTGTGTGAACGCGGGCTTTGCGCGCAGGTCGAGCACCAGATCGAAGCTCTCGCTCAACTGTTCCGGTTCGCGGCTGAAATTGATCGCACCGGCCGCGGTACAGACCTTGACGCAGTCACGGTGCGACTGGCACGACTTCATGTCGATCTGGTAGTCCAGACCAATGGCACCTTCCGGACAGGCAGCCACGCAGGCATTGCAGCGCGTGCACAGGTCCAGATCGATAGGGTTGCTGCGTGTCCAGCCCAGATCGAAGGCTCCGAGCCAGCCGCTGAGTGTGCGGATATCGCCGGCCAGCACCGGGTAACGCCGCTCCTGCAACACGTCGGCTTCTCCCACGCCCTGGCTGAACAGTGTGATGTCGAACGTATCGCCCATCAATGCTGCAGCCTGCTCGGCGGCACCCAGCGTGCCGATGATGAGCAAACGGCCCTGGCTGTTGAACGGCACCGTGGCCACAGGCTCGGGTTCGGGCAGCTGCGCCAGCGCGAGCAGCGCCGCGATCTTGGCGCCGGCCTTGCCGGCATCCTTGCTCCAGCCGGCGGTTTCGCGGATGTTGACAAAGCGGATCGGCGCCACCGGAGTTTCCGATTGCTCGGCCAACTCAAGGAACAGGCGTTTCTCCTGAGTGCAGGCGACCACCAGTTCTTCGCCCTTGCCGGCAGCCTGCAGAAAACTGCCGGCCTCCCGCCGACACAGGCTCGAGTGCAGCGTCAGCTTCTCGCCCAGCGAGGCGCCGAGTTCGCGCGCATCCAGCGGCATGGTCTTGTTGCAGTCACAGATCAAGGTAGTCATACAGAGGGGTCCGTCTTGTCGGGGTCGATCGCTGGCGTAGGGATGGAATCAGCGTCGCTCGTGCCGATGGCCGTATCGCCGGACTCCCGCATCGCCGGGTCCAAAGGCGCAATGGGTTCGGCTTGCGCCGCGACCGGCGCGTCGTCCATGGGAAAATCTGGTCCGGGAAGCCCGCGCGCTGGCGCTTCCTCGTCGTCAAACAGATTCAGGAACTGGGCGCTCACCATCTTGCGCAACATCGAGGCCGGCAGCGGGTCGGGTATCGAGTAATCGTCAATATAGATGTCCAGCCCGTCCATCACATTGAAGTGCGGGTCGGCGAAGAGCTTCTTCATCGCCGCATTGCGCACCTCGGGCGCAACCGCCCGCGCGATGAAGGGCTTGAAGTCGGAATCGGCGTTCAACGCGGCCACATCCTGCATCGACGGCGGTGCCGGTTGCGGGGTTTCCGTCGCTGGTGTCGATGGCTCTGCTCTTCCAGGGTCCGATGCCTGCCGCCCCAGCCGCGCGTCGGACCGCGTCAGTCCGGCCTCGGGTGTGATGGTCGCCGCCGACGTCGCCGTCGCTACGACCGGGTCGACGGCGTCCTTGACCGGCTTGCCTTCGCGTACCGCCAGCTTGCGTTGTGACCAGCGGCCCAGGAAACCTTCAGCCATGACCACCGCCACGCTTCTTTTCAGTGCTGATCGACGCCGGACTGCCAAAGCGGTCGGTCAGCGAGCGGAAACTCTGCGGGCGCTGGCGCCGCTTGGGTTCGATGACATGGTGGGTGTCGACGAAGGCCTGCAGCCATGCCACGGCGTCCCGTGGCGCGGGCACCTGCTCCACCAGTTCCTGCGCATCGAGCCAGCGACCGGCGTCGTGGTAACTCAGCGACACCTTGCAAGGAACAGGCATGGGCTCATCAGGCCACGCAGGGTGCTGCTCCATACGGTACATCACGAACCAGCAAGGCGCGTCGGTGGTGACGTTCAGGTAATAACCTTCAGCGTCGTCGCGGAACAGTTCGACATCGAAGCCGGGATGCAGCCAGCGCTGAACCGACCCTTCGTCGGCCAACCGGACAGGCGCCGAACCCCAGGCCGGATCGTGCTCCAGCACCGCATCGAGCACCCAGCGCCAAGCCTGCCAGCGGCTCATGG
>JBKJRR010000051.1:0-10819 GCA_046594635.1 Burkholderiaceae bacterium
TGCGCGGCCCAGTTCACGAGCGGTACGTCACTTTGCGATGGCACCAGAAGCCGAACGTCGACGCCGCGGCGCGCAGCGTTCCTCAGCCGCTGCTGCATCAGCAGATCGGGGACGAAATAGGGCGTGGTCAAATAAATGCGCTCGCGCGCCCCGGCAAACGCATCCGAATAAAGGCAGCGAATGCGGTGCCGGCATTTGCCCGTATGGTTCGGGATCAGGTTCGCGTTGCCGCTCTGTGTCGGCTTCCAATGCCGGTGCCCGTGCCAGAAAACATCAAACAGCTTCGCTGCATCGACTACGAGCGCGCCCGAGAACGAGGCATGGGTATCACGCCATCGCGCATCGCCGTAGAACCGGCGCGAACTCTCGCGGTGGATGTTGAAGCCGCCAACATAGGCAAGCTGGTCATCGACGACGAGCAGCTTGCGGTGGTTGCGTCGGTTGTAGCGCAAAGGGCGGCGCCAGCTCCATCGGTGAAACCATTTCACTGCGACCCCGCGCTCGCGCAAGTGCCGCTCCATGGAAGAGGAGGTGTTGCCCCAAGCGCCGGCTGCGTCGAGATGCAGGCGCACATCAACACCAGCCTGCGCGCGTTCGGCGAGCGCCGCAGCGAACTCCCGACCAATCTCGTCGTCCACGAAGAGGTAGCTTTCCATGCGCACGGTGAGACGAGCACCTCGGATCGACTCCAGCATCGCCGCATAAAGCGCGTCGCCCTCGGTGAACAACTCGACTCCCGTCGGCGCGGATCGTTGTGCGGTGTGCGATCCCAGGCGTGCCGAACTGTCTGCCCCACAGGGGCTAGCGCCGACCCCGGTTCGAGAAGGAAAGTGAAAACTCATGGGCTCACGCTCCCATTGGCCCGATCCACCTTTGGGCGGCGTGTCGGCCGGCCGAGCAATCCCCCCGCTACTCTGGCCTAATTCACCCACCCCGGCCACAATCTACTGTGTCCCCAAGTTGGCGGCCAACATGGGCGACAGAACGCCGAGTTGGTGTTCGACACCCTTGACGCCGCTGACCCCCGCTGCAGCCACGTAAATCGCGTCGCGTTCCGCCTCCGAGTGCGCCATGCCCCAGAGGTCGACGATTCCGTCGACAACGACGGGATTGACGAAATCACTGCGTACACCGCTGGCTCGTATCGCCACGGTCACCAACTCGCGCAGCGTGCGGTCATCCACTGAAGGCTGCTGCGCACGCTTTCGCGCGACGATCCCCTGCAGCAGGTTCGCGCGGCTGACGATCCCAACCAGTTTGCCGTCACGAACAACAGGAACGCGCTTGATGCGGTGCTTTTCGAGCAATGTGGCAATCTCCTCAAGCGATGCCTCCTCGGTTACCGTCGTGACCTCGCGGGTCATCACGTCACCCGCTCGCCCGCCGTGCGCCTTCAGATATTCGCGTGCCTGAGTTTGAGGGTCTGCGAGCAACGCGAGCCACCACGAAGGGTGTGGCTCGCCACCGCTTTCGGGTCGTCGCATCAGATCGCCTTCACTGACGATTCCGACCAGGCGGCCCTCTGTGTCGACGACCGGAACGGCACTGATCCTGCGCTGCACGAGCCGCTTTGCGATTTCGGCGACCGGCGTCTCGATATCCACCGTCACGACCGGTGTTGTCATCACATCCATTGCTTTCACGATATGTTCTCCTTCTCTTTGGCTTTCCGCGATGTAATTCGCGCCTCGCCGTTGCGGCCGTCGTATTGCCGGACGGTCATTCGGCTTGTCCAGGCTGCGGAGCACGCAGACGCATTTCCAGCGCGTCACGCACGTGACCGGCAATCATCAGTTCCTCATCAGTCGCAAACGCTTCAACCGTGACCTGACTGTCGCGCGCTGAAATGCGCCGATTACCAGCCGCATTGCGCTTGTTGTCCAGCCTGATGCCCAGGTATTCCATGCCCATGCAGACCTTGGTGCGAATGGCAGCTGCATTGGCGCCGATCCCGGCCGTGAAAACCAGACGGTCGAGTCCGCCCAGAGACGCGGTCAACGCGCCCAGTTGCCGACGGGCCTGATAGGTGTAGTAATCGACCGCCTCTACAGCCTGTGGCTGCTCTGGTCGTTCCAGCAGGTCTTGCATGTTTCGGCTGGATCCGGATATGCCGAGAAGCCCGGATTGCTCGTAGAGCAGATGCTGAACCTGCTCGAGCGTCAGGCCCTTCTCGGCCATCAGATAAAGGACAACGCCGGGATCCAGGTCGCCACATCGGGTCCCCATCGGTAGCCCGGCGAGCGTGCTGAATCCCATCGTCGTATCGACACTGCGTCCGCCTTTGATCGCACACATCGAGGCCCCATTGCCGAGATGCGCGACGACGATTCGTTCGCGATCGACGTCAACGCCATCACCTCGCAGGGAACTGACGACAAACTCATACGACAGGCCGTGAAAGCCGTAGCGGCGCACCCCCTCGTCGAAGAACGCGCGCGGCAAGGCCGTGAGCTTGGCCATTCGCGGCAGGCCGTGGTGAAATGCGGTGTCGAAACAAGCGACCTGCAGCAGGCCAGGCCTGGCGCTGCGCACCGCGGCGATGCCGGCAAGACTGTTGGGCTGATGCAATGGCGCAAGCGGTATCAGGCGACGCAACCTGTCCTCGATCGCTGCGGTCACCACCAAAGGGTAATCACAGTCCGGCCCTCCGTGGACGACGCGATGGCCCACCGCGGCCAGTGGTGCTCCCGACACCTGCCTGTCAACCGCGTCCAGAACCAAGCGCAACGCCGTGTTGTGGTCAGGAATGTCTGCGTCCTCTTCGATCTGCGTCGCGCCGTTCGCATCGACGGCGCGAAATTGTCCATTTGCCAGACCGATGCGGTCGATCGCTCCTGACCAGAGTCGCGGCAACGAGGTCTGCGCGGCAAAGAGCGCGAACTTGACGCTCGATGACCCGCTGTTGATTACCAGAATCGTGCGGTCAGCGTCCGTCATGTCGTCCATGATCGACTACTCCTATGTTTTGGGCTGCTGGCCCACTGTGCCACCCATGCCTTGTATCAACCTGCCAAATGCTTCAGGTTGCGCGAACAACAAGTCGAATGCCCGCTCGTACCCGGAGTCACGGGTCTCGCGAACCTTTTTCAGCACTTTCGTCACCTCGCCGAACGCCTCGCGCTCGCGCTCGATGAGCGGGTTGTCATGCGCGAGCGGTTGCCGATGGGTCGCCAACGATTCGGCCAGCGCCGCGACACCGCGCATCCAGGGATTGAACGATTCGGAGAGCAGGTAGCGGCTGGTGCGCATCGGGTGCGACCACTTCAGCAATTCCGCTGTCCATGGCGTGGCCATCGACCTCACCCATGGGCTGACATAAGTCCGGTACAGCGTCTCGTTGAACTCAGACATTTTTTGCACTCGCTCGAAGGCGGCATGCGGCTCGCTCTCACGAAGGTCCTCGACTTCACGCGGCTCGAACCGAACGCTGTACGACGGCTTGTGGCAGTCCGCGTCGCCGGAAGGGTTGTCGATCTTCATCTCATACAGACCGGGGTCCAGCGATTCGATGTCGACCAGGCTCTCCAGGATCGCCCGGTGCTCCAGACGTGCAACGCTTGCCGAGACGAAAATGCCCAGGTGGCCGACATGCGGATTGGTCAGGTAGACGATTCGCTGGCCGGCCTTCTTGAGGTCGGCGGTATCGCTGTAGACCGCCGGAATCCAGCCAAGCGCCTGGCGCGGAGGCGTAATGTTGTCACCATAAGAGGCGAAAACGACGATCGGATTGCGGATCCTGCGCAGGTCGGCCGTGCAGCCTTGGCAGATCCGGAACAGACCTTGCTCGATCTGGTTGCCGATGAAGAGATTCTCGACAATGGCGAGGATCTCCTCGCGGCTGAGGAAGTAAAAGCCATTCCACCAACGCTCGAAATCGAGAAAGCGATCCTGTTCGCTATCGACGTTGCTGAATAGATGGGCGTATTTCTCCCAGATTGCTTTCTCGGGTTTGAGGTTCTCGAAGTTCTGCGCCAACCAGGCGCCATCGAAGCGGCCATTGCCGAGGTCGGCCGTCAGATGGGCCAGCCAGGCGCCGCCGAGCAGGCCACCGGACACACGCATCGGGTTGGCGCCGGATTCACCGGCCCAGTATGACAGCGGCGAGCCATTCAGCACCACTGGGCCGGTCAGCCCTTCGCAGTCTGCGGCCAGCAACGTCACCGCCCAGCCGGCCTGGCAGTTGCCGTAGAGCACGGGGGGCTTTCCGGGATGGCGTTGCGCCACATCTTCAACAAAGCGCCGCAATGCGTGCAGCACATCGGCCAGCGTCTGACCCGGTACCGGATCCGGAAAGAAGACGACGAAGTACACCGGATGGCCCTCGTGCATGGCCATGCCCACTTCGGAGTCATGTTTGAAGCCGCCGATTCCCGGACCGTGGCCGGCACGCGGATCAAGCACGATGACTGGAGGCTTGTCTAGGTCGACGCAGTCGTCCCAGCAATCCTCGCCTACTTGCGTGATGCGCAACAGTGCGTAGTTGGCCGGACGCTCAAATTGGCGTGCGTCGACCAGCGTCTCATATTTGAAGTCGAGCAGCGGCGGCATGCCAGAGCGTTCATGTTCGAGCATGTTGTTGGCGCGCTTGCGCAACGTGTCCCAGAAAAGGAGCGAGCGCTCGAAGAAATCGCGCTGGTAATCCAGCAGTTCTTGTGGCGAATGTGCCCTGCGTTCATTCGAGGTTTTATCCACCGACTTGTCGATCAATGCCTTCGCCTCCGGATGCTGCAATGGCGTGCGCACTTTGGACGCGATGCTCAGGCGTCGGGCTGGCTGTCGGCCAACCTTGAGGCTTCGCGCTTTGGTGTCTGCAGCGCGGGGAATGGTTTGTCGTGTAAAGGTCTTCACGATGTTCTCAAGAGATTTGTTCGTCGGTCGACTGAAACGAGTTGTAGTCACCGACGCGTGGCATTGCCAGATGGAAATAGACCAGCACGCTCAACAATGCGGCAAAAAAACACCACACCGAAATGAACCACTGCGCATAGAAGATGTAGGCCACGGCAAATGCCAGCACCGAGACCAGGCCGAAGATCCGCACGCGTGCATGCGTCGACAGCAAAAGACTGGCTGTGGTGGCAATCAGATAGAGCGTCATCGTCAAGGCCGCGAAGAAGTGCGGCGACACATATTCGATGTGCTGACCGACCGGCCGCGAAACGACCGAGTACGCAAGCAGCACGTACAACAGGTAGGCTCCTACCAAAGTGCCAGCCGCCACTACCGCCAGCAACGCATGCCGGCGCCTGCCGGGTGGCTCCATCAGCAGCACTGCCAAGGGTACATAAACCGGCCACAGCACATGCGAAAAGAACGAATAAACATGCGTCATCACGCCGTTGAGCAGCGGGGCATCACGGCTGAAGGTGAGCCAAATCACACCTTCGCTCAATTGCTGGATCGCGAACAGCAAAGGTATCGCGGCAAAGGGTATCTCGCGCCGACCACGCGCCGACTTCAGCGTCAGCGTTCCGAGTCCGAGAAGGAAGCCCCCGGCGGCGAAGCTCGCAGTGGCCGAGAAACACATTCAGTTCACTCCCCGAAATGCTGGATGCCTTGGGCGACGTACTGATCGCATCATGAATTCGCAACAGTTCATGCAGTGAGCGCCTGAATACCGCCAAAACACGATGCGCGCGCCGTCACGCGTCGCATCGTCGCCTCTGATCGGATCCAAGTTGGTGTACTCATTGCGTCAAACGGCTCGCTCGGCTTTGGCTCAACCGTTGTCCCAACGTCTTTTGAAGAAGTTGTAAACCGGCACATACACCATTCCCGCATAGACACCGTAGAGAAAGCTCTCGACCAGACCGATGAGAAAGCCCGACCAGGTGAGCCACTTGAATCCTGGCAACACCTGCTCGAGGAAGCCGGTCATGTGCAGACTCGCCGGCGTGGCAAGCCCATAAGTCACGCAAACCAGATACGAAATCAGCGTCGTGACCCCAAGGGCCCAGGAAACAACTTTCATGTTGAGCATGTCGTTCTCCTAGTGCCGATGCGCGTTTGCGGTGTCTTTCGACGCCTTGGGGGATGCGCCATCGAACGGTTTGTCCTCGGGTTTCTTGGCATCTCCCTTTCCACCTTGACCGCCATGCCCGCAGCCATGTGCTCCATGGCGGCCATGCCCGCCGTGGCCAAACATGTGCATCGCGAAGAATCCCACGCCAAAAATTACCCAGATCCAGTTTTCAGATAACCAGTCCATTTGCTACTCCTTGACCAAAAAAGTTGAACTACCGATGTGCATCGAACACAGTCGCCAGGGGCCCAATGCGGCCACTACCCTTCATTGCCGACTTTCGAACTGGATCCATCCAGCAGCCGCCCCCATTGGCCCAGGCGCGGAATGAACATCGGAACTCGTTGCTGATAGGCACGGTATTCATCACCGAACTGCGCCAGTACCTTCTTTTCTTCGCTGCGCGCAAGCAGGTAATAGGCCAGCACGATGAACGGGAAAAAGGCCACCGAGAAAATCGTCGGCCAATGCACAACACCTTCACCGAAGAGTCCGAGGAAAAGGCCGGTGTACTGGGGATGCCGGACCAACGCGTACAGGCCACCGGTGACCAGCCGGTTCTGTTGCCGTGCGCGATAGAGCTCGCGCCAGCCCTGCATGAAAAGCCCGATGCCGACAAACAGCAGTGCGTATCCCAGCACCATGGCAATCATCATGCCGAGTTCACCCATGCCCAACGCCGTCGACCATAGGCTGGCATTGAGGTTGGCCCCATCGAGGCCAAAGAAGCGCACCATCAGATAGATGGTGAGCGGAAAGCCATACATCTCCGCATACAACGCAATGATGAATGCCTGGACCAAGCCGGCGCTGGCCCACTCTCGCCAGCTCTTGGGGGCCAGGTATCGATATAGCACCCACGATGCAACGACGATCATGATGGCGGTAAAACCCCATGCGCCGGTGTGTGCAACTAATTCATTCATGACGAGACTCCTTATGAAAGTGGCGTAGCCGAGCGACCGACGTTGATCGCGGTTGGCGCGGCTGCCCCGCATGGCCATCACACGAAACGGTGGAATGCGGTTTGATGCCCACCGGGTTCAGTTCATTCAGCGTTGCGCCGATTTCGTCGGACTGAACATCGCAGGCGTGAATGTTGCCCTCGCCTGAGCGTTGGTTCATGCTCACGGTGCGTCTCCATTGGCGGGTTGCTCCCGGTGCACCTTGGCCAAATGACCCAACCCGGAAATGGCGGCCATGATTTGCCGTGGTGTCACCCAGGATGGATCCGCAAGCACGGTGGCGCTGCCCGGTTGGAGGATTACCTCGACCTGGTCAACACCGTCGAGCGAAGACACTGCACGGCGCACGCCAGCCGCGCATCCGCCACAGGTCATACCGTAGATATCGAACTTGAAAGTTTGCATCTTGTTAACTCCGTTTGAAAGAAATCAGGCCATTGAATCGACGCCAATCAGCAACCGGTCTTGACCGGCGAAGTGGTGAGTGGGCACTTCAAGGTTTGTGGGTGCCGGCACGTTCTTGAACACGCGACCGGCAAGGTCGAATTTCGAGCCGTGGCAAGGACAGAAGAAGCCGCCGGGCCAATTGGCGCCGAGATCGATTGCCGCCGGCGTCGGGCGAAACGTCGGAATGCAACCAAGATGGGTACACAGCCCGACCATGACGGAGAACTCTGGCTTGACCGACCGATCGATGTTTCGTGCGTACTCGGGCTGGTCGGATCTGAGCGAGCGAGGGTCAGCGAGCAGATCGTCGTGACGCGTGAGGGCGTCCAGCATTTCAGGCGAGCGCCGCAACACGAACACCGGCTTTCCGCGCCAGGCGACCGTTCGCAGTTCACCCATTACGACATCCTGCAAATCGAGCTCGACCGGCGCGCCGATTGCGCGCGCTCTTTCGCTAGGAGCCATTGAGGCGACAAACGGCACCGATGTGGCGACCAGACCCGCGCCACCGGCAACGGACGTGGCAGTGATCCACCTACGGCGATCAGGGTCTATGGGAATACTATGTGACATGTTCTGAACTCCAATGCGATTGATTGACGCCTTTGACAAAGTTGGCGGTCGAATGTTTTTCGCAATTCCAATTCCAAGACGTCTTTTCGGAAGGTGAATGGCTCGGTCCGGAACACCAACTCGGCCTACGGATTCAAGTCTGCGCTCTGTACCCGAGTACAGAGTCAAGCGGAATCAATGTCAGTTGTTGGATGCGAGGTCGTAGACCCCGCCGCAGCGCTGGCAGACGCCTATAGCGCCAGCCTCACGTAGCGCACGCGCAGGGGGATTGCGGTCTCAAGGGATCGCTGGTCGTCGATCGGGCGTTGCACCAGATCAATGGGTTTCGTCACCGTCAATAGGACGACGGCAAGAGGCGATACATCGGGCTGGTCAAATCCGGCGCTTGACTGGATGCCGATTGCCGACACTGGACCAAAGCCAGAGGCTTCAAGGCACGGGCCTCCCGATCCCTTCGATCCAGTGCCATCGCTCGCACTGGCAATAAAGTAGTCAGACTTGACAGCCAATGTGAAGCCTGCGTCGCCAGCACTGATGATCGATGGGTCACCGGTGGTGAATCGCGCGTCAATGGCCAGTGGCTCAAGCACACAAGCATTGGCAATGGCAAACACCCACAACAGCAACAACGCGATGGCGGAATTGCGCTTGTAGCGGGTTGTTGACAAAGGCTTCATGTGGACGGCATGTGGTATAAGTTTGATAGTAGTGAAACGCTGATACAAAGCGTTGACCTGAATCAAGTCACTGGCAGGTAGTGCGAAATTCGTTGCGTATGTAAATCGAGATGCAGGGCCGGTTGCGGGTTGCATCTTTGCTGGCACGTCGACCGTATTGCGCGAACACGGCATAGAGTAAACGGGTTCTCCACGCCGGTCTGTGCGTCAGCACACCCAGGCGAACCGCGATGTAGCGGCCGCGCAGACGAAGTGCACCTGATTCCTGAGTCATGCGCCTGGCCTCGCGGTGCGTCGGGACCATGTCTCAAATTTGGGTCGAAATGGCCATAGCCTGCAAACTGGCCCGCTCGGACGCGAGTTCCTGGGTCGGCGCGGGCATGGCATTGCGTTGGCCGGCAGGTTGACAGCCCATTGCGGTCGCCAGCAGCAGCGCGAAAAGCACCCCAAGCGCAATCCGGCTCGACCACATGGCGACGGTCCGATCAAGCGTCTGCGCTGGACAGCAACGCGCGAACGCGCTGGAGCCGCTCTCTTACCTCCTGTGCGACCGCGGCAACTTCCGCGTTGCTGGTCATCTGCATCACCGCGACCGGGTCCATGAAACCGACGACGAGACTGCCGTCCGCCTCTTCACGGACGACCACATTGCATGGCAGCAGCAACCCGATGTCGGGCTCGGCGGCCAGCGCCCGATGGGCCAGTGGAGGGTTGCAGGCACCCAGTATGCGGTAGGGCAAGCCATCGATGTCGAGCTTGGCCTTCATCGTGGCCTGAACGTCGATTTCGGTCAGTATCCCGAAGCCTTCGGTCTTGAGTGCTTCGGTTACCCGGCCCAGCGCCTGGTTGAAATCCTGCTTGGGCAATGTGCAGTGAAATCCATAGCTGGACGTTGCAGGCGCAGTTGCCGTGTCGGGCGTGTTATTCATGACCTGGTTCTCACTTCGTGACAGTGGCTGGCGGCATCCGGTCGGCCATCATGTCCATCATCATCTGCATCATGGCCATGTGGTCTGCCATCATCTGCTGGCGCTTGGCCATATCGGCCGGCATGCCTTTTCCGTCCCCCATGCCTGTCATGGGTGCCGCACCGCCCGGTGAAGCCATGGCGCCCATCGCGCCCATGCCGCCTGCCCCATGCATGCCCTTCATCATGGCCATGCCGCCTTGCATCGCCTTCATGTGGTCGGCCATCAGGGCCTGGCGATCTGCGGGCGTCTTGGCATCCATCATCTTCTGGTGCATCTCCTGCATGGTCTTCATGCGGGGATCCATCGCAGCCATCGAATCGGTTGAACCCATCTTCATATGGGCCATTCCGGGTGAGGCGGTGGCGCCGCTTGTGGCGCCTGGACTCGCACAGGCGGTCGCGAGGGCAGCGACCGACAAGACAACCAACATACGAAAAAATTTCATTGTGAACTCCTGGTGGATGAGACAACTGTTGGGCGCCAGCACCTCCCCGAAAGAGGAGGACTGGCGCATCCCCGGCAATCCCTTTGCTGAACGGGCGAAATGGCAGACTCGAAAGCTATGCGTCGACAATGCGCCCAAACCGCGCAAGGGTCTGTGCGACAGCGAACATGCCGACGCATTCAACTGGATCTACGTCATGTTTCCACTTTATGCATGTTCAGGCCTGGCAACCTTGACTTGCGTCAACAGGAATGCAAACCGATTTCGCCGGCGACACAGTAGCTTGTCCGTGTGCCGGATCAACAATGCGAGCACATGCAAGGCTCGGCGTCTGACCAGGCGCGTCCGTTGGAAAGATTCCGCTTGTCTTGCTGCGAACGCCCGATCAATCCGCCGCCGGTGCAACCCAGCGTGACAGATACCATCGCTCAAACCCAAAGACTGCCGCTATGCCAACCAAGGCGTAAACAACAATCGCAGGATCACTGCCGAGTTTCATCACGGTAAAAGCCACCAGCACCACAGCATCGAAGCCGAGCGCCATCAGCAGCACCGCGGCAGCGGCCCCTATCTCCTTTCGCCGGTAACGGAAAACGCCCCAATGCACCACCATGTCCATGATGAGGTAGAAGAAGGCTCCAAGTGAGGCAATCCGGCCGAGGTCGAAGAGAATCGCCAGCGCCGAGGCCATGACCACCGTGTAGATCAGGGTGTGGCGC
>JBKJRR010000137.1:0-5844 GCA_046594635.1 Burkholderiaceae bacterium
CCCAAGCTGCATTCGGTCATCGTCGATCCGCGCGACCCTGCGCACCTGTACTTCGCAATGTCGGGTGGTGGCGTGCACGAGTCGCGCGACGGAGGTCGCAACTGGTCGACCTTGATCAAGGGCCTGGAGGTGGTGGACGGTTTTGACGCGTCGAGCATCACGTTTCACGACCCGCACTGCGTGCGTCTGTGCCCGAGCAACCCCGACCGGCTGTACCAGCAGAACCACTGCGGCATCTACCGGCTTGACCGGCTGGACGGTTCGGGCGACACCTGGCAGCGCATTGGCCGCAAGATGCCCAAACGCGTCGGCGATATCGGTTTTCCGATGGTCGTGCATCCCCGCGATGCCGACATCGCGTGGGTATTTCCGATGGACGGCACCTCCGTCTGGCCGCGCACCAGCCTCGATGGGCGGCCGGCAGCCTATGTCACGCGCAACGCCGGCAAGACCTGGCAACGGCTGGACAAAGGGCTGCCCGAGAGCCAAGCCTGGTGGACGGTGAAACGCCAGGCCATGACGGCAGACGCTCAGCCCGACCCGGCGCTGTACCTGGGCACGACCAGCGGCGAACTGTGGATCGGCCATGATGGGGGTACGCACTGGGCCAACATCGCCCGCCACCTGCCGGAAATTTATGCAGTCGAAGTGGCGCGGCTTGCATGAGCTGCCGGGCCGCCCCAAGGCGAATACCGCAGTGCGCAGCACGCAGGATCGTCCAATGAGCTGCCGGGCCGCCCCAAGGCGAATACCGCAGTGTGCGGCACGGAGTTAGTCATATGGGCAAGGACGAGACAACGAGGCAGACGCAATGCAGGTCCTGGTTCCGGCTGCGCTGAGGACCTACACGCGCGAGTTGCGCGTCGAGGCCAATGGCGACACGTTGTACGCGTTGTTCGCCGATCTGGAACGCCGATACCCGGGCATGCGGTTTCGCGTCGTCGACGAGCAGGACCGCCTGCGCCCGAACCTGCGCATCTTCGTCAATGGGCTGGGCGTACGTGACCTCGGTCATGTCTTGCAGCCCGATGACTTCGTGGCCATCGTGCTGGCGCTCAGCGGTGGCTGACGGTGTGTTGTCGCGTGCCTGGCCTGACGCGCCCCACGGGCACGGGATTACCCTAGGATTATTTCCCCAGTCCTGCCTTACATTGTCAACAATCGATCATCAACAAAATGTCTGCCACTTCTCCGATTTCGCCCGCCAGTGGTCTCATGCCCACCGCCCCGTGCATCGACCGTCTGCACAAGAGCACCTTCCGCCAACACATCGCGGAACGCCTGCGCGCCGCCATCCTGGCCGGTGAACTCGCACCTGGCGCGCCGCTGGTCGAGACTTCGCTGGCAGCCCAATTCAACGTCAGCCGGGGCCCACTGCGCGAGGCGATGCGCGAGCTGATCGAGGAGGGGCTGCTGGTCACGGTGCCCTATACCGGCACCCATGTGATTTCACTTTCGGTAGACGACATCCACGAGATCTATTCGATGCGCATCACGCTGGAACGGTTTGCGTTCGAGCAGGCCTGGGAGCGGCGCGACGATCACTTCGAGCGCGAACTGCTGCGCCGAATGGCCGTGCTGACCGCTGCCATCGATGCCGGCGACGACCGTGGCAGCATCCAGGCCGAATTGGACCTGCATGGCCTGATCTACGAGATCAGCGGGCACAGGCTTTTGCAGCGCAGCTGGTTCGGGCTGCGCGGACGACTGCAGTTGTATTGGGCCGCGCACCACCGGGCCCACGCCACGCGCGGCCCGCGGCGCGATGCGCATGACAGTTATGTTCGTGCGGCGCTGGGCCACAGCCTGCCCGCCATGCTCGACGAGATCACCAACCACATGGGCCGTGGCGCCGAGCGCACCGAGGCCTTCGTACGTTTTGCCAACCCTTTCGATTTCCCACCCGCCACCACAACAGGAGCCTTGACATGACAATCGACCGCAGAACCGCCTTGAGCGGCATCGCCGCCAGTTCACTGGCACTGGTGCTCCCGGCCTCCGTCCGCGCCCAATCCTCCGGCACACTCGATCAGATCAAGCAGCGCGGAAGTCTGCGCATCGGTGTGACCCAGGCCCCACCCTGGTTCTCCAAGGATCCCAAGAACGGCGAGTGGAATGCCGGCTTCGGAATCTCGATGGGCAAGGCCATGGCAGCCGCGCTCGGCGTCAAGCTCGAGACGGTCGAGGTGACCTGGGGCACCGCAATTGCTGCGCTGCAGGCTAACAAGATCGACATTCAGTACATGCTCGACGCCACGCCCGAGCGGGCCCAGGCGGTCGACTTCCCTGCCTCGCCGCTGCTTTACTACTCACTTGCCGTGCTGGCACGCGACGACCTGCAGGCCACCGACTGGAGCGACCTGGATAAACCCAGCGTGCGCATCGCAGTACCCCAGGCCAGCAGCATGGACAAGTTCGTCAGCGAAACCACGCCCAAGGCGACGATCCAGCGCTTTCCGGGCAATGCCGAGGCGATCGCCGCCTTCCAGGCGGGCCGTGCCGACGCTGTGTGTCTGTTCCACCCGCCCCTGCTGGTGGCCCGCAAGGCGCTGGGCACGGGGAAGATTGTGGTGCCCAAACCCGCCAAGTTCCAGGCCTCCAGTGCAGCGCTGCGCAAGGACGACAAGCCCTTCCGCGATTTCGTCGACACCGCCTTCGCAACCCATTACAAGAGCGGCCAGACGCAGAAGTGGTACGAGGAGTTTCTGGTCGGCTTCGGCCTGGACCCCAAGGCTTCGCCGGCTGTGATGAAAGAAATGCTCTGAGCCACTACGGCGCAGTGCAGGCCCTGAATTCGTCCTGGCGACGCCCAGCCTCCGGACACGGCGGCCAAGCCGCCTTGTCCTGACCGCCAACAGGAAGCACAGCCGCATGTACCAGTGGGATTTCACGCCGGTCCTGGCCAACTCCGGCATGCTGGCGGCGGGCCTGGTCAATACGCTCAAGATCACCGGTACAGCGCTGGCCCTGGGCGTACCTCTCGGCCTGGGCCTTGCCTTGCTGCGGCTTTCGCGCTGGCGCGCGCTGTCGCTGCCGGCCGGCTTCATCGTCGAGTTTTTTCGCACCACGCCGCCACTGGTGCAGCTGTTCTGGTTCTTCTTCGCGCTGCCGATCCTGATCCAGGTCGAGATGACGCCATTTGTCGCCGCAGCGCTGACGTTCTCGATCCAATCGGCCGCCTTCTTCGCCGAAGTATTCCGTGCCGGCATCGTCTCGATCGACCGGGGTCAGAGCGAGGCCGCGCGGGCGCTGGGCATGACCGGCGCGCAGGCAATGCGCCGCGTGGTCCTGCCGCAGGCGGTCAAGCGCATGATCCCGGCCTTCATGGAGCGCACCATAGAACTGATGAAAACCACCACGCTGGTGGCCACGGTGTCCTACGCCGACCTGCTGTTCCAGGCCAACGAAATGGCGCAAAAAACCTTCCGCCCGCTCGAGGTGTTCACGGTTACCGCGCTGATCTATTTCACGGTGATATATGCCGTAAGTCTGATCGTGCACCGCATCGAGCGCCGGCTCGCCATCAGCGGCGAGACGACGGTGCATTGAGGGGACCGTGCGATGAATCACCAATGGAACTTCGATGCCGTATGGGCCAACCCCGAGGCCCTGCTGGCCGGCGCTGCAGGCACACTGCGCATTTTCGCGATCTGCCTGGTGCTGGGGCTCTCGCTCGGCCTGTTGGTCGGCCTGGGCCGCTATGCGAGGCGCAAGTGGATCTACCTACCGGCCAGCGCCTTCGTCGAGTTCTTCCGCAACACCCCGGTGCTGGTGCAGATCCTGTGGTTCTACTTTGCGCTGCCGATGCTGATGCCGTTCGAAATCAGCCCCTTGACAGCGGCGGCGTTGGGCATCTCGCTGAACTCGGCGGCGTTTTCAGGTGAAATTTTCCGCGGCGGCATCCAGTCATTGGAGCGTGGCCAGTGGGAAGGTGCGCAGGCACTGGGCATGACGGATGCGCAAGCGATGCGCCGCATCATCCTGCCGCAGGCCATCAAACGAATGCTGCCGGCGCTGACCAACCGCGCGATCGAGATCTTCAAGATGTCGACGCTGGCCTCGGCCGTGGCGTATGTCGAACTACTGCAGCAGGGCAAACTCATCGCTTCGCTCAACTACAACCCGATCGAAGCCTATACCGTGATCGCGCTGCTGTTCTTCGTCTTCCTGTACCCGCTGGTGCAGGCCACCTATGTGCTCGAGCGCAAGTTGCGCGAGGGCGACTGAGACAAGCGAACTGGCCCATGACAAGCGACACCGCCCTCCCCCTGCTGCGCGTGATCGGACTGCGCAAGCACTTCGGCAAGGACGAGATCCTCCGCGGCATCGACCTCAACGTCGCGCCCGGTGACCGTATCGCCATCCTCGGCGCCTCGGGCTCGGGCAAGAGCACGCTGCTGCGCTGCCTGAACTTCATGGAGCGTCCCACGGCCGGGCGCGTTGTGCTCGGTGGCACGGCGATTGGCACCGAGCGCAGCGGGCGCGATGGCAAGAGCGAGGTCCGCTACACAGAATCCGAACTGACCCAGGTGCGCCAGCGCATCGGCATGGTGTTCCAGCAGTTCAACCTGTTCCCGCACATGACGGCGCTTGGCAATGTGATGGAGGGCCTGCGCACCGTCAAGGGAATGGTGCGCAATGCCGCCGAGGCCAAGGCACGCGAACAACTGGCGCGCGTCGGCCTTGACGACAAGGCCGATACCTATCCGTCCCGTTTGTCGGGCGGCCAGAAGCAACGCGTGGCCATCGCCCGTGCGCTGGCGATGGAGCCGGAGCTATTGCTGTTCGACGAACCCACGTCAGCGCTGGACCCCGAATTGGTGGGCGAGGTGCTGCGCACCATCCGCACTCTGGCAGAGGAAGGCCGCACCATGCTGCTGGTGACGCACGAAGTCGGGTTCGCCTACCACTTCGCGAACCGGGTGCTGTTCATTGCGGACGGCGTGATCCATGAGCAGGGCACGCCGGATGCGGTGTTGAAGAACCCGCAACAAGTCCGTACCCAGGCATTCCTGGCGCGGCACAACGAATTTCATTTCTGATCAGGACCAAGCCAATGACCTCCCCCTCTACCGAGAGCTCCCAGGGCTACGCTTCCGACCCGCGCAACAACGCAGTCCTCGTCTATGTGAATGGCGAATTCTTCCCGCGTAGCGAAGCCCGGGTGTCGGTGTTCGACAGCGGCTTCGCGCTCGGCGACGGCATCTGGGAAGGCTTGCGCCTGGTCAAAGGCAGGATCATCAGCCTTCAGGCACACCTGGATCGCTTGTTCGAGGGCGCCCTTTCGATCGCGCTCGACATCGGCATGGACCGCAAGGGGGTGGAGCAAGCGCTGTGGCAGACCCTGGAGCGAAACGGCATGACCGATGGCGCCCACATGCGCCTGATGGTCACGCGCGGCACCAAAAGCACGCCGAATCAGGACCCTCGCTTCGTGATCGGCGGCGCCACCATCGTCATCGTCGCCGAATACAAGACGCCCAAACCCGAGACCCGCGCCCGTGGCCTGTCGCTGATGACATCGACCTTCCGTACCAGCGGCCCCGATGTGTTCGACCTGCGGCTCAATTCACACAGCCGGCTGAACCTGATCCAGGCGCTGATCCAGGCCATCAACCTGGGCGCCGACGAAGCCTTGATGCTCGACCCGCGCGGTTTTGTGGCCAGCTGCAACAGTACCAACTTTTTCATCGTACGCGGCGATGATGAACTATGGACCTCTACCGGCCTTTACAGCTTCAAGGGCATCACCCAGGACAACGTCATCAGTGCCTGGCGCGCCGCCGGCAAGGTGGTGCGCGAATGCGACTTCACACTGGCCCAGGTCTACTCGGCCAAGGAGGC
>JBKJRR010000216.1:0-10022 GCA_046594635.1 Burkholderiaceae bacterium
GTGTCGCCGCTGATGACTCCAGTGAGAGTACGTGTCGCCAGGCTGGCGGAGGTGTTGGCGTCATAGACTTTGTTGCTTGCCGTCACGCTGCCGGTGATCGCAAGTGCGCTGATGTCAGCAGTTGTCGTTGCACCGCTGTTCACTGTGTAGTTGGCTGCATCTGCACCAGCCAAGCTCAGGCCGGTCGCCGTCACCGTCTTTGCAGTGCCTACGTTCTTGTCAGCGAACGTCGCTGTTCCACCCGAATAACCGACCGTATCGCCAGAGATCACGCCAGTGAGAGTACGCGTAGCCAAGGTAGCAGCCGTATTAGCGTCGTAGACTTTGTTGCTTGCCGTCACGCTGCCGGTGATCGCAAGTGCGCTGATGTCAGCAGTTGTCGTTGCACCGCTGTTCACTGTGTAGTTGGCTGCATCTGCTCCAGCCAAGCTCAGGCCCGTCGCAGTCACAGTTTTTGCAGTGCCTACGTTCTTGTCAGCGAACGTCGCTGTTCCACCCGAATAACTCACCGTGTCGCCAGAGATCACGCCAGTGAGAGTACGTGTCGCCAGGCTGGCGGAGGTGTTGGCGTCGTACACCTTGTTGTCGGCCGTCACGCTACCGGTGATCGACAACGCAGTGATCGTCCCGATATTCGCGTTCGCGCTGGTGGACGCAAGCTGGTAACCATAAACCGGCCGGGTTAGCCCGCTATCGGTCGCACCGGCAATGGTGATTCCGGTCACATTGACATTGCGACTTGCCCCCACGTTACGCGAGTCATAAGTACCCGACGTCGGATTGCTCAGCGTCACTTTATCGCCATCCACGGCACCACTGGTTGCGTAATGCCCGCCAGCCAGGGTCGCGGCAGTGGAGCCATCGTAGACTTTCGAAACCGCGCCGGATACCGAAGTCGTCAGACTCGGAGTGATAGTCGGCGCCAGGCTGTAAAGAAAGCCATTACCAATATCTAGCGCTGGATTCAACGCGTAAACGCCGTATGAAACGTTGTACCGCTTGAACCCGTAAGTGAGACTGAGATCACCCCGTGTGTCATTGGCGGGATCCGTCGACCAGACCAACCAACGCCCTCCTGCACCTGTGCTCAGTGTGTTGTTGCCAGGATTCAGAAATTTGCCACCCGCGGCCAATACGATGGCGTCGCCACCGCCAGATACGCCGATATTTCCGGCCAAGGTGATATCACTGGTGACGGTGCTGGCACTGACGCTGCCTGCCGTCACCGAACCCAGTGTCAAGGCATTGGAATCTACCAGCACGACCGCTGCGCCACTGCTCACCTGGACCGTGCCGAAGTTATTCGCAGTATTCGTGAAACTTGCATTGCCGCTGCCCGTATCGAGCGTCAGAAGACCGCCGCCGGCATTGGAGGTCAACACCCCCGCGCCGACAATTGCGCCACTGGTCGTCGTACGCAAGGTGATGGCGGCACCGGTCGATACTGCACCGGCATAAGTCTGGTTGCCCAATGTGCGGACCAAAGTACCGCCCAGCGACAAGCTGGTTGTGGCACTCTGGGTCAAGGAGGCCAGTGCTGTGGTCGCTCCCACGGGCCCAGCCAGACTCACGGCGCCGGATCCGACCAGGCTCAATGCGCCCGGCCCGTCCACCGCGCCTGTCAGCGTCAACACATCTGCGCCGGTGGCCACACCTATTGTGCTTGCCGTGGTCACGGTAACGTTGCCCGCCAGCGACGCCGCACTACTTCCAATCAAGGCGCCGGCGCCGCCAACACCATTGCCATTGATGCTCAGACTCTCGGCACCCAGCGCAGCGTTGTCAACCCGCAATGTTGCACCTGTTTGTACCAACGTTGCACCCACGACTGAGCCAAGTGCAGTTGCGTGGGCTGCAACCAAGGTTCCGGCCGACACTGTGGTGGCGCCGTCGTAGGAGCTGGCGCCAGTCAGCGTCGTCACGCCAGAGCCAGACTGCATCAGTGCGCCAGTGCCGCTGACAATTCCGCCGTAGGTCAACGTATCGGAACGATTGAACTCAAGCACGCCGCTATTTAGCACGTTCGCGCTGCTGATGCTGCCCGCGGTCCCGCCAATGCCAATTGACAATGTTCCGGCGCCGATCGTCGTGTCGCCGGTATACGTGTTGGCGCCGACGAGCGTCAACGCACCGGAACCGATCTTGGTCAGCGCGCCACTGCCGCTGAGCACCCCGCTGAATGTGCTGCTGCCTCCTGCTCCCGTCGTCAACGTCGCGCTTCCCAGCGTCACATTGCCCGCCCCTGCAATTGAACCAATCGTCTCGCCCGTGCTGTTCAAGTCCAAGGTCGCACCCGATGCCAACGTCAGCGCCGACGTGTCGGCGATTGCGCTGCCGCCAGCCAGGCGCAAAGTGCCTGCACTCACAGTATTCGTCCCGGTATAGGTATTGGCTCCCGACAAAGTCACCATACTTGCCGTGGTCTTGTTCAGCCCCACCACGCCGCCCAGGATCGCGCTCACTGCGCCTGCCTGCATGTCATAGGCCGACGTACTGGTCAGTGTCCCGGTCGAACCCGTGATGTTGCCCGAGATGAGTTGAACCCCGGCAACCGTGTCGCTGTTGCCCGCGATCGCTAGCGTACCGCCCGAGACCACTAGCGTGCTGGAGTCGGCCAGGGTGTTGGACGCGTGACCCAGGTTCAGTTGTCCCGCGATCACCGTGGTCGCACCCGTGTACGTGTTCGTCGCGTTGAGTGTGACCGTGTCGACCGTCGTCTTGCCGGCGCCGGCCGTGCCTGCCAGCACCGCGTTCACCGTACCCGATCGCAGGTCAAACGCCGCTGTCGAGGTCAGTGCACCTGAACCGTTGATCGTGCCCACACCCTGCAAGGACACCGAGGCCACCGTGTCGTTGAAAATGCCCAGGTTCAGTTCCGCCGTCGCACCGTTCACAGTCACCGCTGTTGCATCAGCCAGCACGTTGCTTGTGCCCAGCGCCAGCGTACCCGCCGTCACGCTCGTCCCGCCGGTGTAGCTGTTCGCGCCTGAAAGCGTCACCGTCCCGACTGCAATCTTGTTCAACCCGACCGTGCCGCCCAGGATCGCGCTCACTGCGCCTGCCTGCATGTCATAGGCCGACGTACTGGTCAGTGTCCCGGTCGAACCCGTGATGCTGCCCGAGATGAGTTGCACCCCGGCAACCGTGTCGCTGTTGCCCGCGATCGCTAGCGTACCGCCCGAGACCACCACCGTGCTGGCGTCGGCCAGCGCGTTGGTCAGGTGCCCCAGACTAAGCGTACCGACGCTCACCGTGGTAGCACCCGTGTACTGGTTCTGCCCGTTGAGTGTCAGTGTGCCCGCGCCAATTTTGGTCAGGGAGCCGGTCGTGGCTGCGCTCGCGCCTGACATCGTCAGGTTATTGGTCGAAACATCAATGGAAGAGGCGGTACCGGCTATCAGGGTGAACGCGCGATCGGTTGAAGCGGTAGAACCGGTGTATTGCAGTGTGCCGCCGCCCAGCACCAGGTTTGAGGCTGCGGCAGTCGCTGCACCAAGATTCCCTGCAACTCCACCGTTACCGATAGCGCCTGCGCTCAAAATCCCATCATTGATTGTTGTCGCTCCGGTATAGGTATTCACTCCACTGAGCGTCACCGTACCCGCTGTCGTTTTGGTCAGCGCCACGGCGCCGCCCAAGATCGCGCTCACTGTGCCGCTCTCAACCGCATAAGAAGTACCCGTGAGCACACCCGCCGCACCGGTGATGCTGCCGCTGGTGAGCGTCACTGCACCCACCGTATCGCTGAACCCGGCCATGCTCAGCGTGCCTCCCGATACCGTCACGGCGCCCGACGAGAGCGCATTGGTCACCCCGTAAGCCAGCGTGCCTGCGTTCACCGTCGTCAGACCCGTGTACAGGTTCAGACCTGACAACGTCAACGTGCCCGTGCCACTCTTGGTCAATCCACCCAGGCCGCTGGCCACACCGCCATAGGTCGCCGTGGTGTTGCTCGCATCGCCAATCGTGAGTGTGCTCCCCAGCGTCGTACCGCCGATGCCCGTCATCGAGTCTATCGTTTTGGCCGCACCAATCGTGAACGTCCCCGCGTTTGCCACCCCGGCGCTCGCCTCGATCGTGCCAGTCGCATCCAGCGCCAGCGTGCCTGCCGATATCGTCGTCGCACCCGTGTAGGTGTTGGAGCCGCTCAAGGTCAGCGTGCCAGTTCCTGCCTTGGTCAACCCGCCCGTGCCACTGATCACACCGTCATAGGTCGCTGTGGTGTTGCTTGCGTCACCAACCGTCAATGTGTTCGCACCCAGCGTCGTTCCGCCAGTGCCCGTGATCGAGTCAATTGTCTTGGCCGCCGCAATCGCGAACGTCCCTGCATTTGCTACCCCGGCGCTCGTCGCGATCGTGCCGGTCGCATCCAGCGCCAGCGTACCCGCCGAGATCGTCGTCAATCCCGTGTAGGTGTTCACACCACCCAAGGTCAGCGTGCCCGTGCCCGCCTTGGTGAGCGCCGTGCCCGACACCACCCCGCTTAGCGTCAGCGTGCCCGCGCCACCCATCGTGCTCGCCGCGCCGATCGCGACCGTGCCACTGAGGGATGCCGTGCCCGTGCCCGTCAACGCACCAACACCCCCAACACCTGTGCCAGTGATCGTCAACCCTTCGGCGCCAATCGCAACCCCATTGATGTCCAGCGTCGCGCCAGAGGCCACCGTCGTCGCCCCCGCCGTCGTCCCCAGCGCAATCGCGTTTTGAGCCGTCAGCGTCCCCGCACTCACCGTCGTCAATCCCGTATAGGTGTTCGCGCCACTGAGTGTCACCGTGCCCGCAGTCGTCTTGGTCAGGCCCACAGATCCACCCAAAATCGCGCTCACCGTGCCGCTCTGCATGTCGTAGGCCGCGCTCGACGTCAACACGCCTGTGGTCCCGACAATCGCACCCGCTATCAGCTGCACACTGGCCACTGTGTGGTTGAACGCCGCCAAGTCGAACGTGCCGCCATTGACCACCACCAATCCGCTGGACAAGGCATTGTTAGCTCCGTAGAGCAACGTGCCGCCGTTGATCGTTGTCGCGCCGGTATAGTTGTTCACATTCGACAGTGTCAGCGTGCCGGCGCCGTTTTTAGTGACGACCGTCGACCCCGAGATCGTCCTAGCCGCGGCCTGCGTGACATTGCCGGTCGCATTCAGGTTAAGTGTGCCGCCCAGCAGGCTCACGTTCTGTAATGAATTGATCGCGCCCGGCGCGTTCAAGGTCAGCCCCAGGGCACCAACTGTCGATGTCACGTTGGCACCTGCACTGAACGTGATGTTGTTAGCAGCATTGAGAGTGAGAGTCGCCGCGCCTCCCGCCGTTTTGGCGATGGCATTTGCGACAGCGATGTCACCGAGTTGACCATTGGTTCCACCGCTAGCTGCGGTCACCACCACCGATGTCCCAAGATTGAGGGCTGTCTGAATGCTGGTCGTGGTGACAATCGCGTTGTCATTCGTGCTCGTGAAATTCGGGCTGGCCCCCACACTGGTATCAGATCCACTGGTCTGAATCGTGATGTTGTTCGGATCAAGCAGCCACTGCCCCGCCAAGCCATGGGGTGACGCCGCATCCACCAGGCCGGTCGCCTGCAGGTTGACCTTGCTGCTGGTCTCGACAAAGCCGCCATTTCCACCGAGCACACCACCTCGCGCGGAAATTTTTCCATGAAACCCGGTCAGTTCATCGGACCACACGATGACCCTGCCGCCGTCGCCGATACCGGTGGCGTCGGAGCGCACCGTCGCATCATCACCCATGAATGTGCGCGCCGCGGTCTGAACGCTACCGTCGCCACCCAGATAGTCACCACCCATCAGCACCGTGCCGCCTCCAGAGTGCCCGGCCGCATCGACGTGGGCCCGATTGAACAGGCCCACGCGCTCACCCAGCAACTGGATCGTGCCGCCTGCACCTGACGCGCCAATAGCTTCGACACGACCATCGACGGCCACGGTGCCATTGCGCGCCCGGATCGTAATAACACCACCCTTGTCGCCATTGGCGCTGACCACGGAACTGCCGCCAAGCGTGACCTCGCCCGCCGCCTCGAGTTCGATCCGGCCTCCACCCGCGGCCCGGATCACGCCGTTGTTGTTGATCGCGCCGCCTTCGAGCCGGATCACACCGTTGCGCGTGCTGATCGCATTGGCCTGGACGATGCCGCCGTTGTTGACCACCGACCGCGCAATCGCGTCCGCAGCCCTGGCCGTCATCACGATATTGCCGCCGTCGGCAACCACCAGGTTCCGGTTGTCGACCATCGCGTCGACCGCGCCCTGATCGACCGCCAGGCTGACCAGGCTGTTGCCATGGAGGTTGAGCGTGGCCTGCGCACCGGCCGCCAAAACAACCGTGCCCAGACGCGCGCTGACCATGCCCTCATTGACAACCTGCGGTCCGACAAGTGCCACGTAGCCGCCGTCTGCTGCCGTGATCGTGCCGCGGTTGATGACCGAGCCAGCCGTATTGCTTCGCACGCCCAGCACATGGCGCCCGGCCATGAAGTCGCTGTCGGACAGGTTCAGCGTTGACGCCAGCATGCCGCCCACGTTGACCTGGGCATTGGCACCGAAAAGGATGCCGTTCGGATTGAGCAAAAAAACCTGGCCATTGCCCGTCAGGGAACCCAGGATATTGGACGGGCTATGCCCAAGGACCCGGTTCAGGACGATGGACGACGGGCCGGGCTGATTGAAACGTACCACCTCGCCCGGCGCAATACCAAAACTCTGCCAGTTGATCGCCGCACGGTTGCTCGTCTGCTCGACGTTGAGCGCCGCACTGGAGCGCAGGATGGTCGCATTGCCGGACGAAACCTGACCGCCTTCGGGCAAAGCATGTGCGCCGCCGACACAAAATCCAAGGATGAATGCTCCCGCGACGGCCTGCGCAAGCTGACCGCGGACAAGCGGGGGTATCCCCGCGCACGCACCACTATTTCGCGCCAAATTGCAAACCTCGGTTCTTAGGCCACGAGAACGACAAAAAAAAGCATTTGCTCGCGTTGGCTCATGAACCGACCAGACCGGGTCAAGGCACGCGCGCATGCCCGAGCAGGGCCCCCTAGTTTAGGGGAGCACTTGAAGCAAACGTGACTGGTCAAAGACATAAAGGTTGCGACCGTGAGAGGCGTTGTAAGCCAACAACAGTTCCAGTGCCTGCCAAGCCACAAGGCCTGTCTTGAAGTCGCGCTGCCGCAATTGCAAACCCTTGAGCGCCTTCTCCCCCGCCTGTCCGGCGGCCAGTTGGAAAGCCCGGTGGCGGCCACATCGCTGGCCCTGGGCCTTGCACACCAGCACGTTGTAGACATCGTAGATTTTCAACAACGCGTCCAATGCTTCGATGTCAGAGCCTGGCACCAGCAACTCGGTGCATGTGATCAGATTGACATGCAACCGCGACCTCTCGCTGCAAATTTGGAGTTGCGAGCTGCGGCTTCTCGAAGCATGGCGCGCCGGTCAGGGTCCATCGAGTAATCCAGACGAGATCAATTGGCAAGATTGACATAAACTCCCGAAAATTCACCAACTACATTGAGGCGCCATGAAGACGAGTCCGGCTCCCAAAGCGACTAAAAAGCGCGTCAGCAAGGCCCAGGCTGCTTCCCGACACAAACACATACTGGATGCGACCGCCAAGAATGTGGCGATCAGTACTGAGCTAGCGCCTGCGGTCGCGATCGCTTTGCTTGAAAAGTCCGAGCATTTACCGGGCGAACCATCTCCGGCACTGGATGTGCTGGCTGCTGGTGTCACTCCTTCGGATGTTGAAGGAAACGTACGAATGCAACTGCTCTTCGAAAATGGCGCCGTCCTGCCTGTCGAAATGAGCGAGGCCGCTGGCGCCGCGTTGGCGGACGGCCTATCGGTCGAACTGCTGAAACCTCAAAAATCCCGCCGCAAGCGTAAGACTTAGGCCTGCAGCAACGTTGAAAACGCCGTTTGCAAGTGCCATTCAAGTGGAGCGAAGGCAACGTGCTGCCTGAAGTTGTTCAGGGGGCACCCATGCCTGGTCGTTCAAGCGGCCTTTTCGATGCGCTCGTCGTAGGGAGAGTAGTGTTGGTGCCCGGTGACGGCCGCGAAAGCCAAACCGGAAGGCAACAACTGCAGTGCTGACGACACGCGCTGCTGCGAAGGGGCTGTTACTGCCCCAGGGCACTTCAGCCGAGGTGGTACACAGCAACGCGCGCTCGAGTTCAGGCCGATCGGGCAACACGATCCAGCCGCACGCACTGAGCAGGCACCAAGCTGCATTTTCTACTGCGAGCAGATATTGAACCCGTCAAGTGGCCAGGGAGACAACTCCGACGATTCATCGCTTCTGCGCGCCGAATTGCCAAGCCCGGTTCTTGGATCACGGGAACGACAGAACACACCTTACTCGCGCTGGTCCATTGCGACGCGCCGTGGCGCTAGGCAAGCGCACCATGACTCGCAACACTTTCGGCACCTAAAACACGCCATGTGAGTCCAGATGTTCCGGCGTACTGGACCGCCATTGCGACGTTGGGTAACATGCCTGCTCAGGTAGTCACCTCAGACGGCAGGTGCCCGCTATTCCCACGACTCACTGGTCGGTTCATGGGCACACGGCCCGCTATCGTGACATACTATTTTTGCGGTGCACGACGCGGCGACACTGCGCACGCGATGGCCGCCACAGCATTGACGGCAGTACCCATTTTGCTGGTTGCGACTGAATCGTCGCCATGGAGAACCTGATGCAGGTGCAATTCTGGGGAACACGCGGTTCGATTGCCACGCCAGGACCGCAAACGGTACGCTATGGTGGCAATACTTCGTGCGTCTCGGTGCGCACCCGCAGCGGCACGCAACTGGTCATCGACGCCGGCACTGGACTGCGCGGACTGGGCGTCGCCTTGATGCAACAGGGCGATGCCGCCCGGCGCGGCCATCTGTTGATCGGTCACACCCATTGGGACCATATCCAGGGCTTCCCCTTTTTCACGCCGCTGTTTGAAGCCGGCAACGAATGGGATGTCTACGCTCCCCGCGGCTTCGGCCCTTCGCTGCGCGAAACGCTGGCCGGCCAGATGCAATACACCTATTTCCCGGTCAACCTTGACGAGATGGGTGCAACGATCCGGTACCACGACCTGGTCGAGGGCAGTTTCATGGTCGATGACGTACGGGTGACCGCGCGTTATCTGAACCACCCTGCGCTGACCCTGGGCTACCGGATCGAGGTCGATGGCATCACCCTCGTATATGCCAGTGACCATGAAGGACATGCCCAAGCCACCGCGCTCGGCCTGCCACTGGGCCAGGTGCTGGCTGCCTTGCACCCGGGTGACAGTCGGCACAGGGACTTCATTGCGAATGCCGACCTGCTGATCCACGACACGCAATACACGGCCGCCGAATACCCCGCTCGTTTGGGTTGGGGGCACAGTACGGTGGAATATGTCGTCGACATGGCAATTGCCGCTGGTGTGCGCCAACTGGCGCTGTTTCACCATGATCCCGGGCGCGACGACGACGCACTCGACGCCCTGGTCGCGGACGGCCGCCAGCGCATACAGGACGCGGGTGCCACGGTGAGGCTTTTCGGCGCAGCCGAAGGTGCGACGATTACGCTCGACGCCCCGGCCACAGCCGTCACGCCGGCGCGTGGCGATGCGCAGGCCAGGGTCGATACCCACGACCTGAGCAACAAGCAGGTGCTGATCGTCTGCACCGAACCCCAGATGGCCGAGGACATCCGCAATTTGGTGCAGACCGAGGGCCTGACGGCTTTGGTCGCCGACAACACGCAGCAAGCCCTGCGCGCTGCAGACCTGCAGCAGCTGGCGCTGGCGGTCATCGCCCACCGACCAGGCATCCACGACGGCCTGGCGCTGGCCACTTCGCTGCGGGCCTGCCCGGGCCTGAGCCAGCTGCCGGTGGTCATGATTGCGCCGGCCGATGCCTGTGTTGCCGATCATCCCGACCCCGCCGCGGCATCGGATAACCTTCCGCCGCGGCCGCTCACCGAATGGCTTTGCCCACCCTTCACACAACAATACCTGCGCA
>JBKJRR010000277.1:0-13642 GCA_046594635.1 Burkholderiaceae bacterium
GGTGATCGGTCATGAACAACTCGGACTTGAGCACCTGCGCGTTGGTCAGGTTGCCGTTGTGCACCAGCACGATGCCGAACGGCGCATTCACGTAAAACGGCTGCGCCTCTTCCTCGCTGTAGGCATTGCCAGCGGTGGGATATCGCACCTGGCCCAGGCCACAGGTGCCAGGCAAGGCCCGCATGTTGCGCGTGCGGAACACGTCACGCACCAGACCCTTGGCCTTGTGCATGAAAAACTTGCGCTCCTGCTGCGTCACGATACCCGCCGCATCCTGCCCCCGGTGCTGCAAGAGCAGCAAGGCGTCGTAAAGCAATTGATTGACCGGGGCGCCACTGACGACACCAACAATTCCGCACATAGTTTGATCCCGCTGGAAACTGACCAGCTGGCAACAATGCCAGCGCTTCACAAGCCCCCGAAGCCTGTCGGGCTCCTAGGGCAGATACCTGCCAAATTCCTGCGGCAGCACTGGCTTGAGCCCCTTGACTGTGGCGGTGGCCCAATGCGCGCCGACCGACTCGCTCCACCAACCGTCGGACTTCAATGGGGTCATGCTGACCATCACCGCGACTGCCAACAACACGATAGCGCCGCGCATGAGACCAAATACCGCCCCCAGCACCCTGTCGGCCGGCCGCAGACCGGCAACCTGGAACAGTCGGCTGATGAGCCAGGTCAGGATAGACCCCGCAAACACCGCCCCGATGAACACCAGCACAAAGCCGGCCGCATACCGAATTGTCTCGCTCGACCCCGCCATCGGCAGGTAATGCGCCGCAGTCGGTGCAAACCACTGTGCCAGCAGGAAAGCGGCAACCCACGTGGCAAGGGCCAATACCTCATAGATCAGGCCGCGCCAGGCGCCGATGAGCAGTGACAGCAGCAATATCGAAAGAAAGATCCAGTCCAGCGCAACCATGGGCCCGTACCGATCTACAAGGTCAAGATGGCGACCGACAGGCTCAGCTTGCGGATCTTGTCGGCGGCCTTGGTGGCCTCGGCCTTGTCATCAAACGGCCCCACCCGCACGCGCGTGCGTTCGCCCTCGGACGTGCGTACCACTTGCGTATAGGTCTTGAGTCCGGTCGATTCGACCTTGCGGCGTACTTCCCGCACCTTGGCCGCATCGGCAAAAGCGCCAACCTGCACCACATAACGTTCATCCGACGCTGGCGCCGGATTCGTACTCGCCGGTGCCGGCGTATTGGCCGGCGCGGCCACCGGTGTCTTGCTGCTGCCCGCGACCGGCCGGCCTTCGAGCAAGGCGCGCGCCTTCTTGGCGTCGAGCGCTTTGGCCTCTGCCAGCTCAGCCGCGCTGGAGGCCGCCTTGTCGGTCGGCAGGGCGGTCACCGCCGCTGCAGGCGCGGCAACAGATGCGGGCTTGGTCTCGGTATCAACAGGCTTGGAGGGCACAACTGGCGCGATTGAATCGGCCGGAACAACAGAGGGCGCAGTCGCAGATGCGGCCACCGCGACCGAGGCCGTGGTCCCTGCGGCAGGCGGCAAAACCAGGGGCTTGGCCTTGTTCTTGTCGACGATATCGATTGGCAGGTCGACCGGAATAGGTCGGGGCTGGTTGTCAAAGACCATCGGGAAGCCGATGACACCCGCCAGCACCAGCACCGCGGCGCCGATCAGGCGGTGCATGGCGCGTCTGCGCACGGCTTCGACGGTCTGCGGCGGAGCGACCGACGCCAGGTGCTCATCGCGGCCCTTGCGGAACTTGAACAATGCCATGAGGGGGTTAGGGGTTCATGTGCCTGGCGGAAAGGCGCGGTACGCCGTCCTTCAACACGCCACCCACGGTATGAAACGATCCAAAGACCACGATTCTATCAGCCGGCTTTGCCTGCGCGACCGCCGCCTGCAGCGCCTGAACCGGGTCGGCAAAGGCCTGCGCCGAGGCATCGGCACGGTTATTGGTTGCCTGCCAGCGTGTGGTCAGGCGCGCGCCTGTCTCCGCCCGGGCAATCGGCAGATCGGTAAAGTACCAGCGATCAATGATCGGATTGAGCCGCTCGAACATCGGTGGCAAGTCCTTGTCGGCCATGGCACCAAACACGGCGTGGGTCGTCGGAAAGAAACCCATGGCATCCAGATTGACCGCCAGCGCCGCCGCCGCATGCGGGTTGTGCGCCACATCGAGCACCAGCGTCGGCTCGCCCGGTACGATCTGGAAGCGACCGGGCAAGGCCACCATGGCCAAGCCGTTGCGCACTGCCTGTGCAGTCACCGGCAAGCGCTCGCGCAGCGCGGTCAAGGCCGCCAGCACGCCGCTGGCATTGAGCAATTGGTTGGCACCGCGCAAAGCCGGGTAGGCCATGCCGGCATAACGCCGGTCGCGGCCCGCCCAGGCCCATTGCTGCTTGTCGCCGGAGAAGTTGAAATCCACACCCAGGCGCCACAGGTCGGCACCAATTTCCATGGCGTGGTCCAGCAGACTTTGGGGCGGTACCGGGTCGCTGACGATGGCGGGACGCCCGGTGCGCATGACGCCGGCTTTCTCAAAGCCGATAGATTCGCGGTCGGGCCCGAGAAACTCCATGTGATCGAGATCAACGCTGGTAATGATGGCGCAATCTGCATCAATGATGTTCACCGCATCGAGCCGCCCGCCCAGCCCTACCTCCAAAATGGCCACATCCAGACCGGCGTGCGCCATCAGGTCCAGGATGGCCAAGGTGGAGAACTCGAAATAGGTCAGCGACACCTCGGGCGGCAGCTGGCAGCGGGCCCGCTCGACCCGCTCGAATGCCTGCACCAGCGGCTCCACCGTCACCGGCTCGCCATGCAGACGCAGGCGCTCCTCGAAATGCACCAGGTGCGGCGAGGTGTAGACCCCGGTCTTGTAGCCACTTTGCCCCAGAATCGCCTCGAGCATGGCGCAGGTCGATCCCTTGCCATTGGTGCCCGCCACCGTGATCACCGGGCACGTGAAGCGGATACCCAAACGCTCTGCCACCACGCGCACGCGATCGAGCCCCATGTCGATGTTCGTGGGATGCAGTCGCTCGCAATGGTCGAGCCAGTCCTGGAGTGTTTTCATGCGGACTTGATTGTCGCGCACCCGTTTGCGGCATGATGGCGCCATGTCAACCCAACCCATCACCGTGTACGGCATTCGCAACTGCGACACCGTCAAAAAGGCCCGCCAGTGGCTGGAGGAGCATCAACTGGCGTACACCTTCCACGACTTCAAGACCCAGGGCGTTCCTGCGCCCAGGCTTGACCACTGGCTGCAGCAGCCTGGCTGGGAAACACTGCTCAACCGCAAGGGCACGACCTGGCGCCGGCTCGACGCATCGCTGCAGGTCGGCGTCACCGACGCAGATGGTGCGCGCCAGTTGATGCTCGAACACGCCAGCGTCATCAAACGCCCGGTGGTCGAATGGGGTGATGCCGGGAACGGCGTCGTGACCGTCGGCTTCAAGGCCGACGACTGGCAGAGCCGACTCGACCCAGATCACTGATCCGCACAGACTGAGCCAAGCCCGCGCAGTGCGGCACCCTCCATGGCGCCGCATCCCGTGACCTAAAATCAGCGGTTCGCGCAAGGCGCAATTGCGCCCCCCACCCCCGCTTCGAAAACCAGGAAACCCCGCCTTTCATGATCACCGACCAACTCGACGGCGTGTCCGTCACGACCAAAGCCAGCGTCTATTTCGACGGAAAGTGTGTCAGCCATGCGCTCACGCTGGCCGACGGCACTAAAAAGTCGGTCGGCGTGGTGCTGCCCGCCGAGCTGACCTTCTCCACGGCCGCCGCTGAAATCATGGAGTGTGTCGCGGGCGCCTGCGAATACCGGCTTGCCGGCACCGACGCATGGGTACGTTCGGCCGCTGGCGATTCGTTCCAGATCGCCGCCCACAGCCGGTTCGACATCCGTGTCACCGAGCCTTACCACTACATCTGCCACTACGCTTGATTTCAGGAGCTTCCGTCATGGCCACGATTCTGCAAAACCTTCCGCTGAACCAGAAAGTCGGCATCGCCTTCTCAGGCGGTCTTGATACCAGTGCGGCACTGCACTGGATGCGCAACAAGGGTGCGGTTCCCTATGCCTACACCGCGAATCTGGGCCAGCCCGACGAACCGGACTACGACGAGATTCCGCGCAAGGCCATGCAGTATGGTGCCGAAAAAGCCCGCCTGATCGACTGCCGTGCGCAACTCGCCAATGAAGGCATCGCCGCGCTGCAGGCCGGCGCCTTCCACGTCACTACCGCCGGCGTGACCTACTTCAACACCACGCCACTGGGGCGCGCCGTCACCGGCACCATGCTGGTGTCCGCGATGAAAGACGACGACGTCAACATCTGGGGCGACGGCAGTACCTTCAAGGGCAATGACATCGAGCGTTTTTACCGCTATGGCCTGCTGACCAACCCCAGCCTGAAGATCTACAAGCCTTGGCTGGACCAGGCATTTATCGAGGAACTGGGCGGACGTGCCGAAATGTCGGCCTTCATGACCAAGGCCGGTTTCGGCTACAAGATGTCGGCCGAAAAAGCCTACTCCACCGACTCCAACATGCTGGGCGCCACGCACGAGGCCAAGGATCTGGAGCACTTGAACAGCGGCATGCAGATCGTGCAACCCATCATGGGCGTGGCATTCTGGCGCGACGATGTCGAGATCCAGCGCGAAGAAGTGACGGTGCGTTTCGAAGAAGGCCAGCCGGTCGCACTCAACGGTGTGCATTACAACTCGCTGGTTGATCTGATTCTGGAAGCCAACCGAATCGGCGGACGTCACGGCCTGGGCATGAGCGACCAGATCGAGAACCGCATCATCGAGGCCAAGAGCCGCGGTATCTACGAGGCCCCCGGCCTGGCCTTGTTGTTCATCGCCTATGAGCGCCTGATCACCGGGATCCACAACGAAGACACTATCGAGCAATACCGCGACCATGGCCGCAAGCTCGGCCGTTTGTTGTACCAGGGCCGCTGGTTCGACCCGCAGGCCATCATGCTGCGCGAGACCGCGCAGCGCTGGGTGGCACGCGCCATCACCGGTGAGGTCACGATCGAGTTGCGCCGCGGCAACGACTACTCGCTGCTCAACACCGAATCGCCCAATCTCACCTACCACCCCGAACGGCTGACGATGGAAAAAGGCGAGTCCGCGTTCTCGCCGCAGGACCGCATCGGCCAACTCACGATGCGCAATCTGGACATCATCGATACCCGCAGCAAGCTGGCCATCTACGCCAAGACCGGACTGCTGACCATGGACGACAGCGCCGATCTGCTCACCCTGACCGGCGACCGCAAACCCTGACGATGGTCAGACCACCACGGGTTCGGGCTCGAGCATGATGCCAAAGCGCTCGTAAACGCTGGTCTGTATCGCGCCAGCCAGCGTCATCACCTCGCCTCCGGTGGCCTGCCCTCGGTTCACCAGCACCAGGGCCTGGCGCTCGTACACCGCCGCGTTGCCGATCGCCTTGCCCTTCCAGCCGCAGGCGTCGATGAGCCAGCCGGCCGCCAACTTGATCGCACCGTTGTCCATCGGGTAGTGCACGATGCGCGGTTCGCGCTGGATGATGTCCTCACACTGCTCACGCGTGACAGTCGGATTCTTGAAGAAACTGCCGGCGTTGCCCAGTACCGCGGGATCGGGCAGCTTGGCGCTGCGGATCGCGCAGACCCAGTCAAAGATCTGCCGTGGGTCGGGTGACCGGATGCCGGTTTCGTGGATCTTGCGTTCGAGATCGGCATAACCGAGTTCAGGCTTCCAGGGTTTGGGCAACTGCAAGCGCACCTGCGTGATGACCACCCGGTCGCGCAATCCGAACCCGGCCGAAGCCACCGCATCGGTATCGGTGAGTGAATGCGCACCGTCTGGCGCCATGTGCTTGAACACCGAGTCACGGTAGCCAAAACCACATTGCGCAGCATCAAGCGTGTGGCGCTGGCCGGTGCGCAGATCCACCATGTCGAGCGAATGGAAACGGTCCTGCAACTCGACCCCGTATGCGCCGATGTTTTGCACAGGTGAAGCGCCCACGGTGCCGGGGATCATGGCCAGGTTCTCTAGCCCCGCATAACCCTGGGCCAACGACCAAGCCACCAGTTCATGCCAATTCTCGCCGGCGCCAGCCTCGATCAAATACGCTTTGTCAGTCTCCAGTACCAGCCGCTTGCCCATGATTTCGATCTTGAGCACCAGTGGTTTCACATCGCCGGTGAGAACGATGTTGCTGCCGCCACCGAGGATGAACTTGGGCTGAGCTGCCAGATCCGGCTCGCCGATCAGGTCCTGCAGATCCTGCGCGCTGGCGATCCGAACCAGCGAGTGCGCCTTAGCCACAATGTGAAAGGTGTTGCAGGACTGGAGCGGGACGTTTTTCTCGACTAACATGACAGGATTGTCGCATCGGCCCTCGATGCGCACTGAACCCCTATTGGTAATCCCATGCCCTCTTTTGATACGGTTTGCGAGGCCGATCTCGTCGAAGTACGCAACGCCGTGGACAACACGGTCAAGGAAATCGGCACCCGGTTCGACTTCAAGGGAACCGCCGCTGCCATCGAACTCAAGGAAAAAGACATCACGCTGATCGGTGATGCCGATTTTCAGCTCGGTCAGATCGAGGATGTGCTGCGCAACAAACTCACCAAGCGCAACGTCGACATCCGGTTTCTCGACCGTGGAGACGTCCAGAAAATGGGTGGCGACAAGGTCAAGCAGGTAATCAAGGTGCGCAACGGCATCGAATCGGACGTGTCCAAGAAGATCCAGCGCATGATCAAGGACAGCAAGCTCAAAGTGCAGGCCGCGATCCAGGGTGACGCGGTGCGGATCACCGGTGCCAAGCGCGACGACCTGCAGGCCGCGATGGCCCTTATCCGCAAGGACATCCCTGATCTGCCGCTGAGTTTCAACAACTTCCGGGACTAGCGCCATCATGTCCGCGCTGGCCAGCCCCCGGGTCCTGCGCGTCGCGCTGGTGCTGGTCGCCGGTGCGACGCTCGGTTCGGCGGCGCTGGCGCAGGCGGTCACGTTGTCCGGCATGCTCGGCAACAAGGCCCTGCTGGTGGTCGATGGCGGCGAGCCCAAGAGTGTCGCTCCGGGCGACAGCTTCAAGGGCGTGCGGGTGATATCCACCCAGGGCGACACCGCTGTGCTCGAAGTGGGTGGCCGGCGACAGATGCTGCGGGTCGGTGAATCACCGGTCAGCGTGGGCCAACCCATCGTCCAGGGCAAGGGCAGCCGCATCGTGTTGTCAGCCGATTCCCAAGGTCACTTCTTTACGCAAGGTCTGGTCAACTCCCGGCCGGTCCAGTTCATGGTCGACACCGGCGCCACGACGATTGGCATGAGCGTCAACGACGCCGACCGCATCGGCCTGCAGTACAAGCAAGGCCAGGCCGTCCAAGTATCCACTGCCAATGGCATTGTGCCGGGCTGGAAGATTCGGCTGTCGTCGGTACGCCTGAACGACGTCGAGGTCCGCGACATCGAAGCCGTCATCACCCCGATTTCCATGCCATTTGTATTGCTCGGCAACAGCTACCTCACCCGCTTCCAGATGACCCGCAACAACGAACAACTGGTGCTCGAAAAGCGCTATTGACCCGCGCAACCCGCGCCTGATCACCATTGCTGCCACCCAACGTGACCCTGAACGTCGAGAGCGAAACAGAATACGAAGATCTGCTCAGCCTGTGGGCTGACCTGGAGGCTGGCCTGGCCATCGTCCTGGGCAGTCCGGCCAGCGTGCAGGAGTTCGAGCAACGCGTCGGTCAATACGACCGCTGGATGCAGGCGCTGCTCAAACGCGACACCGACACCGGCCTGTACCTGCTGTTTCAGCTGGCGGCAAATTCACCGGTCGGTTACAGCGCCTCGCACGCGCTGGTATGCGCCGTGCTGGCCCACCTGATCGCGGTCGATCTGGGTGTCGAACCCGCCGAGCGCACCAGCATGGTGTGTGCCGCACTGACGATGAACATCGGCATGACGGCGTTGCAGGACGAACTGGCCGTGCAACTGGACAAACCGAGCCCCGAGCAGCAGCAAGGGATACGGGCACATATGGAACTGAGCCGTCAGATGCTGGTCGATCAGGGTATCCGCGACGGCTTGTGGCTGGACATCGTCGGACGCCACCATGACGAGATCGCCGACGACAAGCCGCTTGTCTCGCTTGAGCCCGCCGACCGGCTGGCGCGTATCGTGCGCACCGTCGATCGCTACGGCGCCATGATCAGCCCGCGCAAATCGCGTTCAGGGCGCAGCGCCACCGACTCGGTGCGATCCATCATCCAGGACAGCGGCGAGCATTCGGACGAAATTGGTAATGCCATGATCCGCGCCGTCGGTCTGTGCCCGCCCGGCACCTTCGTGCGCCTGGACAATGAAGAAGTGGCCGTGGTGATGCGCCGATCAGGCACGCCCAACCATCCACACGTGGCGATTGTGCTAAATGAAAACGGTCAGTTGTCGGGTCAACCGCGATTGCATCGCACCGCCCATGGCAGTCCGCAGATCCGCGCCGCTCTGGCTGCAGCCATGGTGCGCGTGCGGCTCAACCACCACCTGATCCTGCGCCTGGGCGCCTACGCTGCCCAGCAGTCCTGAGCCGGGCAGCTCAGGTCTTTTTCTTGGCACCCAACCTGGACTCCGTGCCCTTGACCAGTCGATTGATGTTCTCGGCATGGCGCCAGACCAGCAGCAAGGCCATCACGCCCAGGGCCAGTAGCACGCTCTTGTCCAAGTACCAGGCCACACCATCACCGAAGATGTAGTACACCGGCGCGAACACTGCTGCCACCAGCGAGGCCAGTGACGAATAGCGAAAGAACACGGCTATGACGAGCCAGCTCGCAGCGACGGCCAGCCCCAGGATCCAGCTAAAGCCGAATATCACCCCCAATGCCGTGGCAACGCCCTTGCCACCCTGGAAGCGAAAGAAGATCGGGAACAGGTGGCCCAGAAAAGCCGCCAGTCCGGCCATTGCCATCGTGCCCTCGTGCAGGCCGTAGGCCTCACCGTACCGCGCCACCAGCATCACCGGCAACCAGCCCTTGGCGCCATCGAGCAGCAGCGTCACCACGGCCGCGCTCTTGCTGCCCGAGCGCAGCACATTGGTCGCACCCGGATTCTTGCTGCCATAGGTGCGCGGATCGTTCAGGCCCATGACCCGGCTCACGATCACCGCGAACGACAGGGATCCCACCAGATAGGCCAGTACCACAGCCAGCAGGGGCAGAAAGGGGATGGACGCGTCCATAGGTCTGAAGTCTCCGTCGCGCCATGAGTGGCGCTGTCTTGGTCGCTATTCTGCCAGCGCGCAGGCTACCGGCCGGGCTGACAGCAGTTGCAGACATACCGTTGGCGCCAAACCGACCAGGTATCCCCGCCGGCCACCATTGATCAGGATACGCGGCAGATCCAGGATGGTCTGCTCGATGTAAACCGGCATTTCGCGCCGGGTCGCGAACGGTGAGGTTCCGCCCACCAGATAACCACTGTGCTTGTTGGCCACCTCCGGCGCGCAGGGGTCGACCGACTTCACACCGATCTGGCGTGCCAGGTTGCGCGTGCTGACCTTGCGATTGCCGTGCATCAGCACCAGCAGGGGGCGCGCCAGTTCGTCCTGCATCACCAGCGTCTTGACCACTGCATACGGGTCCACGCCGAGCACCTCGGCGCTGTGCGTGGCGCCACCATGCTCGACATATTCATAGACATGCTCGGTGAACTCCACCTGGCGGGCGCGCAGCAACTTCGTGGCCGGTGTCTCGGACACATGCTCGCGTCGCGCCATCTGGATCTGCCCCCGACCCTGTTGCTTGCGATCTACTGCGCCGGATCGCGCAGGTCCCAGCGGATGGCGTCGATCTGTGCCAGCAACTCGGGCGCCAGCGGTGTGTCCCACGCGTCCAGACATTCGTCTAGCTGAGCCAGACTGGTCACCCCGATGATGGTGCTCGCCACGCGCCAATTGTTGTAGCAAAAGGCCAGCGCCATCCGGGTCGGCGTGAGACCATGTTCGCGCGCCAGCGCGTTGTAGCGGCGCGCGCCGGCCAACGACTCGGGTCGCCCCCAGCGCTGCTTGCGCACCGATTCGTAGCCGGAAATGCGCGCGCCCTTGGGTGCGTCGGGGCCCTCGGTACCGCTGCTGTCGTACTTGCCTGTCAACAGGCCGAATCCCAGTGGCGAGTACGCCAGCAACGACACCCCCAACCGGTGGCAGGTCTCGTCCGTGCCGTTGTCGTAGCTTCGGTTGATCAGGCAGTAGGGGTTCTGAATCGAGACCACGCGCTCCAGCCCGTGTTGCTCGGCCAGGCGCACGAATTCGTGCACGCCATAAGGCGTCTCATTGGACAGTCCGATGTGGCGCACCTTGCCGGCCTTGATCAGCCCCGACAGGGCCTCGAGCTGATCATGGATCGAGGTGGTCGAACGCTCCTTGGACGGGTCATAGTAGGTTGCGCCGAACGACGGCACATGACGCTCGGGCCAATGGATCTGGTACAGGTCGATCACGTCGGTCTGCAGTCGCTTGAGGCTGTTCTCGCAGGAACGGCGGATGTCGTCCGGCGCCATGCCCTGGCCTTCGCGCACCCAGTCCATGCCGCGCGCAGGCCCGGCCACCTTGGAGGCGATGACCAGCTTTTCGCGCAGCCCTGGACGGGCAGCCAGCCAGCGGCCCATGATGGCCTCGGTGGCGCCGTAGGTCGCAGCGCGCGTGGGCACGGAATACATCTCAGCCGTGTCCAGGAAATCGATGCCACGCTCGAACGCCCGGTCCATGATGGCATGGGCATCGGACTCGGTCACCTGTTCGCCGAAGGTCATGGTGCCCAGGCAGATGGGCGTGACGTGCAGGTCGCTGTGACCGAGTAGGACTTTCTTCATCACTTCTCCAAACGCAATATGAGCGGCGAGTTTAGACGCTGCCCTGCGCCTTGGCCCGCGCCTCCTCCTGCAGCCGCAACACGCGCCGCTGCACTTTGCCGGTAGTTGTCATCGGCAATTCGCCAGTGAATTCGATCTCTTTCGGGTACTCGTAAGGCGCCAGTTTGCCGCGTACATGGGCCTGCAATCTGGCGGTGAGTTCAATGTCGAATGCCTGCCGGGGCCCCCGCCCGGTCAACGCATCCCGCTGCGCGGCGATGTCCGGCGCCAGTACCACATAGGCCTTGACCACCGCACCCCGCTCGGGGTCGGGTTTGGGCACGACCGCCGCGTTGAGCACCGCCGGGTGCTTGACCAGACAGTTCTCGATTTCGCCCGGACCGATGCGATACCCGGCGGCCTTGAACACGTCGTCGGCGCGCCCCTGGTACCACAGGTAGCCATCGGCATCCCGTGTGGCGATGTCGCCGGTGCAGCACCAGTCGCCGGTAAAACGGGCTGCCGTGGCCGCCGGATTCTTCCAATAGCCCAGGAAAAATACCGGGTCGGGCGTGCCATGCACGTCAAAGCGGTTCACCGCCACGTCGCCGGGTACACCCACGGCGCATTCCTGCCCGGACTCGTCGATCACCATGACCCGATGACCCGGATATCCCTTGCCCATGCTGCCGGGTTTGGCGGGCCAGCCCACCACACCACCGCTGCGCTGGTTGTTCAGGGCGCAGTTGCCGACGATGTAGTTGATCTCGGTCTGGCCGAACATCTCGTTGACGACCACACCGAGTTGCTTGCGGCAGTAGCCGAACACTGCATCACCCACCGCCTCGCCAGCGCTCATGATGGCCTGCAGGCGCAGCTGGAACTGTTTCGCCGGCGCCGGGTAGGCCTTCATCATGGCCTTGAGCGCGGTCGGGAACAAAAAGGTATGGGTCACCCGGTGGTTCTGCATCAGCTCGAACGCGGTCTGCGGACTGAACCGGCCATTCCAGGCCACGATGGGACGACCAAAATACAAGGTCGGCAACAAGGCGTCCATCAGACCGCCGGTCCAGGCCCAGTCGGGCGGCGACCAGAATACCGCTTCGGATTCAGATGCCGGGCGCGCCGGATCGAAGCCAAACCAGTTCTGGCTGCAAACAAAACCGCTCAGGTTGCCGATCAGGCCCCGATGCGCGATCAGTGCGCCCTTGGGCTGGCCGGTCGTGCCACTGGTATAGATCAGCACGGCGGCTTCATCGGCCGCGGTGTCACAGGGCCGGAAAACCTCTGGCTCCTGGGCCAGCACCGCGTGGTACTCCGGGTTCCTGTCACTGGCGTGTGGCCCGACCCGGATCACCGACTCAAGCAACGGGCAGTTGGCACGCACCGACTCGAGCGCGTCAATCGCCACCGCGTCACAGATGGCCACCACGGCCTCACTGTTCTGCAGCCGGAAATCCAGCGCCTCGGGGCCGAACAACATGGACAGCGGCATCGCCACCGCGCCCATCTGCAATACGGCCATGTAGGCCACTGCAGTCTCGAAACGCTGCGGCAACACGACGGCCACCCGGTCGCCCCGCTTCACCCCCAGCACCACCAGCGCGTTCGACAGGCGGTTGCTGGCAGCCTGCAGTTCGGCATAACTCCAGGCGCGTGCCATCTGACCGGGCCCGTCAGCAAGGATTGCCACGCTCCCGGCCGTGGCCGGAGCGGCCGACCAGCGGCCGCAACAGGCCTGTGCCATGTTGAAGCGCTCCGGCACGTGCCAGCCGAACTGCGCATGCATGGACCGGTAGTGATCGGACACTGGCGATAACGCCGAACTGTCATGTGCTTGACTGCGTGGCACGAACTGTCTCTTTATCATCGGCCTAATGTACCAAGTGAAACGCCCCTCTCGCAGCATGTTTGTCCCCGTGCGCGGCCTGCAATACCACGTGCGATGCTGGGGCGAACCCCAAGCCGGCAAGGCCCCGCTGGTGCTTGTGCATGGCTGGATGGACGTGGCGGCATCGTTTCAGTTCGTCGTCGATGCGCTGCCTGAGGCCTTCATGCAGGACCGCTTCGTCATCGCACCCGACTGGCGTGGTTACGGCCTGACCGACGGCGGTGCAGTCGACAACTACTGGTTTCCGGACTACATTGCCGACCTGGATTTTCTGGTCGACCATTTCTCGCCCGGCCAGCCCATCGACCTGGTGGGACACAGTCTGGGCGGCAACGTGGCCATGTTCTATGGCGGCATCCGGCCCGAGCGCGTGCGCCGCCTGGTGAACCTGGAGGGTTTCGGCGGCCCGCCGACCGAGCCGGCGCAGGCGCCCGGCCGTTATGCCAAATGGCTGGACCAGCTGAGGAAACACGGCCGGGGCGAACTGGGCTTGCGTGGCTACCCCGATGCCGCCGGCGTGGCGCAGCGGCTGACCAAGACCAATCCACGACTGGCGCGTGACCAAAGTGGCCGCGACAAGGCCGATTGGCTGGCGCAGCAATGGGCCCGTCCGAACGCCCAGGGTTTATGGACGATTCTGGGCGATCCGGCGCACAAGATCGTCAATGCCCAGTTGCTGCGGGTCGACGAAATGCGGGAGGTCTACCGGTGCATCACCATGCCGGTGCTGGCGGTGGAGGCCTCGGACGACGCCATGTGGGGCTGGTGGAAGGGAAGCTTCACGCGAGACCAGTACCACGAGCGGCTGAAATTGGTGCCCGACTGCCGCATCGTGGTGGTGCAGGACGCCGGCCATATGCTGCACCATGACCAGCCCGCACGGTTGGCACAACTGCTGGA
>JBKJRR010000311.1:0-7175 GCA_046594635.1 Burkholderiaceae bacterium
GGTGCCGGTGTCCGCATCGGATCGCGGTTCAATGACGTGCAGGCGGGCACGATCGCGGTCACCGCGGGCAGCATGCTATTCAACGCGGGTGACGGCGCCAACAACGTCGCAGCCATCCGCACGCTGGGCAATGTCACGCTGACAACAACCAGCGGCAGCATCACCGAAGCGGCGGACACGAACATCCGCGCCAACCTGCTGACCATCAGTTCGGCTGGTGCAATACTGATGGACAGCCTGGCCAACCAGGTCACCAGCCTGAACGCCACTGTGCCAGGTTTCGATACCGGCGACCTGTTCTTCACCGCGGCGCCTGGAGCCCTGCTGACCGTGACCGGCATCACGATGACCGGCACCAAGACCGCGCGCATCACCGCCGACGACATCGACATCACCGGTCCGGTGTCCAACCCGACTGGAACCGTCATCCTGCGCCCACTGGATCTGGCGCGCAATGTGCACATCGAAAGCAGCCCCACGGCCGGTGTGTTAAGCCTGTCGCCGTCGGACCTGCAGCAGGTGAGTGCCGCGACACTGGACATCGGCCGCCTCGATGGCACCGGCACCCTGACGTTGGGCAGCAGCCTGGCCAACAATCAGGTCAATGCCAACACGTTGCGCCTGCTGACCGGCAGTTCGTTCTCAGTCACCTCCGGCGCCGAGATCGGAGCCGCCGCAACCGCCTTTAACCACAACCTGGAGTTGCGCGCCAACGCCGATATCCGGTCAAGCAACAGCGGCAACAACATTTTCCTGGCGGACAACCGCAGTCTGAAGATGTATGCCGACAACGACGGATCCGGTTTCGGCGATGTCGATATCGTCAACGGGATCATCCGCGTCGGGACCAGCGCCGGCAATACCAGCGGGAACATGGATCTGAAAGGCGCCATTCTATTGGTACGCGCCACCGGTGGCTCGGGCACACAGGTTGAAGTACTTGGCACCGGCGCGCAGACGCTGACATCCACAATCGGCGACATGGCATTTATCAATACCAACACCGGCAGTTCCACCGGCAGTCTGGTCGTGTCCACCACGGGCGGGCTACAAACCATCACATCGGCCAATGCTATCAACGTGGTTGCAGGCAACGGCAACGGCACCACCACCTCGATCAGCAGTGGCGGCAACCAGATCATCAGCGGTAACTTCATGGGCATCAATGCCGGCAGTTCCAACACCAGCGACGGCAATTCGGCCATCGTTTCTGCCGCCGGCAACCAGACCGTGACCCTCGACAGCAACGGCTTGTCGCTAATCGCCGGAAGCGGCACCGGCACGAAGAACCATTCTGCATTCCTGAGTCAAAGCGGCACCACGGGAACCAGCCAGTCCATTACGCTCAACAATGGCGGTTCGATCACGGTTCAAGGTGGATCGTCGACGCTGACCAACGTCGGGGGTCCCGGCAACGGAAGCCGCGCGCTGATCGATGCGAATGGCGATCTGCAGTCCATCACATTGAATGGCGGCGGCAACATCGACCTCACGGGCGGCGACAACGGCAGCCGCAACTACGCGGGCATCATCGCCAACATCGGATCCCAAGCCATCAGCGCTGCCAACATCATATTGACTGGAGGCGCTACCGGCGGCGTTGCGACGGAAGGCAATCGCGCCATCATCCAGGCCAATGCAAACCAGTCGGTGACCGCGACCAACCTGATACTGATCAGTGGCGGTGACAACGGAACCGAGAATTACGCGCGCATCGCAAGTTTGGGCGGCGGCAACCAGACCGTTTCGGCCCTTGGTATTGTGCTGCTGGGCGGCGCCGATGGCGGCGGCATAGACACTGGAAACGCCGCCTATCTGAATTCCAACGGCAATCAAAACATCACGGTGGGATCCGCCGGCCTGACCTTACAAGCCGGCGGCGGCAGTTTGACCGACAACCAGGCGCAGCTGTTCCAGTCCGGCACTGCTGGCACCAGCCAGGTCATCACCGTCAATTCCGGCGGGTCGATCGTCTTGATTGGCGGCGACACCGAGCAGAACATGGTGGGCTCGCCACATGGCGGCCGCGCCATTTTGCAGAACAACGGTGACTCGCAGTTGATTGATTTCACGGCAGGCGGTTTGCTCAGCCTGACCGGCGGAACCGGTGGGCCCATCGGAAACGTGGGCAGCAGGAATTTCGCGTTGATCCATGCCGCCAATGGCAGCCAGACCATCCAAGGCGCTGGCAGTATCCAACTGGTCGGCGGCGCCAGCGGCGGCATTGCGGGCGAAGGCAACTGGGCCCAGATTCAGACCGACAAGGGCGCACAGAGCATTTCCGCTGGCAGCATCAGCCTGACCGGTGGCAGCGGCGGCATCGAAACGCTGGCCGCGATTCGCCAGGGCACGTCGACGATCGCCACCACGGCAACACAGTCGATCGTGATCGGGAACAGTGGCGGGCTTGACTTGACGGGCGGCGGCGGCACGACCAGCCTGGCACGCATCCAATCATTCGGCAGTGCGCAGTCGCTGACCTTTGGCAGCGGCAGCGTACTCAACCTTCAGGGCGGCACCGGCGCCAGCAATAACTTTGCCCGCATCCAGGCGGTCAACGGGTCACAGACGATCTCTGGCGCGCCGGACATCACGATCAATGGCGGCGCCAGCGGCGGCGCAGACCTGGCGGGCAACTTTGCCGACATCCGCGCCAACGGTGCGTCCGCTTTGCAGACCATCGCGGCTGGCAACCTCACGCTGCAGGCCGGCGCGGCCGGTCAGGAAAACTTTGCCGGTGTGATCGGGACTAATCAAACCATCTCCGTGCTGGGTGACCTACTGATCACCGCTGGCGGATCGACTACCAGCCTGGACGGGACGTCGGGCGGCGGCGCCCGCATCGGGGGTCCCGGCGGAGCCGCAACCAACCTGTCGCTGACTGTCGGCAACGACGTGATCCTGACGGGAGGAAGCGTTGCAGGATCGGCTCTCGGCTCCAGTCGGCTCGGCGGGCAGTTGACGACCATTGTGGTGAACGCCGGAAACAACATCACACTCAACCCGGGCAGCGCCCCGACGGCCGGCGCACGCATCGGCAGTCCGGCAAGTGGTCTGGCAGGTGGCGATATTTTCCTGAGCGCGGGCGGGACGATTGGGCTGGGAGGCACAGTGGCCGGTGAGACTGCGATCCGCACGCTCGGCAATGTGACGCTCGATGCAAGCTCCCTGGCAATCGGCAACCTGGTCACGGGTGCCACTATTTTCGCCAATGCCAGTGGCGTAGTCTCTGTCACAGGGGTGGGCCAACTTAGCGCAACCGCGCTGTCCGGCGATTCGCTGGAAGTGGTCGCCGGCACCAGCTTTACCAACGGCGCTGGCAGTTCGGCGTTGCTGACTTCGACGCCAGCGCGCTGGCTCGTGTATTCCGGCGACCCATCGCTGGACGCCCGCGGCGGCCTGGTATATGACTTCAAACAATACGCGAAGACCTTTGGCGTCGCGAATCCGATTCTGGGCACTGGCAACGGCTTCCTGTATTCCCTGGCGCCCACGGCAACAGTCAGCCTGACAGGGGTTGCCAGCAAGGTATACGACGGCACCAACGTCGCAAACCTGACCGCCGGCAACTTCACGGCACTGGGCGGAGTTGACGGTGACGTGGTGTCGGTGAGCAGCAGCGCCAGCGGCACCTATGACACACGCCATGTCGGTGTTGGCAAGACCATCAGCGTCAGCGGTGTGACCATCGACGCACTCGATGGAACGGTGCCGGTATATGGATATACGCTGGCGGGCGGCACGGCCACCGGAGCCATCGGAACCATCACAGCCGCGCCGCTGAGCGTCACGACTGCTGATGTGAACAAGGTCTACGACAGCACCATCACCGCCGTAGGTAGCCCCGTCATCAGCAGCGGCACCCTGTTTGCCGGGGATACGCTCAATGCCGGCACCTATGCCTTCCTGAATCCGAATGCAGGCACTGGCAAGACGGTAACGGTTTCAGGCTTCAGCGTGAACGACGGCAATGGCGGAGCGAACTACACGCTGACGCAGGTCGACAACACCAGCAGCAGTATCAATGCCGCCAACCTGACGCTCAGCACCAGCAACGTCGTCAAGGTCTACGACGCCACGACCAGCGCAGCCGGCTCGCTCATCGTCACCGGTGGCAGCCTGTTCGGCAGCGACAGCATCAGCGGCGGAACCTTCGCCTTTGCTGACAAGAACGCGGGCGTCGGCAAGACCGTGACGACCAGTGGCGCCACGGTGACCGATGGCAACGGCGGCGCCAACTACAACATCAGTTACGCGAACAACACGACCAGCACCATCAACCGGGCTGATATCAGCAACGTGACCGGCATCGTGGCCAGTGGCAAGGTTTACGACGGCTCGACCAATGCGAGCCTGGTCACCAGCGCCACCGGTTTCACCGGGATGATTGCCGGTGACTTCCTGAACGTGGCCAGCGCCACCGGCAACTTCACCGATCGCAATGCGGGTATCGGCAAAACCGTCAACGTATCGGCCATCATGCTTGGCGGCGCCGACGCCGGGAACTACAACCTGCTCGACCCGACATCGAGCACTTTTGCCACCATCAGCCGCGCCGACATCACCATCAGCACCACGGCAGTGAGCAAACCCTATGACGGCAACACCAGCGCCGCCGGCAGCGCCGTCGTGACCAGCGGTGCATTGGTCGCAGGCGACACCCTGGGCAGCGCCAGTTTCGCGTTTGTCGACAAGAATGCGGGTACTGGCAAGACCGTGAACGTGACCAGCGCGCTGATCAACGATGGCTTCACGGGTGCCAACTACAACGTGACCCTGGCGCCCAATCTGCTGAGCAGCATCACCGCACTGGCGTCGGCCACCTGGTCTGGCAGTGCCGGCGACAGCCTGTGGTCCAGTGCCAGCAACTGGGACGTTGCACCTGAAACAGGCAACGTCCTTTCCGTCACGATCCCCTCGGGTAGCGGCAGCGTGGTCTTTGATGCCACGGCAGGTACGACCAGCCTGCAGAGCCTGACCAGCGCACGTCCGATCAGCATCACCGGCGGCAACCTGCAGATCGGCTCGCTGCTGCAGACCGCTAGTTACAGCCAGAGCGGGACCAGCAGTCTCAGTGGAGGCGGCAGCCTGATCGTGACCGACAGCTTCACGCAGACCGGTGGCTCAATTGCGCTGGGTGCGATCAACATCAACCAGGCCGTCGGCAACCTGACGGTCGGCAACCTGAGCGCCCCGGTGATGGCACTCTCGGCGCCTACCGGCATGATTACCCAGACCGGGTCGCTGACCGGTGCCGGTGTATTGGTGACAGCATCTCAGACGGGAAGTTTTCTGACCAGCACCGGCAACCAGATTGGCACCTTGTCGGCCACCAATACCGGTTCCGGCGACATCGTTTTCGTCAACACCGGCACGCTGGCGATTCAGTCACTTGCCAATGCCGGCGGCAATATCAATGTGGTCAACACGGGCGGCGTCACCACGTCGGGCGCTGTCTTGGCGCCGGCTGGCAATGTCCACATCACGGCCAACAGCCCGTTGACCATTGGCGACGGCGGCATCGCGGCAGGCGGCGACATCGTGCTCAATGCCACCAACCTGACCAGCGCCGGTGACCTGACACTCAATGGCATTCTCACAGCGGGCAATATCGTCGATCTGACTGCCGGCAGCGCCATGGTGCAGAACTTTGCGGTCTTCGGCGCCAATGGCGTCACAGCCAACGCCGGCACCAGCATGTTGTACGGCCCATTTGCCATCACCAACAACCCACCCGTTCTCTATGCGGTCGCAGGCGTAGCGGTGACACCACCACCGACGGTGCTGGCCAGTTCCCTGCAAGCCCCGGGCGACATCCTCGTGACCTTCCTCGACCTGTTCCAGCAGGCGATCAGCGGTGACATCGGGGGTCTGCTGGAACTCGATACCGACGGCAACCTGCGGCGCAAGCTTGTCGATGGAGTGGTTTCCGAGGAGGAGTTATGCCGGTGACCGCGCAACAGCTGGCGACCGCCACCCAGCACATCCGGAACATGCTGGGCCATGGCTGGCGATTCTCGCGACTTGCCCCGGGTCGACAACATCTGGCGACCATCTGTCTGCTGTCCGTTGCCAGTGCCATCGTGCCGGTGCAGGCGCAGCAGAATCCTTCCGCCCCAGTGGGCCAAGTCGAGTTCACGCGCGGCGTCGGTTATGCGCAGACACCAGGCCAGAGCGCACGCATCCTGGGCAAGGGCCTGGAATTCCGCGAAGGCGACACGCTCAGCACCTCGGGCGGCGGATCGGCCATCATCCGGCTGCAGGACGGCACCCGCATGACGTTGCGCCCGGGGACCGACATGGTGATCGACAGCTTCCGGTACAAGGAAAATGCGAGCGACAACAACATGCTGCTGTCGCTGTTTGCCGGTGGACTGCGCGCGATCACCGGGCTGATTTCCAAGAACGCACCGAACGCAGCCAAACTACAGACCAAGACGGCGACCGTGGGCATCCGCGGCACCGATTTCGACGCACGTCTTTGCCAGGGCGATTGCGCCACCGAATCGGCCAGTGTGCCGCAACAGGCTCGGCCCAACGCGGTGCAAGCCAGCGCCAAGCTGGTGGGTGTGCGGGGTGAGATCCATGCGCTGGATGCGGCAGGTCAGCGCCGCCGGCTGGTGGACGGTGGCGCCGTCTATCCAGGAGAAACCGTTGAAACCGCGAGCGCCGCGCAGGGTGTGCTGGCGTTTCGCGACGAGAGCCGGCTCACGCTGGGTGCGGCGACCCGGTTCAAGGTCGACAACTTTGTGTTTGATGCCCAAAGCCCATCTGAGGGCCGTTTCGTGATGACCTTGCTGCGCGGCTCGATGCGCGCGCTGACCGGCCTGATCGGCCGCGCCAATAACCGCAATGTGGGTTTCAACACACCCACCGCCACGATCGGCATCCGCGGCACCGGTCTGGACATGTCCTGCGACGAGAGCTGCAGTTTCTTCACCTGGCTGGGCACGATCCAGGTCGAACCCACCGGCTCGTTCGGCACCGCCGGCCAGACCGCGCTGCAGACCCTCAGTGCGGGCCAGGGCCTGTTCGTCAGCAGCACCGGCATGCGCGCCATCAGTGCGCCCATCCTGGAGAACCTGCCGCGTCCGGACACCGTGCAGGTCAATACCGAGCAACTATTCTCCAGCGCGGCGATGCCGGTCGACGAGCCGGGTCTGTATGTCTTCGTA
>JBKJRR010000360.1:0-10465 GCA_046594635.1 Burkholderiaceae bacterium
CAGGCGGCCACCGAGCTGCCGATCTCGGTCAGCACCCGGATCAGCGTCTCTGCGCCAAGGCTCAAGGTACCCGGGAAACGCGCATGTTCGTTGCTCTTGCCGATCGCCTGCGTGGGCAATACGAGCACCGGCAGATCGGAAGCCAGGCGCGGCAAGGCGTCGGCGACCACTGCATCGACCAGGCTGCTGTCGACCGCCAGTGGCAGATGCGGCCCGTGTTGTTCCGTCGCCCCCAAAGGCAACACCGCAACGACATTGCCGATGTCCGGCGACTGCTGCAGGCGCGCGAATTCACGCGTGCTCAGATCGGACCAGTAGCGCGAAGACAACAGCATCGGCCAATCTTCTCCTCCGCTGCGCCGCTCGCACGCCATGCGCAGCCCGAAGGGTGATACTTCGTGTCGACAGCCATCCGACAAGCAAGCCCACGGCCGCTCACCAATTGCCCATGCACCGACTCAAGCCAATTCGCGCCTGCGCCGGCGCCTTGCTGTTGGCCACGGGCCAGGCGATGGCAGACCCCGGTTATTACCTGGTGACGGCGTACGACAACGCCGGCCAGGTGAACATCGACTACCGCTACTGGACCGTCAAGTCACATGGCTCTGCCGAGGTGATCTGGCCGGAGATCGGTATCGGATACGGCGTCAACAGCCGCTGGACGACCGCGCTGCTGGCCAGCTACATCGGTTCGGACCGGTTTTCGACACGGCTCAGTTCGCTGAACTGGCAGAACGACGTGTTACTGACCCAGGGCGAATACATTGCCGATGTGGCGATCCACACGCTGCTGATCCGCAACCATGGCCGCACGCCGGGTCATGTGCTGGAGTTTGGCCCGGTACTGCAGACCGACGTCGGGCGCGTGCAGCTCAACGGCAACCTGGTGTTCGAGCGCGGTCTGGGCGACGGTCCGCCGGCCAAAACCCAGCTCAAATACCAGTGGCAGGCGAAGTACCGCTGGAAGCCGGGACTGCACATGGGGCTGCAGGGATTCGGCGAACTGGGTCCGTGGAACAACTGGTCACCAGCGGGTCAACAATCCCACCGCGCCGGCCCGGTCCTGTCGGGCAGTTTTCCGCTCGGCGCCACGCAGGCCGTCAAATACGAAGTGGCGTACCTGATGGGTTCGGTCTACGGGAACAACGGCAATATGTTCGCGATGCGGCTGCAATACGTCTACTGACGTTGGCGCAGTCAGGTACGGGTCAGGACGAGCCCAGCGTGGCGTCGAGTTCCTTGCACGACGGGGCGCAGACGGTCTGTGACTTGCCCGCGACCTTGCGCGTGCCCATCAACGAACGCGGGCGATGTTTGCCACACATGAAACATGACATGGTGGCGCCACCAAACGACGCGGCGGCGGCGAACGGCGAGCCTGACACCTTGGATTTGTAACGCAGGCCGTTGGCCTTGACGGCGGTTTTTGCCTCAGCTTTGGCCATAAGTCGATCTTTCTCCTGGAAACAGTGGAATGGATGTCATCGGTGCACGATTCCTGGGCAAACTGGTTCAATCACCTTGGCGGTTGGTCCATCACCCGCGCTCTGCACGCCTGTGTGTCCATGGGCGCGTGGGACGCGGCGTTTCCGGTGTGGGCCGGTCACGAAACGATATCGCCAACCGGTCCCGGCTACCCGGTCACCGCTTGCCAGAAGGACATGCGCAAGACCGGCAATCCGGTCTTCGATAACCCTATTTTATCGGCTATCGGCCAAGCGCGGCCGAGGCGGCGCACAAGACCCTGAAGCGATGTCACTTCTTTGGGGGAACACCGCCGGCAGTCAACGCCTGTCCGCTCCCTGGTGCGCCTTGTGCAAGGCCTGCTCCAGGTCGGCGATCAGGTCGACGACATGTTCGATCCCGGCTGACAGCCGCAGCAGGTCAAGCGGCACCGGCGAACCGGCGCCTTCGACGCTGGCACGGTGCTCAATCAGGCTTTCGGTCCCGCCCAGCGACGTGGCGCGTTTCCACACTTGCGCCCGGGCTGCGGTGTCGATCGCGGCGGCCTCGCCGCCAGCGACGCGGATCGACAACATGCCGCCAAAACCACCCTGCATCTGCCGTGCCGCGACCTCGTGGCCCTGGCACGTGGGCAACCCGGGGTACAGCAGCTCGCGCACCAGCGCATGGGTGGAAAAATGCGTCGCAATGGCCTGCGCCGCTTGCGCTGCAGCGCGCGTGCGCAGGTACAAGGTGCGCATGCCGCGCAGCAACAACCAGCACTCGAACGATCCCAGCGTGCCGCCGACCTGCGCCCGTACCGAGCGAATGCGCTGCCAGAAGGCGTCGTTCTCGCGGCACACCAGCACACCGGCGATGAGGTCGGAGTGGCCGTTGAGGTACTTGGTCGCGGCGTGCATGACGATGTCGGCGCCCAGATCAAGCGGCCGCGTGAAGACCGGCGTGGCGACGGTCGAATCGACGGCCAGCAGCGCGCCGGCCGCGTGCGCGATCTGCGCCGTCGCGGCGATGTCGGTGATCGTCCACGTCGGGTTGGCCGGGGTCTCGATCCACACCAGGCGGGTCTTGCCCGACACGATGGCCGCCTGCAACGCAGCCGGATCGGTCATGTCGACCAGTTCCACCTGCAGACCCCAGTGGGTCGCGAAATGGAGCAGCCAGTTGCGCAGCGACCAGTACATCACCTTGGGTACCAGCACATGGTCGCCTGGCGCCAGTGCCTGGAACACCGCGGTGGCGGCCGCCATGCCAGAGGCGAACAACATGCTGTCGGCGCCGTTCTCCAACTGGGTGATCACCGCCTGCGCCTGATCGAAGGCCGGGTTGTCGGCACGGGCATAGACCCGGCCGGATCGGTACTGGTTGTCTTCGTCACGCAAATAGGTCGACGAGACATGGATAGGCGGCGTGATGGCACGCGTCTTGTCGTCGATCCAGCCCAGACCCTGGGCGGCGATGGTTTCGGGTTTGGCGGTTTTATTGTCCATACTTCAAATTCCAGTGAATGCCGGTTTATACCCGTTTGGCCGGCGTCGCTGCAACGCAACGCCCACGCATGGCCAGGCCCGCTCAACCGGTATCGGCCGCCAGTGCCCGGTGCTGTTGCTGGCGCGCAGCGAGCGCGCGCCGGGGGTTGACGGGTGTCGACGCCACGGTGGGCCAGACGGAACGCAGACTCTGAGGCCTTGCACGTGCGCCGCTGTGCTGGTAGTCCGCCAGCAAGGCCTCACGGCACATCGCGGCATCAAAGCCGCACACGCCATGCAGATAGTCGAACAGGTGGTCAACCAGATGTTCGGGCGTGATGCCACTGGTCTGGCCGCCACGCGCCCACAACCAGGCGCTGAAGTCCCAGAACGCGGCAAACGGCGAATGGCCGTCGGGCGCAGCCTCGTCAGTTGCCGTCTGGGCGACCGGATCACGTCCGCCGGCGCCCAGCAGCAGCGCCAGGCCGCGCCGGAAGCGACCCGAGTTCGCCACCAGGTCCCAGTAGCGCGCCATGCGCACAAAAGTGTCCACATCCTGCGCCGAAACCACCGCCGTCTGGCGCACCGTATAGGGCGGCAGCGGCTCGTAGACCATGCCGTGCGCCGCCGTCAGGCGGCCGATCGGCGTACCACGCAGGCGCTTGAGCACCCCGAGCTGGATTTCATGCGGGCCCAGCGCAAACAGGCGATCAAAACCCTGCGCAAAGCTCTGCAGGTTTTCGCCGGGCAGACCGAAAATCAGATCGGCATGCAGGTGCGCCTGCGAATGCGCCACCAGCCAGCGCAGATGGGCCTCGGTTCGCGCGTTGTCCTGGCGCCGGGAAATCGTCTGCTGCACCACCGGATTGAAACTCTGGATGCCGACTTCGAACTGCAACACGCCGGCCGGGAACAGCGCAATTGTCTGCCGCAGCCGTTCAGGCAGATGGTCGGGAATCACTTCGAAATGCACGAACAGTCCACCCGGTCCCACCTGCTGCAAACGCTCGAGAAAAAACTGCAGGATGCGCACAGACGCGTCGATCTTCAGATTGAAGGTGCGGTCGACAAACTTGAAGGTGCGTGCACCACGTTGGAACAAGGTGTCGAGTTCGGCCAGCAGGCGATCCGCATCAAAGGCCCAGGCAGTCTTGTCCAGCGAACTCAGGCAGAACGCGCACTTGAAAGGGCAGCCCCGCGAGGCCTCGACATACAGCACCCGGTGTGCCAGATCGGCATCGCTGTATTCCCGGTAGGGCAGTACCAGTGTGTCCAGTGCCGGCTGTTCTCCCGCAATGATCTTCATCAGGGGTTGCGGCCCGTGCAGCAGCGCCTCGCACAACTTCGGAAAACTGACGTCGCCCCAACCGGTAATCACATGGTCGGCCAGGCCCACGACTTCCTGCTCGTCCCACTCATGGCTTACCTCCGGGCCACCGAGCACGACCTTGAGTTGCGGACGTTGCCGACGCAGCAGGCGCAAAACGGCGACGGTCTGCGCCACGTTCCAGATGTAAACGCCAAAACCGATGATCTGGCGCTGACCATCAAGCGGCGGACCGAGCAACTCCAGCAGCGCTTGCACGATCTGGGCCGGATCGCGCGAAATGGTGAACTCGCGCAACACCGTCACGTCCCTCAGCGTGCCCATATTGGCCAGCAGGTAACGCAGGCCCAGCGACGCATGGATGTAACGCGCATTGAGCGTGCACAGGACCACCGATGGGGGCGGGGCAGGAGCGATGGACATCCCGGTATTATTGGTGCACATGACGCAAGTACTGTTTCGCGCCGACGCTTACCTGACCGAATGTGCGGCCACGGTCACCTCCATCGGTCCCCAGGGCATCGTGCTCGACCGCACTGTTTTCTATCCGATGGGGGGCGGCCAGGCGGGTGATGCCGGCATATTGTGCTTTACCAGCGGCGCGCTGGCCGGCCGCGAACTCGCCATCGTCGACACACGCAAGGGCAAGGACGCAGCAGGCCGGTTCACCACCGACATCTGCCATGTACCGGTCGCAAACGAAGGCACCACGGCGCTTTTGCCGGCGGTCGGAGACACGGTGACTGCCCGCATTGACTGGCAGCGACGCCATCGGCTGATGCGGTTTCACACCACGACCCATTTGTTGTGCCACCTGGTGCCGCAACTGGTCAATGGTTGCTCGATCACGCCCGACTATGCGCGACTCGACTTCAACATGACGGAACCGCTCGACAAGGAAGTCCTCACGGCCGCCCTTGCGCTGCTGGTGGCCGCAAAGCACCCGGTGACGATCGGCGCCATCAGCGACGCCGAACTCGATGCCAACCCGGCGCTGGTCAAGAGCATGAGCGTGTCGCCACCACGCGGCAGCGGCAACATCCGCACCGTGCGTATCGGACAAGACGCGTTGATCGACCTGCAACCCTGCGGCGGCACGCATGTGGCAAATACGGCCGAAATCGGCGCCGTCATCGTGACAAAAATCGAGAAAAAAAGCGCCACGACGCGCCGTGTCGTGCTCGGATTCTCCGTATGACGCGGGTTAACCGGCACTCCGCCCCTGCAACCCACCGGCGCCAACCACGTTAACCAACCACGTTAACCAAGCACGCTAACCACGTTACCCACGCCTGGCCCTGTCGCCAGGACAGCGACAATCGGCCGTGGCGTGCGTGGCGTGCCCGTGCCGATGGCCTGCCAGCGGAACTTTGTCCCCCGTCGTCGCTCCCACAAGGCTTCATGACCTTCGCATCCACTCTCCTTCGCATGATCGCCGCCCTGGCGATGTTCGCCTGCGCCCTGCTTCCGCTCGCGGCGTCCGCCCAGCTCAGCAGCAGCCCCAGCGCGGTCGTGACCACCGAACAGGTGCGCGCCGAGCTGCTGGCGCATGCGCCCGACGGTGCCGGACCCGGCATGACGGTCTGGGTCGGCCTGCAGATCCGGCACAAGCCCGAGTGGCATACCTACTGGAAAAACGCCGGTGACTCCGGCCTGCCGACTCAACTGCAGTGGACGCTGCCGGCCGGCGTCAGTGCCGGAGAGATCCAATGGCCGCTACCGGAGAAGATCCGCATCGGCACGCTGGCCAACTACGGTTACGAGGGAACCGTCTTGCTGCCAGTGCAGCTGACCATAGGTCCCGAGTTCAAGCCCGGGCTGTTATCCGATGTGATCGATGTGAGGCTGGATGCTGCCTGGCTGGTCTGCAAGACCGAATGTATTCCCGAAGAAGGCCGGTTTGCGCTGAAGATCCCTGTGCGCAGTTCGACTGCCGGTCATGGCGCGGCATTTGATACCGCCTGGCGCAGCGCGCCGACCGACCTGGCGACCGGTGGCGGCACGCTCAAGGTGGATGGTCAAAACCTGGCACTGTCGGTAACTGGCCTGCCGACCGCATGGCAAGGCCGCAAATTGTCATTTTTCCCGGAAACAACTGAGGTCATCGAAACCGCAGCGGATTGGCAACAAGCCTGGGACGGCGCGAACTGGACCGCGCGAATTCCCTTGTCGCCGCAACGCAGCAGCAGCCCCACAGTGATGCCCGTGGTGCTGGCGTTGGGCACAGAAGGCCAGCGCATCACCTTGCCGGTCAGCGGCAGCTGGCCGCAGGGCAGTGCCGCCGCAGCGCCGGGCTCGACAGCCTTGCGGGACGCACTGGGCGCAAGGCCGGGCAGTGGTGCAGGCAGCTGGGGTGGGTCGGCCGCATCCATCGGTTTTTGGGCAGCATTGCTGGGCGCCTTGATCGGCGGCCTGATCCTGAACCTGATGCCCTGTGTGCTACCGGTGCTGGCGATCAAGGTACTGGGTTTTGCACGCCATGCCGACGACCGGGCCGCGCACCGCATCAACGGACTCGCCTACACCGCCGGCGTGCTGCTCAGCTTCATGGCGCTGGGCCTGTTGATGTTGTCGCTGCGCAGTGCCGGTGAAAGCCTGGGCTGGGGCTTCCAGCTGCAGAACCCGGCCGTGGTTGCCACACTGGCGCTGTTGTTCACGCTGATCGGCCTAAACCTGGCCGGCGTGTTCCATTTTTCGCAGATGGTGCCGTCCAGCCTCGCCGGATTCCAGCCACGCCATCCGGTGGTCGACGCATTTTTCACCGGCGTGCTGGCCGTCGCCATCGCCTCACCCTGCACCGCACCTTTCATGGGTGCGTCGCTGGGTCTGGCCGTGGCGCTGCCGCCACTGCAGGCGCTGGCGGTATTTGCCATGCTGGGCCTGGGTCTGGCGCTGCCGTATCTGGCCGCGAGCTTCATTCCCGCAGTCGCGCGCGCCTTGCCACGCCCCGGCCAATGGATGGATACGCTGAAAAAGTTCATGGCGTTCCCGATGTTTGCCACCGTGGCCTGGCTGGTATGGGTGCTGGGGCAACAAAGCGGCATCGACGGCGCCGGCGCGCTGCTCGTCCTGCTGGTGGCAGTGGCCTTTGTGGCCTGGGCACTGGCGCTGGCCGGGCGCGCCCGGCTGATTGCCGGCGGTGTGTCGCTGGCGCTGCTGCTGGCGTTGGGCTGGGGTGTAGGCCCGGCCGTGACCACTTCGGTACCGGCCGCGCAACGCACGAACGACGGCCTCTGGCAGGCCTGGGCGCCTGGCAAGGTCGAACAGATCCTGGCCACCGGACAACCGGTATTCGTCGATTTCACCGCCGCCTGGTGTGTTACCTGCCAATACAACAAACAGACCACGCTCAGCGACCCGCAGGTCATGGCCGACATCACCGAGCGCAAGGTTGCATTGCTTCGGGCCGACTGGACACGACGCGACCCGGCCATCACCGCCGCGCTGCAACAACTCGGCCGCAATGGCGTTCCGGTGTATGTGCTGTACCAAGCCGGCCGCGCGCCGCTGGTGATGTCCGAGATTCTCAGCGTCAAGGATGTGCGTGCCGCGCTGGCGCGCCTGTAGCGATGCCGAGCTTTGTCGCACCGAATCTTTCTGTCCCAAGCAACCAGGAGAAATCACCATGAACCGTCGTGTCCTGTTGGCCTGTATGGCTCTTTTGTCGGGCCTGGCCAGTGCCCCGTTGCTTGCCACGCCATCGGTCGGGCAACCCGCGCCCGACTTCAAACTGTCGGACACCCAGGGCAAGGCCGTACGCCTGTCCGACTTTCGGGGCAGCCATGTGGTGCTGGAATGGGTCAACCCCGGCTGCCCGTATGTGCGCAAGCACTACAACAGCGCCAACATGCAGGGCACGCAGAAAGACGCAACTGCCCAGGGCGTGGTGTGGCTGGCGATCAACTCGACGGAGAACGCCAGCGGCGACTACCTGGCACCCGAGCAGATGGACCGTTGGATGCAGACCCAGAAAGCCTCCGCGACCCGCACGCTGATGGACGAAGACGGCGCGGTCGGCAAGGCCTACGGCGCACGCACCACACCCCACATGTACATCGTTGACCCGAAAGGCCAGCTGATCTATGCGGGTGGCATCGACAGCGTGCCGTCATCGCGCATCGAAGACATCAAGACCGCGGTCAACTATGTCAGGCAAGGGGTGCGCGAGGCGCTGGCGGGGCGGCCGCTGGCCGCTGCGAGCACCCGTCCTTACGGCTGCTCGATCAAGTACAAGAGCTGAGCGCCGACACCCGCGAATCGGTTGCGACCGGGCGGGGGCAGCGTTATAGTCAAGCGCATTTGCCAGAAAAGCTGGCAGCAAAGGGACACCATGACACATGCAAACGACGAACAGGACCGGCCATCGGTCGAACTGGCCCGGGAAATACCGGCGACAGATTTCGTCGCCACGGTAATCGATGTCGACGCGCTGGAGCCACGTGACAAGCAGAGCCCGCACTGGTGGTCGGAGTCCGTCGACGGTCGATGCAGCCAGAACGCGGCAATGTTTGCCGCCTCGCAGCCAGCACCGCTGAGCGTGGTCTGAAGCATCAGCCGGGGTCACCTGCAGGCGAGTGGCGCCGAGGTCAAGCTGCCACAATAGCCGGATGACCCAGGACAACCCCGCCGCGCCTTTCGCACCCCTGCAAAACAACACCTTCCTGCGCGCCTGCATGCGCCAGGCGACCGAGCACACACCGGTCTGGCTGATGCGACAGGCCGGGCGTTATCTACCCGAATACCGCGCCACCCGGGCCCGCGCCGGCAGTTTCATGGGCCTGGCCACGAATACCGATTACGCCACCGAAGTCACGCTGCAACCGCTGGAGCGGTACCCGCTGGATGCCGCCATCCTGTTCAGCGACATCCTTACCGTGCCCGATGCGATGGGCCTGGGCCTGAGCTTTGCGCTGGGTGAGGGGCCTCGGTTCGCGCATCCGCTGCGTGACGAGGCTGCGGTCGCGGCCTTGCAGGTGCCCGACATGGACAGGTTGCGTTATGTGTTCGATGCCGTCACGTCGATCCGCCATGTGCTGGCTGGCCGGGTACCGTTGATCGGCTTTTCTGGCAGCCCCTGGACGCTGGCCTGCTACATGGTCGAAGGCGCCGGTTCGAGCGACTATCGGCTGGTCAAGACCATGATGTACGCACGCCCGGACCTGATGCACCACATCCTGTCCATCAACGCTGATGCGGTCGCGCTCTACCTGAATGCACAGATCGAGGCCGGCGCCCAGGCGGTGATGATCTTCGACAGCTGGGGTGGCGTGCTGGCCGATGGCGCATTTCAGGAATTCAGCCTGGCCTATACCACGCGGGTACTTGCGCAACTCAAGCGCAGCCACGCGGGCGCGGTGATTCCGCGCATCGTTTTCACCAAAGGTGGTGGCCTGTGGCTACCGGAAATGGGCGGGCTCGACTGCGAGGTGCTGGGACTGGACTGGACCGTCAACCTGCAGCAGGCGCGCAGCCTGGTGGGTGGCGTCGCAGGCGGCCACGGCAAAGCCCTGCAGGGCAATATCGACCCGAACGTGTTGTTTGCCAACACCGCGCAAATCCAGTGCGAGGTGGCCAAGGTACTGAATAGTTTCGGACCACCACACCGGGCGCCCGCAAACGACACCGATCAGGTCGGTCCGACCCATATATTCAACCTCGGCCACGGCATCAGCCAACACACACCTCCTGAAAACGTAGCAACACTTGTCGATGCGGTGCACGCTGCGTCGCGACAGGCACGGCAGTGACTGGTTGGCCGTGCCAGGCCTACCACAGGTACACCCATCCAGGTTGGTGAACCCTGACTTATTCACAAAAATCTTGCTGCACTGCGCAAACCCGTGCCTCCCGGATTGCAATTTGCTACAAAACCAATAGCTCAGATAAGTTGTTGATTCATATGGATATTGCGTCTTTGCTTTTTTGACGGGCAATCCAGCCAAAGCCTCTGTTTTCAAGGCCTGGGCGCGAACGCGAGGTGGATATCAACAAAGTTATCCACAGAAAAACTGGATGACCATCAAAGACCTTATGGATCAAGCACTTAAGCCACACTTCACAAGTTCACTTCAACAAACACCCCCAAACACCACCGGACCATGGCGCACCTGATTCCGGTTCTGATCCAGACCCCGGCCCATAGCCGGATCGGTACCGCATTAACCTATCAAAGTGAGCAGCCACTGGCTGCCGGCACACTGGTGCGAGT
>JBKJRR010000442.1:0-3688 GCA_046594635.1 Burkholderiaceae bacterium
GCGGGTGCGAATGCGGGGGAAGAAGGCCACTTTGATGGCGGCTGCAGCACAAAATGAAATGGGCACCGCAAGGGTGCCCATCTCCGTACCTAATTGGCTCCTCGACCTGGGCTCGAACCAGGGACCTACGGATTAACAGTCCGGCGCTCTACCAACTGAGCTATCGAGGAACAAGCCCGCAAGTATAACAATACTTTTTCGCGATTTCCCCCGGGTCAGTCAAACACCGGAGTGTCAACGCCCAGAACTTTATGCAGTTTCGGACTGGTCGTTGTGTACTGCAAATGGATCTTCTTGTCCGGAAAAACAAACGGCGCTGCGCCGAAAGCGGCGAGGGCGCATTCGTGAAAACCGCTGAGAATGAGCTTCTTCTTGCCAGGGTAGACGTTGATGTCGCCCACCGCAAAGATGCCAGGCTCGCTGGTCGAGAATTTCTCGGTGTCCACCTTGAGCTGTTTGCGCTCGATGTCCAGGCCCCATTGCGCGATCGGGCCGAGTTTGGGGCTCAGGCCGAAGAACACCAGCAGTGCATCGAGTGGTACCACGCGGGTCACGGCGTCGCCACCGGTGACTTTCACGCCGGTCATGCGACCGCCTTTATCTTCCACGCCGGTGATCTGCCCCACGATGAATTGCATCTCGTAGGCATCGCACAACTCGCGCATCTTGGCCACGCTGGCCGGGGCGGCCTTGAAGCCATCGCGCCGGTGGATCAGGATAACGCTCTCGGCCTTGTTCGGGCCCTCTTGCACGAAGTTCAGCGCCCAGTCGAGTGCCGAGTCACCACCACCGACGATGACCAGGTTTTTGCCGGCAAAGTCGGCCGGGCTCTTGACCCGGTAATGCAGTTGCGTGTCCTGGAACTTTTCTAGACCTTCGGCCTTGAGCAGGCGCGGCTGAAAGGCGCCCACGCCGGCAGCAATGAAGATGGTCTTGGTCAGAAAGCTCGTGCCTTTGGACGTCTGCACGAAGAAGCGGCCGTCGTCCTGCTTCTCGACCACGGTCACTTCCTGGCCGAAATGGAACACCGCGCCAAAGGGCTCGATCTGTTTGAGCAGGGAGTCGGTCAATTCCTGGCCGGTGCATACCGGCACGGCCGGAATGTCGTAGATCGGCTTGTCAGGATAGAGTTCGACGCACTGGCCGCCTGGATAGGCGAGCGAGTCGATGACATGTGCCTTGATCTCGAGCAGGCCAAGCTCGAATACCTGGAACAGGCCGACCGGGCCGGCCCCGACGATAACGGCATCGGTCTCGATCGCGCCGTCGGTATTGCGCGGTGTCTGGCCATCGTGGGCGAGGGCGGTATTGATCACTTCTTGGTTCAGATGAGGTTCCATTTTTCTTCCATTGCACGACAGCCCTTGTACTGCCTTTGTCGACGCAACGAACCTGCAGCCAGATTAACGGGCCAGTTCGCTGAGCTTGTCGGGTTTGTTGGCCCAGTCGTCTGCGTCTGGCAGTGGGTCCTTGCGTTTGGTGATGCTCTTCCAGGTCGGCAGCTTGGCCAACTCGGCATTGAGCGCGGTCATGTGTTGCTGGTCGGCCGGTACATCTTCCTCGGCATAAATCGCATTGACCGGGCACTCGGGGATGCATACCGCACAGTCGATGCACTCGTCGGGATCAATGGTCAGGAAGTTGGGGCCTTCACGGAAGCAGTCCACGGGACATACGTCGACGCAATCGGTGTATTTGCACTTGATGCAGGCTTCGGTGACGGTATGGGTCATTTTTCGAGTCGGAAGGGTCAAACAGGGGAAGCCCTTGATTTTATGGGCTTTCGCGAGCCGGGTGGCATATGAGGCCTTGTCCGTCCCGTGGTTGTTTGCCAATAGTCAATGCAACAAGGCGGCTCCGGCAGTCTTGTGCGACGCGGTATCGACCAGCACCAGTGCACCCAGGGCGCGGGACTGCTGGTAAGGCAGTTGCGCAATCGGCGACTGCAAAACCAGTTCGATCTCGCCGATCGCATTGGACTCGAGTTGTGTCGCCGCGTCTCGCGCCAGCGTGTGCACATCGAGCCTGTGGCTGATGCGCGACACCCTTGCCTTGACCCAGCGATGACCGTGCACGGCCCAATAGGTGCGGCCTTCGATCAGCGGTTCGTCGTCCAGCCAGGCGATGGTGGCCCTGAGCTTCTGGGTGGCCTCAAACAGCGGTTTGTTACCGTCGTGGGCCAGCAGCCAGTCGCCGCGCGATACATCCACCTCGCGGTCGAGCACGATGCCGGCGCTGCGTCCAGCGCCCACCGTTGCTGAGCGGCGTGCATGGTCAAGCACCTGTGCCACCGTGGCGACCTGGGCGCTGGGCATGACCGATACCTGCTGGCCTGGGGCCACTTGGCCGGTAGCCACACGGCCCCAGAACACGCGTCGACCCTTGTCGGTATCGGTGGAAGACGAAAACTTCTCGACCCATTGCACCGGGAATGACAGGGGCGTGTCGGTCTCGGCCTGGGTGGCGGGCAGTTGCTCCAGAATTTGCAGCAGGCTCGGGCCGTGGTACCCGGCCCAGCCGGGATCGGCGTCGACGACATTGTTGCCGTTCAGGGCCGACACAGGCACGATGGCGGTCACTGTCATGCCCGCGTCTTGCGCAAAGGCACGCAGTGCGCGCTGGATATTGACAAAGGCACGCGGGGCGTCCGGCACGGCGTCGAGCTTGTTGATTGCGAACACCACCGACGGCACGCGCAGCAGGTTCACCAGCAGGCTGTGGCGACGCGTCTGCGGCAGCAAGGTGTGGGTCGCGTCGGCCAGAATGTCGCCATTCCAGCGCAGCTTGGTCGCATCGACCAGTACCACGGCCGCATCGGCGCTGCTGGCAGCGGTAACCATGTTTCGCGTGTATTGCTCATGGCCGGGCGCGTCGCCGATGATGAACTTGCGCTGTGCCGTGGAGAAATAGCGATACGCCACGTCGATCGTGATGCCTTGCTCACGCTCGGCCGTCAAGCCGTCGGTGAACTGGGCCAGGTCCACAGCGCCGCTGCGCGACACATTGGCCAGCTGGTCTTGCAGCACGCTGCGGCTGTCCAGCAGCAGACGTCCGATCAGCGTGCTCTTACCGTCGTCGACGGAGCCGCAGGTGATGAAACGCAGCGCTGCGTGCGTCGCGTTGTCTTGCGGCGCGTCGTCCGGGTTGGTCGATTCAGCGGACGATGCGGCTGGCGTTTCGATTTGCACTGGCGCGTCCAGTAGTTCCATCAACAAGTCCATCAGAAGTACCCCTCTTTTTTTCGGTTTTCCATCGATGCATCGGATGTGCGGTCGTCCATGCGGGTGGCGCCCCGTTCGCTGATATCGGTAGCCAGGGTCTCGATCACCACTTCGGCGGCGCTGCTGGCCAGGCTGGCCACAGGGCAGGTGCAGGTAACGTCTCCCACGGTGCGAAAACGCACATCACGCAGCTCCAAGGTCTCGCCCTCGCGCAGCGGCGTCAGAGGGGTCACCGGAACCAGCATGCCCTTGCGGTCCACCACTTCACGCCGGTGGCTGTAGTACAGCGATGGCAGCGCCACATGTTCGCGCTCGATGTATTGCCACACGTCCAGTTCGGTCCAGTTCGAGATCGGGAACACGCGGAAGTGCTCGCCGGGTTTGAGCCGCGTGTTGAACAGTGTCCACAACTCGGGCCGCTGGTCCTTGGGTTGCCACTGACCAAAACTGTCGCGGTGCGAGAAGAT
>JBKJRR010000292.1:0-4527 GCA_046594635.1 Burkholderiaceae bacterium
CTCCGCGCTGAGTTACCTCAACATGCCTGCCATCATCTCGGCGGCCGAGGTCACCGACGCCGAGGCCATTCACCCCGGATACGGCTTTCTGAGTGAAAACGCCGGGTTTGCCGAGCGAGTCGAGAAAAGCGGATTCCAGTTCATCGGCCCTACGCCCGAATCGATCCGCATCATGGGTGACAAGGTCTCCGCCAAGCAGGCCATGATCAAGGCAGGTGTTCCCTGCGTGCCGGGCTCGGAGGGCGAACTTCCGGACGATTCCGTACAGGTCCGGCGCATTGCCAAGTCCATCGGCTATCCGGTCATCATCAAGGCCGCAGGTGGCGGCGGTGGACGCGGCATGCGGGTCGTGCATACCGAGGCGGCACTGGTCAATGCGGTGCAGATGACCAAGGCAGAAGCCGGCGCGGCGTTCGGCAATCCTGCGGTGTACATGGAGAAGTTCCTGCAGAACCCGCGCCATATCGAGATCCAGATCCTGGCCGACAAGTTCAAGAACGTGGTCTACCTGGGCGAGCGTGACTGCTCCATGCAGCGACGCCACCAGAAGGTGATCGAGGAAGCGCCGGCGCCAGGCATTGCACGCAAGCTGATTGAACGTATCGGCGAACGGTGCGTCGCTGCCTGCAAGAAAATCGGTTATCGCGGCGCAGGAACGTTCGAGTTCCTGTTCGAAAACGGCGAGTTCTATTTCATCGAAATGAACACCCGTGTGCAGGTCGAGCACCCGGTAACCGAATGGATCACCGGCGTGGACATCGTGAAGACGCAGATCATGGTGGCGGCGGGCGAGAAGCTGCCGTTCACACAGCGCCAGATCGAGATCCGCGGTCATGCGATCGAATGCCGCATCAACGCCGAAGACCCCTACAAGTTCACTCCGTCGCCGGGGCGCATCACGATGTGGCACCCACCGGGCGGCCCCGGTGTGCGCGTGGACTCGCATATCTATACCAACTACTTTGTGCCACCGAACTACGACTCGATGATCGGCAAACTGATCGTGCATGGCGACACGCGCGAACAGGCCCTGGCGCGCATGCGCACGGCCCTGGGCGAGACCGTGGTCGAGGGCATCAACACCAATATTCCGCTGCACCGCGAGCTGATGGTGGACGCCAAATTCTGCGGTGGTGGAACGAATATCCATTACCTGGAAGAGTGGCTCGCCCAGCACAAACGTTAAAGACCCGCCATGTTCGAGTTGAGTCTGCAGTGCCCGCAAGCCCAGGTGGAAATTGTTTCTGACGCACTCGAGGCGCTGGAGGCACAAAGCATCAGCGTCGAGGACAGCGACGCGCTGACAGATACAGAGCAACCCCTGTTCGGCGAACCGGGCATGGTTCCGACACAGATCGGCTGGAGACACTCCACAGTCAAGGCCTTGTTCGCTACCGAACCGCTGACACTGCAAGCGTCGGCCCTCTTGCAGGCGCAGGATTTCTTTGCCGAATGCCGAATCGTCGGCATCGCGCCACTGGCGGATCAGGATTGGGTGCGGCTGACACAGTCGCAGTTCGCTCCGGTTCCGATCACACCAGGATTCTGGATCGTGCCGACCTGGCACGAGCCTCCGACTGACGCACAGCACATCATTCGGCTCGACCCCGGACTGGCCTTCGGCACCGGAACCCATCCGACCACTCGCATGTGCCTGCAGTGGATCGCACAAGGTCGTGGACCACATCCGCTGGGGCGGGTTCTCGACTACGGTTGTGGCTCGGGCATCCTGGCCATTGCCGCCGCCATGATGGGCGCCCGGGAGGTCGACGCAGTCGATATCGACCCCGCCGCAGTGGAGTCCTCCATGCTCAATGCACAGGCCAACCAGGTAGCGATCCGCTGTGGCCTTCCTGACATGACCAGCGGCCATTACCAGACCGTACTGGCCAATATCCTGGCCACGCCGCTGAAGGTGTTGGCACCGCTGTTGTGCGGCCGCGTGGCCACTGGCGGGCATCTTGTGCTGTCGGGCATTCTGGAGCGCCAGGCCGAGGAACTGACCCAGGCCTACGCTGCCCACGTGCAACTCAAGGTAGCAGCAGCCCAGGACGGCTGGGTGCTGATGACTGCCAGTACCTGACGCGCAAGACTGCGCCACTACAATCGAAAATCCATGAGCCTGATCACGCGATGTCCGACATGCGAAACCATGTTCAAGGTGGTTCCGGATCAACTCCGGGTATCCGAGGGATGGGTACGCTGCGGTCAATGCGCCGAGATCTTTGACGCCACCCAGAACATGGTGCCATCGGCTGAGCCCGACTCGCCTGGGGCGTCGGTCGTGAGCCCCCCACCAGCCCAAGCCAAGGCGCCATCGCCCGTACCCTCTCGCGCGCCCCGGCCGGCACCGGCGTCCACGCAATCGTTCTTTGTCCGGCCGGCTGAGCCGCTGACAGCACCGCCATCACCCAGGCCGCCGCCCACACCTGCAGCTGCTTCAGCCGCACCAAAGCCGCTGCCTGCGACAGCCAGTGACGACACGAGCTGGATCGACTCGCCGGTGACCGACCCAGAAACCGTCTTCCTCGGCCAAGAGCCAGAGCCTGAACCCAAGGCTCACACTCATGCCCTGACGCCCGAGCCTGCGCACGTCGATCTGCCCCTGCCAGACTCCACAGCGGTGCCGCTATCCGCCAAGGCGGACCACGCGCAGGAGCCGCATGAACCGCCGGTCACGTTTTTGCGCGACGCCGCCAAGCCCTCGATCTGGCGCCGCCCCGCCGTGCGCTGGTCACTGGCCTTTGTCGTGCTGGCCCTGCTGGCGCTGTTGATCTTTCAGGTAGTGCGCATGGAACGCGACCGCATCGCCGCCGTTGAGCCCGCCACCCGCCCCATGCTGCAGGCCATGTGCGACCTGACCGGTTGCGCTTTGGCGCCACTTCGGCAAATCGAGTCCGTCATCATCGACAGTTCCTCATTCAGCCGGGTACGTGGCGACGAGTACCGTCTGGGCTTCGCGTTGCGCAACACGGCGCCAATCGCCATCGCAATGCCGTCCATCGAACTCTCGCTCACCGACCCGCAGGATCAAGCCGTCATCCGCCGCGTGATCCAGCCGGCCGAATTCGGCTCCGGAACCCTGACGCTGGCCAAGACCTCGGTATGGTCGGGTTCGCTGGCTTTATCCGTCAGGCCCGGCACCCATACCGACCGCATTGCGGGCTACCGCCTTATCGCCTTTTATCCCTGACACCCATTCCTCCCTGCACCATGGCATCCATCATTTGCGGCTCACTGGCCTTCGACACCATCATGAACTTTGAGGGTCGTTTTGCGCAGCAGATACTTCCCGAGCAGTTGCACATCCTCAATGTCTCGTTTCTGGTGCCGTCGCTGCGTCGTGACTTTGGTGGATGCGCCGGCAACATCGCCTACAGCCTGAAACTGCTTGGAGGCGAGCCATTGCCAATGGCCACGATCGGCATGGACGGCGATACCTACCTCAAGCGCTTCGCCAATCTGGACATTCGCACAGAGTTCGTGCGCACCATTGCCGACGCCTACACGGCCCAGGCCATGATCATCACGGACATGGACAACAACCAGATCAACGGTTTTCACCCCGGCGCAATGGAGCAGGCCTGGCAAATCAAGATCGAAGCGCGCGACGATATCGCCTTGGGCATCATTGCGCCGGACGGCCGCGATGCGATGGTGCAACACGCCGAACAGTTCGCCAAGGCGGACATCCCCTTCGTCTTCGATCCGGGTCAACAATTGCCGCGCTTTGATGGTGCCGAGTTGCGCGACTTCGTTGAAAAGGCCAGTTGGGTGGCTGTCAACGACTACGAAGGCAAGATGTTGTGCGACCGCACGGGCTGGGACATTGCCGAGGTGTCACGCAAGGTACGTGGGCTGATCATCACCACCGGAGCCCAGGGTTGTGACGTATGGATCGACGGCAAAAAGTCCCATGTGCCGGGCATCAAGGCCAGCAAAGTGGTCGACCCCACGGGTTGCGGCGACGCATTTCGTGGCGCCCTGCTATTCGGCCTCGAACAAGGCTGGTCGCTCGAACGCTGTGCGCAATTGGGCAACCAACTGGGTGCGCGCAAGATCGCCGAGCAAGGCCCTCAGAACTACACCATCGACAAGGCTACCATCGGACTGTGAGTCGTCGGGCCGATCACAACGGCACAACGCAGCGTCCTGGACGGAGGTTCGCTTGTCCCACGAAAAAAAAGCCCGACACCGTGAGGTATCGGGCTTGCAACGAAGCTAACTAAAGCGTCGTTCAGGGCTTGCTGGCTGTCGGGAACGGCCAGGCCGCCTGCGGGTTCAACGTCGTCTGAGCGGCGGATGCAGCAGGGGCAGGGGCAGCGGGCGCCTTCGCGGCTTTCTTGGCAGCAGGCTTCTTCGCGGCTTTCTTGGCAGCCGCTTTTTTCGCGGGAGCTTTCTTAGCGGCGGCCTTTTTGGCAGGCGCTTTTTTGGCGGCTGCTTTCTTGGCCGGAGCCTTCTTCGCTACCGCTTTTTTGGCGGCTGCTTTCTTGGCCGGAGCCTTCTTCGCTACCGCTTTTTTCGCCG
>JBKJRR010000034.1:0-2755 GCA_046594635.1 Burkholderiaceae bacterium
GGCTTTCGGGTGGAGTCGGGGTCAGGCAATTTCATAGGCGAGTGCACTTTCACATCAGATTGAGGTTCAGCCCATGGTAATTAGCAGTGAATGGGCAAACAATACGCAACTTTGAATCAATACTTGTCGCAAATTGCGTTAAATCATGGACACACTGGACAATCTTCGGGCGTTCATCGCCACTGCGGAATGCGGCAGCTTTTCCCAGGCCGCACGCCAGCAAGGCCTGGTGCCTTCGGTCGTTGCCAAGCGTATCGATCAACTCGAATGGCGCATACGGGCGCCGCTGTTTACCCGCTCGACACGCCGCCTGCGCCTGACCGACGTCGGTGAAAGGTATCTGCCAGAGGTGCGCCGGTTGATCCAGCAGGTCGATGAAACCTTGGCAGGAATGGCGCGCTCGGGTGGTGGCATCGAAGGCCATATCCGCATCAAGATTCCGACCACCCTGGGCGTGCTGCGGCTCAGCGCCTTGCTGCAGCAGTTCATGGCAGCGCAACCCCTGATCAGTCTGGATGTCGTGCTGGCCGATCGATCGGTCAATCCGGCGGAGGAAGGTTTCGACGTTGCGATTGGCGCGCGACCCGATACTTACGGCCAGGTGCAGGAGAACCCGCTGTGCCCGATCCAGCGTCGCCTGTGCGCATCACGCGCGTATCTGGACCGCCGCGGCATACCCGAGGCACCGGCGCAACTGATGGATCACGACTGCCTGGTATTTGCCACTTCCGGTACGCCGTGGGAATTTCTCGGACCACAAGGCTTGGTGGGTGTGCAGGTACGCGCCAGGCTCAAGAGCAACGATGGCATGGCGTTGTGCCGGGCGGCGCTGGCAGGCCAGGGTATCGCCGTGCTGGCTGACTATCTTGTCGCGCCCCATCTTCGCAGTGGCGCACTGGTCGAGGTATTGCCACAATTGCGTCTGCCCGATATCTGGCTCAAGGCGCTGGTACCGAACAGCCGTATGGAGTTGCCCCGTATCCAGGCCTTGCTTCGTTGGCTCGGTAGCGAGCTGAAGGCATCGCCGCCGACGCCGGATGCCATCTCCGGCGATCCGCAAGGCATAAGTGGTGTCGAACCCTAGAATCATTCGATGCACGTACGACAATTGTCCATCAGCTACCTGCCGGAGCAGGACCGCATCCTGGTGCGGGTCAACACCTCGGACAGTCACGAACTGCAGTACTGGTTCACCCGTCGACTGACCCTCGGGCTGATGCCTCTGCTTGACCGCATTGTCACCGAACATGCGGCGCTTGCAGGCGGGCCGGCAACGACCCATATGGCCGCAGCCGATATGACGGCCAAAAAGGCCATGGCGGACTTCGCACGAGCCGAGACCATGCGTAGCGCCGATTTCTCGACCCCCTACAAGACGCCCGAAATCGGGCAGCCGCTGTTCGACAGCCCTTTGCTCATCACAGACATTTCCATCACACCGATGGAAGGCGCGCAAATGCGCATGAGTTGCACCGAAAAAATCGCGGGCAGCGCAGGACCGGTGCGGCGTTTTGAACTGGCCTTGTCGCAGCAGCTCTCCCATGCGTTCATGCACTTGCTCGAGCGTGCGGTCGAGGCGTCGCAATGGCGCAAAGCCGGCGCGGCAGGATCGATCAGCCCATCGGTGCTGTCCGCGGCCTCACCTGCTGCGAAGCAGGACTATCTCAACTGAGTCGGCGGCCAGATCGGGCCCGCCGCTCAGACCCGCATTTCAGGTTTTGCGCGCCCAGGAAGAATGGGCATGGCGCGACAAGGCGTAGCTGGCAAAAAACTTGCACCAGATGGTCAAGCCGGCGATGGCCGTCCAGGTTCCGTAGTCCAGATGCCCCATCGCCACCGCCACGATGACAACCACGACGACAACGCCTGCCACCAGATTGACCAGCATCTCGTAAGGCGCAAACTGCTCCGGATGCGGCGGTGCCACGCCACGCTTGCATGCGACTTCCGAAAAATCCCGCTGAACCATAATGCGCCAGACACGGCGCAACCAGAAGAACGCCATCGGAAACAGCGCGAGATAAAGAATCCAGGTCATCGCGACACTTACATCAAAAACCATCGAAGTCTCCTGCGCTCCTGCAGTCCCGCGGCACCAGCCGATCGGACGTCAGAAAAAGTAAGGCCCTGTCAGCGCGAACTACAGGGCCTGCACACCGGTCCGTGCCACGATTGTCGCAGCACGACCGGAGAATCACGGTCTCACGACCGATGATGGCTCAATGCGCACCGTCCACTGCCCGGGAACCACGCGGGATACGCACGGCTTCGACCATCGCCTGGATATGCGCCGGCGGCTCTTTGGTGACCTTGTCCACCAGAAATGCCACGGCGAAGTTCACCATGGCGCCGACTGCGCCGATAGCTTCCGGTGTAATGCCGAAGAAGCTGTTGGCGCCGCCGATCAGGTCAAGATACTCGGTACCCTTGACGAAAAAAAAGGCCCTTGTGCGCAAACACGTAGAACAAAGTGACGAACAGGCCCGACAGCATGCCGGCCATCAGCTCGCCCTTCTCACTGATGTTGGGCGCAAAGATACCCTTGACCAGGTCATGCGACACGGCAGACGAAATCGCCATCAGCAAGCCGGCCGCAGTTGACAGCGCAGCAGCCAGACCCCCCGCGGCAACCAGCGCGATCACCATTCTTGTCCTCGAACTTCAGCAGGCCCGTCTTCTCCCAACGCTTCATCCAGTCTGGGCGCTCGTCATACTTGATGGCAACATCCTTGTCGAACACGTTGACGTTCTGCAT
>JBKJRR010000135.1:0-6656 GCA_046594635.1 Burkholderiaceae bacterium
TTTTTAAAAGACCGTCCATCACTACGCCGCCTATCTAAACGCTACGACGCGAAGCACGTCTGATCAAACCGAGGAACCGTAGGATGGGTGAAACCCCTCAACACTTTTGAGTTTTTACAGCACGTGATGGGTTACCCCCGGATCAAGTCCGGGGTCCACCCATCTACGCGTCGTGTTTGGCCGCATACACCGCGTGCCGCATGACGGGCAGAACCCGCGCCGCTTGCAACTGAAGGCCAGTAACTTGTCGTGCCCGCAATCTCCGCAGCGCAGCCTCAGCAACCCGTGCGCCAGGATGCCGCATTCCAGGAAGGCGTCGAACTCGTCCTTGATGAAACCGGGCAGTTCACTGCCGGTACTGGCTTCGGTGTGCGCTATGAAGCTGGCCGCTTGTTGCTGCACCAGGCGGTACAGCGTGGTCTGCTCAGGGCGGTGGCGGTCGTAGTAAACCAGGGCGCCATCGCAATGCGCCCTCCCGGTCTGGTGAGTGGCGTTGGCTTGCACGCGCTGGGCATGGGGAATCTGGGATGGTGCAGTTTCTCAGGGCGCGCGGGCCAATGCATCCGCCTTTGGGGGAATCACCTACTCCCATCGCCACGGCAACGGCCCTGCAGCGGCGCAGTACCTTGCCCGGGGAGCAGGTGCAAGTGGGGCGGCGCTGGCCCAGACAGGCGAGGACTTTGGTGCTGCGTACTTGCGCGGCGACCATCAGAACGTACTGAGAGCGTGAGAGGCAATCGCTTGAGCCCACGCAAGACCCCGCAGCGATGCCCGGACGCTTCGGGCAGCGGTCTGTCGCGGGGTCTTGCCCTGCGGGCCGGGGCACCCAAGGGCGCCCCGTCGTGGGCCCAATCAATTGCCTCTCACGCTCTGAGCGGATGGTCAACGCTGGCGGCTGAGGGTAATTGCCGATGGAGAGCGGCGACTGCAACCGTTAGGATGCGGTGGCGTTCGATGCATTTTGATACCTGCCAGGAGACATGATGAAACTCAAAGCACTCGTACTTGCGGCATGCATGGCACTGGCCAATGGCGTTCAGGCTGCGCCGCCGCAGTATTTCGTCGATGCGGCCAAGCTGCCCTTCAACGAACTGTCGGGCATTCCCACGCAGCGTGAGTGGGGCGTGCACAACAGCGCCGGTTATCGGATCGAGGTGCCCGCCAACTGGAACGGGCGGCTGGTCATGTGGGCCCATGGTTACCGCGGGACCGGGGCGGAACTCACGGTGGATGACCATCCGCTGCGGCTGTTCCTAATCGCCAAAGGTTACGCCTGGGCGGCGTCGAGCTACAGCAAGAACGCGTACGACCCCGCGCAGGGCGCCAAGGACAGCCACGCACTGGCGCAGTTCTTCAACGGGCGCTTCGGCAAGCCGGTGAAGACCTACATCAGCGGCGCGTCGATGGGCGGCCACGTCACCACCGTAATGGCCGAGCAGTGGCCGCGCAGCTACGCCGGCGCGATGCCGATCTGCGGCGTCATGGGCGACTACGAGCTGTTCGACTATTTTCTGGACTTCAACGTCGCGGCGCAGACGCTGTCTGGGATGAACCAGACCTATCCCTACGGGCCGGACTACCTGAGCATGGTCGTGCCCGCCACCAAGCAAGCGCTCGGGCCGGCCTTCCCCTATGCCCTCAACGCGGCGGGGCAGAGCCTGGCGGGTCTGGTGCAGATGCGCAGCGGCGGCGTGCGGCCGGTGTTCCAGCAGGGCTTCCTGTTCTGGAACGGCGTGGCCGGCGACTTCCTGTTCGGCCTCGGCGTGGGCGACGGCACACTGCCGCGCCAACCGGGCGTGGCGGTGCAGAACTCGGACGTGACCTACCAGTTCGATACCGACCCGACGCTGTCGCCGGCGGAGACGGCGTTCAACGACATGGTGCAGCGCGTCACCGCCGACCCGCAGGCGCGTCGTCGCAACGGCCTGGCCAACGTGACGCCGACTCCCGGAAACCTGAAGATCCCGATGCTGACGCTGCACACACTGGGCGACCTCTTCGTGCCCTTCCACATGCAGCAGGAGTACGCCAGGCGCGTCGCCGCCAAGGGTGCGTCCGACCTGCTGGTGCAGCGCGCAACGCGGGACTTCGGCCACTGCACGTTCACCCCCACCGAGCTCGTGACGACCTTCGTCGATCTCGTGGCCTGGGTCGAAGACGGCGCCAAGCCGGCGGGCGACAGCGTGCTCGACGCGGCGGCCGTGGCGGATCCGAATTTCGGCTGCACGTTCACCGACAAAACTGCCCCGAGGCTCTGGAACAAGGCACCCGCTCTCGCTTTCCTGGCGCCGCCGGCCTGCCCGGCCCCTTGATATCGGGCTCCCCGCGTCAGCCAATGGGCCTTCGGTCGGCAGGGCGCGGTCGGGCGACCTGGACCGACGCGGTGATGGCGAGCCACATCCGACGACTGTCGTTGTTCGGCTCTCGACTCAAGGGGACCGCCCGCCCCGACAGCGACGTCGGCCTGCTGCTCGAGTTCGACGCCGACCAAGGGCCTGGCTTGTTGGGTATGGCCACCATGGAAATCGAGCTTTCGGAACTGTTGGGGTGCGAAAAGTCGCGGGCGATTAGTCCGGCAGTTCCGTGGGCACGCCATCGTTGGCATGTGCAATCGGCTTGTGTACGCATGCTTCGATGTGGATCGCGGATGTCTTGTGGACAGCTGCAACGCGGGAGGTTCCCCTACTTCTGGACAAGTTGCGCGCATTGGCGCGGCGGGATTGAGCACGGTGTGCGTGCCATCGATGTCCCGGCCCTGGTGGCGGAACTGGCTGAGCGCGGCATCGCGCTGGACGTCGCGCCAGGCTCCAACCCTGCACTGGGCGTGTACCCGTCGATCGACGCGCATCCGATCGAGCGGCTGCGCTGCGCCGGCGTCAGGGTATCGGTCAACACCGACGACCCGGCGCTATTCGGGACTTCGTCAGAGCAGGAGTACGAGCGATGTATGCAGGCCTTTGGCTGGGACGCCGATACGCTGCGCGCGGTCGCACAGACCTCCATCGACGCCAGCTTCGCACCGTGCATAGGAAAATCAAACGGCATGTTTTCGTGCCCATCGGCACGGGCTCACCCGCACTGGGTGGTACACCGGGGAGATCTTTGGAGAGTGTTGGCCTGGCAGGTCGCACACTGAGCAACCGCAATCCCGCCGCCGGACCTGAAAACTACCTAGACGTCGGGTAAAACCCGCACGCTTCGTGACCCGTCACCGGGCTCGACCCGCGTCAGGCGCAGGCCCTCCCCACAGCCCGGGGGACCGGGCCGCGATCACGCCGCCTGCTAAAGATCTCCGCTCGCCGGCGCCCGGGGCCCTGAGCCTGCAGCCCCAGGCGCCTGAGGATCTGATCTATCACGGCTACCTTCAGGATGGCCGCAACGTTCTTGCACTTGCTGCGGCAGTTCAGCCGGCGACGCAAATCCAACTGGGCTGCCAAGAAGCCGGTCGTCAAAGCCGACTCAGGGGCCGTCGTGTGAATTCAGGTTGACCAACCCTATGTTTGGTTTCGCAGCATTCCTGACCGCCGTCACCGACAGGAGCTGTTAAGGGTTGTGGCAGTTTGCGGTCGGTCGCACCGCTCCTCGATACCGGTCATTGCACTGACAAAAGTGAATCCAATGGCGATGCCGTTCCAGCCGCAGCAACTTCAAGCACATGGGTGTAGATCATGGGGGTGCTGACATCACTGTGGCCTGGCAGTTCTTGCACGGTGCGAATTGCTGAAAATGGCTACTTAGGCGTTTAGTGCCGGTTCGAAGGAACTCACAGGGAGCCAAGGCGCTGGCGAACTTCAGCCCAGGGAGTGGCTTGCACGCGCCCGGCTCGCAACTCGGCTCGGCGTTGGTTTACTTCGGCGCGCCACAGCTCAGAGACTGTCGCCTCGTCGGCCGTTTCAAGGCCGTCGAGGAGAGCAACCGCCAAGGCTGAGCGCTCCTCGACCGGAAGGCCGAGGACCTCGTCAAGAAGGTGGTCTACACGCGCATTCATGGGTTCAGACTAGCACCACGGGTGTCGCGCGGGAACGGCTCGACGGACAACATGTCAATCGACACGGGCCCACAACAGCAGGAGCTTGCTTCGCCGCAATGTGTTGTGGCCCGGTCATCTTCACGTTAAACCATTCGAAGCCGTTGAACGTTACAGTGTCGAAATGGCGCCTACGGTTGTACGCGACTGAAAATTCCGTTTGTTCTTCTTCTCAAGGGAGGAGACTTGGGTGCACGTTCATGTGGCCCATCCTGACGGAGAGGCAAAATTTTGGCTTGTTCCGACCGTTACGCTGGCAACCTGTACAGGTTTGACGAGCCGCCAGTTGAACGAAGCGCAAACTGTGGTCCAAGCCCACATCAAGGAGATTCACGATGCCTGGAATTTTCACTTCGGAAGCTGAAGTTACGCACGTGTCAAAGCACGGTTTCTGGCTGCTACTTGATGCTGAGGAGTTACTCGCGCTGCCGGCGCTCAAGTCAGTGCTTCGGGAGGCGGGTCCGTAACGAGGGAAGTGCCCACCCGCTTACATCTGCCTCGAATCGACCCTGCCTCGACCCCTTGTACAACGCGTCAAGTACCCAAAAGCTGAACCGGAGCAAGTGCAATCCAGGGTGGTAGTCACTGGCACCGAAGGCCGTGATCTAGCCTCGAAAGTCACAAGGCTCAACCATCTTGCGCAACCCGAGAAGGCGATTGCCGAATCGCACCGGGTGCTACGACCGGGCGGCAAGTACGCATTCACAATGTGGTGCGTCCCCCGAAAATTGAAATTTCATCGATTGGTGCTTGAGTCTATCCGCAACCACGCCGGCGCGCGGCGCGATCATCGCTGCTGGAACAGCACCAGCTTTGTTTCCCGTATCAGATCGCCCCGGGTCGCGGTGATGCCGGCCTCGTAGCGCGTCCCGGGCACCGGCACCGGCGACTGGAACGTGAACGCGAAGTTGCCGTTGGCGTCGGCCCGCAGGGTCTGATTGAGCACCTGCTGGTTGATGCCGAACATGCCGGCCACTGAGGCGATCGCCTGCACCTGGACGTCGACCTTTGCGTCTGGCGCTGTGCGGCCGCGCACTTCCACCGGTCCGTTGCCGACAGGCGCATTGTTGGCGTGGCTGGTGATCTGCAGGGGCAGCACCGCCGCCGGCGCCGGAGCCTGCGGCGCCAACAGGCTGAAGGTCCAGGCCTGGCGCACTGCATTGCCGGCGACGTCGGAAGCGGTCACCTCGACCTGATGGGCCCCCGGACGCAGCTCGCCTCGCCAGGTTATGAACTGCGCCGTCACGCTGGCGTTGCGCGTGACGTCCTGGCCGTCGATCGAGACCTTCACGCCTTTAGGGTCAACGCCCACGCCGCCACGGTCGTCGAAGGTGGCGGACACGGTCACCGGGTTGCCGGCCACTACCTCGTTATTGGCCGGTGCCATGTTGCGCACGGTTGGGGGCCTGGAGTCGACCAGCAATGCCTGGTTCAACGGCGCGCGCGCGGTCTGGCCGTTACCCTGGAGGTTGGCCACGATACTCAGCGAAGCGGGAAAGTTGTCATTCCGGCGAATGGTGTAGGCGCCTTCGTAGCGGCCCGGCCGTACCTCGTTCATTGCCACATCCCGTACCACGTCGTCGATCGTGAATGAGGCGCGGGCGCCCGGCGTTGCCAGCAGCGCGAAACGCAACTCGGCACCGGGCTCGATTCGCGCCACCGGAGCCACTATGAAGCGCTCGATCACCAGCGCGACCTGCGCCGGAACCGGGACCGGCGGGACGGCCGGCACCGATGCAGGCGGCGGCGCTGGCCGGGCCGCGACCGCTGGCGGGGGTGCCGAAAGCACCTGCATCGCCACCACGGCGAGCTTGCGCACCCGCAGCGTGGCCCGTGCGGTTGGCGGCACCCTGAGCCGGTCGCGCCGGCTCAGGGTATACATGCCTTCGTAGACGCCGCTTTCCACTTCGCGCAGGACGATGGTCTTGTTGACGCCATCAAGGCGCACACGGGCCTGCCCTCGCGGCGTGCCCTCGAGGCTGAACCCGACCTCGCTGCCCGGTGCGAGTTGGTCGCTCAGGCTGACGTCGAAACTTTTGATCTCGGGCACGCCCGAACGCGATTGCGCGTCGGCGGGCTGCGGCGCAGTGCCGATGAAGCAGGCCGTCAGCAGCGGAATCAGAATAGCGAACAAGCGCGGTGGTGAAAGCATGGAATTTCCCTTCGGTAATGGTGGTGTGCCGGGGTCGGGCAGGCAGGAGGAGTCGTGCGCGCTGCGGCGCGCTGGTCGGTCCCGACCAAGGCCCGTGTTCTTCCCATGGCGCGACTATATGGAGTTGCAGCCAAGCGGACGGTGCGGCAGCGCACATACGTCATATCCGGTTTCAATGAATATTCAATTCGTCACCTGGATCTCAATTGTGGCAACTTGCGCCAGATCTATCGTCGAAGTTGCAACGAGGTTGAAGGTCAGGGACGTACCTAGAAAGAAACTCGTGGCGGCATTTTGAAAATCGTTTTTCCCTCCCCGGCGTCGCAACGTGAACTCGTGGTTGACGAGCACCATCTGGCCAGGCGTCACCTGGTGACTTCGTCCATCATCAGGAGATACGGGCCCGAAACTGCGTCTGCCAGTTCCTTGACTGCAGGGTGCGGGTCCAGCAATGTGAGAAAGCGCGGGTGAAGAATG
>JBKJRR010000185.1:0-5856 GCA_046594635.1 Burkholderiaceae bacterium
GGTTGCAGGCTCCGGACTGCGTTTCGGCGATCGCGGAATGCAAACGCTGAAGGGGATACCCGAGCCATGGCATCTATTTGCTGTCGACCAGGCGTCGGCTTTGGGCTGACCGACCAATTGCTACCCTACCGTGAGTTGGTTTGTTCTCAACTTCCGGACCGCCTTACCAGTGCTCGAAAAAAGCCTGCCGAACTTTTCCCGTAACCCGTTGCCGGATACCGTGTCGCTGTTCGACCTTACAGCGACACGCCGTTGCTGTGGGAGGTGCAGGGGGGCGGTTGGCTTGAGATCACTCTTGCCGGCTGCTCACCTCAGTGCGTCCGCCAAGTTCGGGGCTTCCAGGCCAGCGGCGATGCGCAGAAACAAGTGATATCTGTGCCGATTTTCAGCTTGTCGCAGGGCTGACCTGCCTCTCTATGCCCCTGCCAATAAACATTGCGGAAGAACGGAACGACTGACTACTTCCTGCCACCAGTTGCCCCCGCCGGAGCAAACCGATAGCGTGACCGTGACCGTCGTGTTTGCTGCGATACCAGCCGTTCAGGGTGAGGAGATGAATTTACACAACCGTCCTGCCGTCGGCGACACCAAGCCAAAAATTATCGGTGGTCGTATCGCCCCGCACCGGAGCCTCGCTGCCAACCTGAGACAAAGCGCTGGGGTGAATGGGCAGACTTGCCGCGCCATGTTCGTTCTCCATGTCGACTACGCTACCTAGGCTTGAAAAAGCTCCCTCGCTTTTTGCCGCAAGGCGTTGCCGAACTCAGTGCCGCCGTTCAAACCGGCCAGCGACGCGCCACTGTCGTGGGCGGAGCAGCGGGGCAGGTTGGAGGTGCGCGCTTTCTCACTCGATCACCTCGGTCGCCTGCAACAGCACCGATTGCGGCACAGCAACTCCAATCGACCGTGCCGTTTTCAGGTTGATCACCAGCTCGAACTTGGTCGGCTGGGCAACTGGCATATCGCCTGGTGTCGCGCCATGTACCACTTGCTTGATGTAGGTGGCTGCGTTGCGGTAGGCTGCCCTCAAGTTTTCTCCATAACTCATCAGCCCGCCGTCATCCACGAACTCTCTGGCTCCATAGAAGGCAGGCAGACGGTGCTTGGCCGCAAGTGCCACGATTTCCATGCGCCTGGTGAGAAATAGCGGTTCATCGGGCAACACGAAGATCGCGCCCACCTTCTGTTGCGCCGCCGTGTCGAATGCGGCGGGCAAGTGCACGTCGCTGGGCCTTCCGACGTCGATCCTCACAAGTTTCAAATTGAGCGTTTGCGCCACCGGGCCGAGTGCCGTCCACATGCGAGGGTGAACGTCACTTTTCGTGTCGGTGAGTACTGCGACCGTAGTTGGCTTTGGCAGGATGCTCGCGAACAACTGCAACATCTTGGGCATGATGTCTTCGGCCTGACTGGAGAGCCCGGTGAGATTGCCACTTGGCCGGGCAAGGCTCGCGATCAAATGCTGCCCGACAGGGTCGGCAACGGCCGCCATTATGATGGGCGTCGAGCCTAGCGCCAGTTGCGCGGCGCGGGTCGAGGGCGTACAGGTGGTAACCACGGCGTCGAGCTTCATCGCAGCCAGCTCGCGAGCGAATTTCGGTGTCTGCTCGACTTCGCCGTTAGCGTAGCGGCGTTCGAGGACCAGATTCTTGCCCTCGACATAGCCTTGCTCGCGCAGGCCCTGCAAGAGCGCCTGTTCCAGATGACCACGTTGCGCCAGGCTGCCGCCTACCAGGATGCCGATATGGGCCTTTTGAGTTTCCCGTGGTTGCGCGCGGCCCGCTCGCGGTGTTGTCAGTAGCACTGCACCGGCAATGGAAATAATGCAACGTCGCAGCATCAGCCCTCCTCGAACTGGGCAGCGTCACTGGCTGCTGACGCTAACCCGTTTCGCAGAATTATGCGCGTGGGTGGTCCGATTGGCCACACGTCAATTCCAGCAACACGACGTTTTCATGAGAGGAGCAGCGGGGTCGGCTTGAAAGACAGTGGCATGACGGTTGATGTCAGTTCGCATGACTAGGGAGCGGCGGGACCTTTGCGGGCATTTGGTCGGCGAAACCGACATGTGATTCACCTTTTTCCGACAGGAGAATCTGACGAAGAGAAGGTCAGTTTGGACGACTTGTGTCGCCGAATATGCGCGCGCATAATTTCTTACACGCCGGCACGTACCGGGTCTTCTTGAAGGCCACGCCCGACAATCCGCTTCACTACCAGATGAATGTGGGGAGGGCAAATGCTAAGACGTTCCGTCATCTCGATGGTCGGCGGTGTCACGCTCGGCGCTCCGCTGCTGGTGTTGGCGCAGACGGCTGGAAAGGTCTGGCGAATTGGAGTGTTGTCGTTGTCTGTCCCAGTGGGGCCCACCATGCCCCCGCTTTTTGTCGATGCGCTGGCGCCGCTAGGCTACTGGGTGGGGCGCAACCTGCACATCGATTACGAATATGCACAGGGTAAACCTGAACTGTTGTCAAAGCTCGCGGCAAAGTTGGTCGAGACCAAGCCTGACTTGTTGATTGGCTTGTTGATCAGTGACGGCCTGGCACTGAAACGGTTTACGACGACGATTCCAGTCGTCATGATGTATGCCACGATGCCGGTTGAATTGGGTCTGATCAAGTCGTTGGCTAGTCCGGGCGGGAATATCACGGGTACTACTTCCGTTTCGCCTGACCTGTGGGCGAAAACCTTTCAAATCCTGCGCGAATTGGTCCCACAGACATCGCACGTGGCGATGATTTTTGATCCAGACTTTCCTGGGATAGGTAATTACCTCCGCCAGAATAACGTTGTCGCCAAGTCGCTCCGGATCCGTTTGAGCAACTTCCCGGTTCGCACCGTAGCTGACCTTGACTCTGCATTGGCGAAGCTGTTGATTGACCGCCCGAACGCCGTCAACGTGGGAATGGCCGGCATGCTCATCGAGCATGTGGGAGGGATCATAGAGTTTGCCGCTCGCCACAAACTGCCGGCGCATTATTCCATCGACCAACCGGTACTTCGCGGCGGCCTGCTAAGTTACTCAGCGGACTTCTTCGCGATGGCCAAGCGCGATGCCTGGATGATTGACAAGATCTTCAAAGGCGCCCAGCCAGGCGACATTCTGATGGAGGAACCGGCGCGTTTCAGGCTGGTCATCAACTTGAAAACCGCCAAGGCCATGGGTTTGGTGATCCCGCAGATCGTGCTCCTGCAGGCAACGGATTTTATTGAATGACCGAACTGGGCGAGGCCGGACACTCGGTTTTCTTACACAAATGACCGCATCCGCTGCAGTGTCGAGATTGATCGCGCTCCATTTTTGACATTTGGCTCGAGCGGCGAGTTCCAAGAACGTTATCCGGCAAGGCGAGACAGCGAGAGTCGGTCAGCAAAGGCTGGCGAATGACAGTAACCCAACTCACTCATGGCAGCCATTCGGGCGTAGGTTGACGACAACCTTGTTCGGCGCTGACAGATCGGATTCTTACCCACCTGGCGCTGCAGGCCCGGGCACCGCCCCGGGGTGCCAGAGCGCGAAGATTTTGAGCAGGCGGCGTGATCGCGGCCCGGTCCTCCGAGCCGCGGCAAGGGGAGTGATAAATCGAAGGGTCTTAAACCGCTTTATGGGTTGGGTTGAAAAGGTTGAATGACGATAGAGCGGGCTTGCAAAACCGTGCTGGCGAACGCAAGCCCAGCCTTTATATTCAGCAGGGTCTGCAAGTGGAAATGGGTAGCTCAGGCTGGCTTGCGGGCGACGATGAAGACCCGGATGTCCTTGCCCCGCGTACCATGTCGCTCGACCGACACGATCTCCAGGCCCTGCCGGGTGATGGCCCACTGCAGCTCATCGCCGTTAAAGCACAACACGTGGGGCGCCTTGCCGATTGCTCGCATCAGCGGCAGCGCGACGTAGGGGATGAGCGGATTCATCTCTGCGATACAGGGCGTCTTTGAAATGAGCAAGCCCCCTGGGCGCAAGGCCTTGGCCGCAAGAGCCAACGTGCGTTCAAGGTCACTCACCAGGTGCAGCAGGTTGAAGGCCAATGCGACGTCGTAAGCGCTTTGTCCAAAACCGGGCACGTCGGCGTCGGCCAATGCAAAGTTCAGCTGCGGCATCGGCGCAGCCGCCAACTTTTCGCGGGCAATGGCGATCATCGCGGTCGAAACGTCGGTCGCCTGCAAGTGCCGAACAAAGGGCGCCAAGCGCAGTGCCGTGGACCCTGTGCCACATCCGATCTCCAGCACGTCGTGCTTGACCGACAGCAAACCTTGTACGCGCCGCAGCGTGGTCTCGTAGCCTGCCAGGTCGGCAATCGGGTCGGCTGCGTATTTGCGCGCGACGCGGTCCCAAAAGAGGGCTTTGCGGACAGGTGCCATTCCATCGGCTTGGGGCGGCGGTGCGGCAAGTGGACTGATTGCGGGTGTAGGCATGTGATGGAGACAAAAGTCATTTAGTGGGCAGAGGCTGAATGGTATCCATGCAAAACACCGCAGGGAATTGCGAATAATTGCAGTGAAGATATACATTTGCGTATGGATAAACTCGACTGGAATCAATTAAAAGCGTTTCTCGAAACTGCCGAAATGGGCTCACTATCAGCGGCGGCCCGCAAGTTGGGCCTAACCCAGCCTACCCTGAGCCGCCAGGTCGCCGCCATTGAGCGAAGTATGGGCGTAACACTTTTTGAGCGCGTTGGCAAGGCAATGGCGCTGACGCCGACGGGGCTGGACCTGCTGGAACATGCACGCGCAATGGGATCAGCCGCCGAGGCCCTCAGCTTGGCGGCTACCGGCCGGTCCACGTCTGTGGGCGGCGTGGTCTCAGTGTCTGCGACCGACGTGGTGGCTGCCTACTTGCTTCCGCCGCTGGTGCAGCGGCTGCGCGAGCAAGAGCCGGGCATTGCGATTGAGGTGATCTCGTCCAATGCGCTCAGCGACCTGCAGCGCCGCGAGGCCGACATTGCCATTCGCCATGTCAAGCCGCAGCAGCCGGACCTTATCGCCCGGTTGATCCGCCAGGCGTCGGCCCACTTCTATGCATCAGAAGACTGGGTGAAAGCGCACGGACATCCGCGCAGTGCCGCAGATGCGGCCAATCTGACGTTTGTGGGTGCTGACCGCTCAGGCCAGTTCCTGGGTTATTTGCGCGCGCACGGGCTTGCGCTGACCGAGGCTAACTTCAGTTGCTATGCGGACCATTCAGTCGCCCACTGGTCTCTGGTACGCCATGGCCTGGGTATCGGAGCGATGATGGATGATGTCGCGCTTGAGACCCCGGGTATCGTCCGCGTACTGAACGAAGTTCCCCCTGTGCACTTCCCGATCTGGCTGGTCAGCCACCGCGAACTGCGCACGTTGCGGCGGATTCGCGTGGTCTTCGAAGTGCTGGCTCAGGGCTTGGCTGGTGGGAATTCAAAAAGTCTTGATTGAGCACACAGAGCAAGACCGACCTTGTTGTGGAAAATTCAAAAATGCCAAGGGCTCCCGACAGCGTGAAAAAGATCATCCTTAAAAAACAAAAATTTTCTCTATTTGCGGTTGCCAAAAGCCAGAGACTAGGCATCGAGCACTCATTTGGGACCTGTCTTTTTTGGCCATGACATCCGAATGCACTGGAGCGGTCCTGAGGTCGGCTCCCTGGCATCAGTTGCCCCCGCCAGAGAAATCCGATAGCGTGACCGTGGCCGTCGTGTTTGCTGCGAAAGCGGGTACTGGCTGGCGCTCCGCCATCGGCTCTTGTCGGCCAGGAGCTGCCGCATGTCCGACGCACTAGTGGCCGCTCGATTCAGACTGGTGGGGTCAAGCGCATATTCATGCGGTTCACAGCCGCGGCCAACGCCGGCAGGTCCTTTTCAACCACTAGCCAGACCG
>JBKJRR010000204.1:0-15022 GCA_046594635.1 Burkholderiaceae bacterium
CCTCGCCGTCCTTCATCAACTGCGCATGCTGCGCGCCGCTGGCCCAGAACACTGCGATGTGCGGCTTCAATTCCTTGATCTTCTTGATCGCGCGCTCGATGCCGCCGGGGGCACTGAGCACCTCGTAAACCTTGTTGGGTGGAACCCCATCTGCCATCAGTGCCGGCTCCAGCATGCCCGCATAGCTGTTGCGCATGGAGCGCTTGCCGGGAAACTTCTTGACATCCCAGAAATCAGCCCAGTTCTGAGGGCCTTTGTCGCCATACGTTTTGGTATTCCATGCAAGCACGGTCGAGAAGATATCGCCTCCCACATAGTATTCACCGAAGGTGCCGGGAACAAAATTCGAAACATCGACCATCTTGTAGTCGATTTTCTCCAGAATCCCCTCTGAACCCGCTCGCGCCGAGCCGCCAGCTCCACTGGTAACCAGGTCCCAGGTTACCGCTCCGGCCTTGGCTTTCAACCGCAAGTCACCGATTCCGGTATAGGTTTCTTCCTTGACCGTGATACCCATCGCTTTTGCGGCAGGCTGGAACACGGCCTTGCTCTGCGCCTCCTGATAGGAACCTCCAAACGACACGACGGTTAACTGGGCAGCCGCAGGACCCGCAGCCATGGCCGCTGTCATGACCGCGATGATCGGCAAAACGCGCTGAAGTACACCTTGTTTCATAGCTGGAATCTCCATCAGGGTTCAAGAAAAAAGGCTAGCTTGCCAGCTGGCCTGCATTGCATCCCGATCCATTCTAGGAATCAAGTGGTCCGCTAGTCACTACCACTTTCAATTTATAGGCATACCAATGTCAGGAACCCAGGACCTGACCCCATACATCCCAGACGCGAGCCGCCAGCGTGCCGCTTCAAGCGTCAGTGGTGTCGCTCTTTTCGCTCGACTGCTGCATCGCCCACATCTGGGCATAACGTCCCTTGGCAGCCACCAATTGCGCGTGTGCGCCACGTTCGACGATGCGCCCGCCATCCATCACCAGGATTTCATGGGCATCGACCACGGTTGACAAGCGGTGTGCAATCACCAGCGTGGTCTTGTCGCGCGCCACCAAACGCAGCTCGGCCTGAATTGCCCGCTCATTGGCCGAATCCAGCGCGCTGGTGGCCTCGTCGAAGATCAGGATCGGCGGATTCTTGAGCAACGTGCGAGCGATGGCCACGCGCTGCTTCTCACCACCCGACAACTTCAGCCCGCGTTCGCCGACCATGGCCTGGTAGCCAGCCGGCGTGCTGATGATGAAATCGTGGATATGCGCTGCGCGCGCCGCCTGCTCGACCTGCTCCTGGCTCGCACCCGTTGCGCCATAGGCGATGTTGTAGGCAATCGTGTCGTTGAACAGCACCGTGTCCTGGGGCACGATGCCTATGGCCCGGCGCACACTGGACTGGGTTACGGCGCGGATATCCTGCCCGGCAATCGTGATGCGCCCGCCCTGCACGTCGTAAAAGCGGTAAAGCAGGCGTGCCAGCGTCGACTTGCCGGCCCCCGACGGGCCGACCACCGCGACGGTCTTGCCGGCCGGGATCTCGAAACTGATGTCGTGCAGGATGCTGCGGGTGGCAGACGTGCCGCTCGCCGCAATCCCATTGTCGTAAGCGAAGTCCACATGCTCGAAGCGGATCGTGGGCTCGCCAATAAGTGCCAGAGGCGGCGCATCGGCAGGATCGGCGATCTCGCGCTGCTGCTCCATCAACCGAAACATCTTGTCCAGGTCAGTCAGGCTCTGCTTGATCTCGCGATACAAGGTACCCAGGAACCCGAGCGGTATATATAGCTGGATCATGAAGGCATTGACCATGACCAGGTCGCCCAGCGTCATGCGGCCGTCGACAACACCCTGGGTGGCGCGGTACAACATGGCCACCAGCGAGGCGGCAATGATCAGCTGCTGGCCGGTGTTGAGCAGGCTCAGCGTTTGCTGGCTCTTGATGGCTGCCTTGCGATAACGCTCCAGGCTCTGGTCGTAGCGACCCGCTTCAAACTCTTCGTTGTTGAAATACTTGACGGTCTCGTAGTTCAGCAGCGAATCGATGGCACGGCTGTGCGCCGTCGAATCGAGCTCGTTCATCTGGCGCCGGAACTGGGTGCGCCACTGCGTCACCGTGACCGTGAAGGTGATGTAGACCACCAGCGCAATGATCGTGATCCAGGCAAACCAGATATCGAACTTCACCGCCAGCAAGGTCAGCACCAGCGTCACCTCGATCAGCGTCGGGCCGATGCTGTAAAGCGAATACGAAATCAGCGAATGCACGCCGCGCGTGCCGCGTTCGATGTCACGCGTCATGCCGCCAGTCTGGCGGTCCAGGTGAAAGCGCAGGCTGAGCGCGTGCAGGTGTCGGAACACCTGCAGCGATATGGATCGGGCTGCGCCCTCCGTCGCCTTGGCGAACACCAGTTCGCGCAGTTCGGTGAACAGCGTGGTCGACAGGCGCAGCAGGCCGTAGCCGAACAGCAATGCGACCGGCACCACCAGCACGGCCTGCATCAGCTCGGCGGGCGCGGCCTGCGCCAGGTTGCGGCCGCCATTGGGGCTCAGGCCGTCGACCAGCTCTTTTAGCAGCAGCGGCACGCCGATATTGGCCAGCTTGGCACCGACCATGAACGTCAGCGCGGCCACGACACGCCACTTGTATTCCAGCAGATAGGGCAGCAGCCGGCTCAGCGTGACCCAGTCGGAGCGCCGCTCCTGGCCGGCACTGTGGCCCGGCAAAGGAACGGTGGGCGAAGAAACAGGGGCGGCTTGGCGCATGCGGGACAATCCGGTGAATCAGGTAAGCACAAAAAAAGGCGCTGCGGCGCCACCACGGGCGCGCAGCGCGCTTTTTTGCATCAGGACTCCATTGTGACCAACTCCACCCATTCCAGCGCGCTCCAGGTCTTGTTGCCCACCGACAAGGAGCTGGTGCTCAAAGTCATCCCGATGCCGGCCGACTGCAACGCCAACGGCGACATCTTCGGTGGCTGGGTCATGGCCCAGGTCGACCTGGCCGGAGCAGTATTGCCGGCGCGCCACACCCAGGGGCGGCAGGTTACGGTGGCAGTGAACCAGTTCATCTTCAAGCAGCCGGTGCGGGTCGGCGACATCCTGTCGTTTTTTGCGTCGGTGACCCGGATCGGTCGCACTTCGGTGACCGTGCAGGTGGAGGTATACGCCGAGCAGTTCCGCAGCCAGGGAAAGTACGTCAAGGTGACCGAAGCGTCGCTGACCTACGTGGCGGTAGACGACACCGGCAAGCCGCGCGAGATCCCGCCTGCCACAGCGACGGACTGCTAAAACTTGCCGTGCCGGCCGACGCCGCCGGCGAAACGGCTGGCGCCCAACAAGGCCTCGCCCATGCAACCCTTGCCGCGTTCCCATTCCTGGTGCAGCGCCTGCGCCATTGGCAGATCCCACTGCGCATAAGCGCTGGCACGGTCGGCCCGCATCGTGGCCTGGGGAAATGCCGCCAACTGCTGTGCGAGTTCCAGCGCCGCGGCCAGAGCGGTCCCGGTGGGCACCACACGGTTGCACAGGCCCATCTGCAAGGCCTCGGGCGGATCGACCCTGCGCCCGGTCAGGATCAAATCCATCGCATGGCCCATGCCGATCAGGCGCGGCAGGCGCACCGTGCCGCCGTCAATCAGCGGCACACCGAAACGGCGGCAGTAGATGCCGAAAAAGGCATCCTGCTCCATCACCCGCATGTCGCACCACAATGCCAGCTCCATGCCACCGGCAACCGCAGCCCCGCTGACGGCGGCAATCACTGGTTTTGAAAGCAACAGGCGCGACGGGCCCATCGGCCCCTGCACCGCGGTGTCCAACGGATCGAAGTCGAACGCCGACGCCAGTGCTTGCGCACGGGTCGCGGATTGATCGGCATCGCGCGCCGCAGCCTGCAAGTCCCAGCCCGCACAGAAGTGCCCGTTGTCACCATGGAATACCGCGACGCTGGCATCGGGATCGGCATCGAATGCCAAAAAGGCCTGATAAAGCGCAAGGGCCGTGGGCGCATCCACGGCATTTCGGACATCGGGTCGGCGCAGTGTCACCAAGGTGACCGTGCCGTAACGACTGGTTTGCACATTGATGGTCATGGTTGGCATTAGATGCGCGTGTCTTTTGCGGTGCCTATCGGGGACAACCCTCAGCACGATTCGCCGCATACCCGCTATAAACGAAGCAAGACAAGACGAGGGGACTGCGTGATTTTTCTGCAACTGTTGATCAGTGGCATTGCACAAGGCTGCATTTACGGACTGATCGCCTTGGGATTCGTGCTGATTTACAAAGGCACGGAAACGGTGAGCTTTGCCCAGGGCGACCTGATGATGCTCGGCGCCTTCGGCGGCCTGGCGTGCATGACCGTGCTCGGGTTTCCGTTCTGGCTGGCCGTGATCTGCGCCATCGCCGGGATGGGGCTGTTTGGCTTCCTGATCGAGCGGGTCGTGATCCGTCCCATCCTGGGGCAGCCGGCTTTCACCATCGTGATGCTGACCATCGGCATCGGCTATGTTGCACGCGGCGCCATCACCATGATTCCTGTCATCGGCACCGAAACCCACACCATGCCGGTGCCCTATAAAGACCAGATCTGGCGTCTGGGAACGCTCGTGATCAACGTCGAGCAGTCGGTCGTGATTGCAGTCACCGCTGTGTTGTGTGCGTTGCTCTACGCCTTGTTCAAGTACAGCAAGATCGGCGTCGCCATGCAGGCTTCGTCGCAGAACCAGCTGGCGGCCTATTACATGGGCATACCCGTCAAACGCATCAATGGCCTGGTCTGGGCGCTGGCAGCTGCCGTCGCGGCCATTGCCGGCCTGCTGCTGGCCCCAATCACCTTCGTGCACGCCAACATGGGATTCATCGGGCTGAAGGCTTTTCCGGCGGCGGTGGTGGGTGGCTTCGGCAGTTTGCCGGGCGCCATTGTTGGCGGACTGATCATTGGAATCGTCGAGTCCCTGGCCGGCTTTTATGCGCCGGCCGGCGTCAAGGATGTGGCACCGTACGTGGTGGTGTTGATCATGTTGATGGTCAAGCCCAATGGACTTTTTGGCGAAAAACTAAGGAAAAAAGTCTGAGGACTTGCGGGTCGGACCGCGGCGGACAAGCCGCTGGACCTGGCCCCGACTATTTACCATGCGATTCATCTTCAAGACCGACTACGCCCAGGACATCCGCCTCGCCAAGCATGGCGGCCACGTGTTCTGGTACGGGGCCATGCTGCTGTTCCTGGTTGCAGCGCCGTGGGTCATCGACGAATACTGGCTGGCCCAGCTAACCTTCATCCTGATCTACGCGATCGCAGGCCTGGGACTGATGTTGCTGGCCGGTTTCACCGGGCAGTTCTCGATCGGCCATGCCGCCTTCCTGGGTGTGGGTGCATATACCCAGGGCGTCTTCACCAACATGGGGCTGCCGTTCCCGTTCGCGCTGGCACTTGCCGGTGGCATCTCGGCCGCAGTGGGTGTGGTGGTCGGACTGCCCGCCTTGCGCGTCAAGGGTATCTACCTGGGTATCGCCACCATTGCCTTCGGCTTCATCGTCGAGGAAGTATTCGCGCGCTGGGAGTCGGTCACCGGCGGCAATTCAGGCATGAGCGTGAAGTCGCCCGACATGTTTGGCTGGGTGCTGGGTTCAGCCACCGAGTTCTATATCCTGTGCCTGGTGATCACCATCGCCGCGACGCTGGGCATTCTCAATCTGTTGCGATCTGCCACCGGGCGCGCCTTTGTGGCGATTCGCGACTCTGAAATATCCGCACAGAGCATGGGTATCAACCTGGCGCGCTACAAGACTTTGTCGTTCGCGATCTCGGCCGCGCTGGCCGGTGTCGCCGGCGCCCTGTACGCGCACAAACTGCGCTTCATTTCGCCAGACCAGTTCAACATCCTGCAATCCATCGACCTGTTGCTGATGGTGGTCATTGGTGGCCTAGGCTCGGTGCATGGGGCCTTCCTGGGTGCGATTTTCCTGATCTCCATGCCTCAGCTCATATCGCTGAGCAAGGACCACCTGCCGACCTTCATCGGCCAGGCGCCAGGCCTGCAAGGCCTCGTTTATGGCCTGGTGCTGATTGGTTTCGTACTGTTCGAGCCCATGGGCCTGTACGGCCGCTGGCTCAAGATTCGCACTTATCTGCAAACCTTCCCGTTCTACCGCAAGGGAATGTTCAAGCGGCAGAAATCCTTCCAGAAATCGGACCGCCTGCGATGAGCGAAATTCTGCTTTCCGCAAAAGACCTGACCGTACGCTTTGGTGGCGTGGTGGCAGTAGACAACGTCAGCTTCGACGTGATGCCCGGCGAGGTGTTCACGCTGATCGGGCCAAATGGCGCGGGCAAGACCACGGTGTTCAACCTGATCAGCCGCATCTACACACCGACCATCGGCCAGATCACCTATCTGGGCGAGAACCTGATCAACCACCCGCCGCACGATATCGCAGCTCTGGGTATCGCGCGCACGTTCCAGAACATCGAACTGTTCGAGCATGCATCGGTGCTGCACAACCTGCTCATTGGCGGCCACACGCACCGCAAGACCGGTTTCTGGAGCGAGCTTTTTTTCACCGGCAAGACCATGGCGGCGGAAATCGAGGCGCGCGAGAAGGCGGAAAAGGTCATCGACTTCCTCGACCTGCAACACCATCGCGACGCGATGGTAGCCGGCCTGCCCTATGGCGTACGCAAAGTGGTCGAACTCGGACGCGCCTTGTGTACCGAACCCAAGCTGCTGTTGCTGGACGAGCCGTCCTCGGGACTGAATGTGGAGGAAACCGACGACATGGCTTTCTGGATCGCCGATATCAAGAACGAACTGGGCATCACCGTGCTGATGGTCGAACACGATATGTCGCTGGTGTCCAAAGTGTCGGACCGTGTTGTGGCGATGAACCAGGGCGCTGTGCTCGCCATGGGCACGCCGCGGGAGGTGCAGAACGATCCCGGCGTGATCGAGGCCTACCTGGGTTCAATCGACGATGTGTCGTCGCTGCGGAGGACGCCATGAGCAGCGCCGTACACCTGGTGACAAGCGTGGGGGCCATCTCATGAGCACCACACCCGTACCCGTCAGTGACCAGCCGGTGCTCAAGCTGCTCAACGTCGAGAGCGCTTATGGCCCGATCCGAGCGATCCGCGGTGTCAGCCTGCAAGTGCGCCGTGGCGAGATCGGCACGGTGCTGGGATCCAACGGTGCCGGCAAGACGACCATTCTCAAGACCATCTCGGGCATCATTGATCCGCGCAAGGGTTCGGTCGAGTTCAAGGGCGAGGACATCACCGCCAAGGACCCGGCCTTCATCGTGCAGCAGGGGCTCTCGCATGTGCCGGAAGGCCGCGAAGTGTTTCCGCTGCTCAGCGTGCGCGACAACCTGCTGATGGGCGCCTACACCCGCAGCGATGCCGACGGCGTGGCCCGGGACATCGAGGCGGTATTCACGTACTTCCCGATCCTGAAGGAACGCGCCGGCCAGGACGCCGGCCTGCTGTCTGGCGGGCAGCAGCAGATGTTGTCCATATCGCGCGCCTTGATGGCCAAGCCCGACCTGATGTTGCTCGACGAACCCAGCCTGGGCCTGTCTCCGAAGCTGACCAAGGAAATCTTCGAGATTGTCGTGCGCATCAACCGCGAGCGCGGCACCACTATCTTGCTGGTGGAACAAAACGCCAACATGGCGCTCAATGCCTCGGACTACGGCTATGTGCTGGAAAACGGCCGCATCGTCATGGAAGACACCTGCGCCCGACTGCGCGAGAAGGAGGACATCAAGGAGTTCTACCTCGGCATGAAGCAAGAGGGCCAGCGCGATGAGCGGCGCTGGAAGAAGAAGAAGAACTGGAGATGATGCTGTGACGCAGGAGCAATCAAGCGCAGGGGGCCCGGCATGAACCAGATCTGGGACCTGAGCCATATTCAACCCAGCACGGCCAGTGTGCTGGACGGCGAAACCATTCCGCAGATCTTCTGGAACGGGGTGAAGAAGCGCGGCCCGCTGGTCTGGATGCGCCAGAAGCATCTGGGCATTTGGCGCAGCTGGAGCTGGAACGAAACGGCGACGGCCGTACGTGAAATCGCCGGTGGTTTGCTGGCGCTCGATTTCCAGCCGCACGACTGCGCCGCCATTTTGTCCAACACGGTGGTCGAATGGGTGGTCGCCGATCTGGCCATCCTGTGTGCCGGTGGCGTTTCCAACGGCATCTACCCGACCGACGCGCCCAGCCAGGTGCATTACCTGTGCGAAGACTCGCGCACCACGGTTTTGTTCGTCGAGGACGACGAACAACTGGACAAGGCACTGGAGGTGCGTGACGGCCTGCCCCTGCTGCGCAAGATCGTCGTGATCGATATGGACGGCCTGCGTGAACTGGACGACCCCGGCGTCATCAGCCTGGCCGGTTTGCGCAAGCTCGGTCGCGAATACAACACCGCACATCCTGAGGCCGTACAACAGCGTTCGGACAGCGTGAAACCCGGAGATCTGGCCATCCTGGTCTACACCTCGGGTACCACCGGCAAGTCCAAAGGCGCGATGCATCTGCACAGCGGTCTGGTCTACACCATGCGCGGTTACAACTCGCTGGTCACGCAGAACGAAGACGACGAGCGCATGTGTTTTTTGCCGCTGTGCCATATCGCCGAACGCATGGGCGGCGAGTACCACGCCCTGTATACCGGCGCCAAGCTCAATTTTGTCGAGAACCCGGAAACCATTCCCGAAAACGTGCGCGAGATCGCGCCCACGGTATTCGTAGCGGTGCCACGGGTCTGGGAAAAGTTTTATTCCGGCGTACTGATCGCACTCAAGGAGGCGGGCAGCCTGCAGCAGCTGGTTTATGGCTGGAGCATTGGTGTAGGTACGCAGATCGCTGACCGTGTGCTGGCCCGGCAGCCGGTGAGCGCCTGGCTCAAGCTGCAATACCATGTGGCCGGCTGGCTGGCGCTGAACAATGTGCGCAAGATGATCGGCATTCACCGCTCAAGGGTGCTGTTCACCGGCGCCGCGCCGATCTCGTCCGACCTGATCCGCTGGTATCTGGCATTGGGGGTTCCCATGCTCGAGGTATGGGGCATGACCGAGACCTGCGGCGGTTCGAGCGGAGTTCCGGCCAGTCGTATGAAGCCCGGCAGCATCGGCCCTGCGGCCGCATTCAACGAGATGAAACTCGACCCGGCCACCGGCGAGATCCTGGTGCGCGGCAAGAACGTTTTTGCGGGATACCTGAACCTGCCCGAGAAAACCGCGGAAACCATCGACAAGGACGGCTGGCTGCATACTGGCGACGTCGGCACCATGGATTCGGAGGGCTACTTCACGATCACCGACCGGATGAAGGACATCATCATCACCGCCGGTGGCAAGAACGTGACGCCGAGCGAGTTGGAGAACGACCTCAAGTTCTGCCCCTACATCACCGACGCGGTGGTGATTGGCGACAAGCGGCCCTACCTGACAGCGATCATCATGATCGATCAGGAAAACGTCGAAAAATACGCGCAGGACAACGACGTACCATTCTCCAACTATGCCAGCCTGACGCGCTCTGCAGAAGTGCAAAACCTGATCCAGCTGGAAATCGACCGGGTCAACAAGAAGTTTGCGCGTGTAGAGCAGATCAAGAAGTTCTTTTTGCTCGACACCCAGCTCAGTGCCGAGGACGAGGAACTCACACCCACAATGAAGCTCAAACGCAAGCTGGTCGAAAAGAAATATTCGCCTCAGATCGAGGCAATGTACGGTTAACCACGAAGGAGACAAACCATGAAACTCAATATGACATCCGCCATTCTGGCCGCGCTCGCGCTGGTCGCTGCCGGGGCCGCCCAGGCCCAGAAGGCATCACAAGGGGTCTCGAAAGACGAGATCATGCTGGGCTCGATCCAGGACCTGTCGGGTCCGATCGCCGGCTTCGGCAAGCAGGTCCGGCTGGGCATGATGCTGCGAGTCGACGAGATCAACGAGCAAGGCGGCATCAACGGCCGCAAGATCAAACTCAACATCGAGGATTCCGCCTACGACCCGAAGAAGGCGGTGCTGGCCGCGCAAAAGCTGGTCAACCAGGACAAGATCTTCATGATGGTCGGCCATATCGGCACGGCGCAGAACATGGCGGCAATGCCGATCCAGTTCGAGAAGAATGTCATCAACTTCTTCCCGGTCACGGCCGCGCGCGAGATGTACGAGCCGTTCCACAAGCTCAAGTACTCTTACGCTGCAACCTACTATGACCAGATGCGCAATGCTGCGCCCAAACTGGCGAAGGAAAAAGGCGCCAAGAAGGTGTGCACCATGTACCAGGACGACGAGTTCGGCCTGGAGGTCAAACGCGGCGCCGAAGATGGCCTCAAGACCATGGGTATGAAGTTCGCCGAAGAAACCACCTACAAGCGTGGCGCCACGGACTTCTCGTCGCAGGTGCAGAAGATGCAGGCAGCCGGTTGCGACATGATCGTGCTGGGCACCATCATCCGCGAGACCATCGGTGCCATCGGAACCGCGCGCAAGTTGGGGTACAACCCGACCTTCCTGGGCTCTAGCGCTTCCTACACGGACCTGATTCACAAGCTCGGCGGCCCGGCCATGAACGGCCTGTATGCCACCATGACCGTGCAGAACCCCTACCTGGACGCAGCCTCGCAGCCGGTGCGTTTCTGGGCCACCAAGTACATGACCAAGTTCAATGAGGAACCCACTGTGTTCTCGGTCTACGGCTACTACATCATCGACACGTTCGCCAAGGTGGCAGGCAAGGCCGGCGCCAATCTGAGCACCGACAGCTTCATCAAGGTGATGGATACGATGGTGATCGAACCCGACATGTTCGGCGGCGCAAAGCAGACCTTCTCGCCGACAAAGCGTCTGGGCAGCGACGCATCGCGCCTGTCCCAGATCACCGACGGCAAGTGGAAAGCGGTGTCGGAGTATTTCAACTGATTCGGTTCGAACGAGTCTGACGTGTCAAAGGCCACCCGAGGGTGGCCTTTTTTCATTCTGGGCGCGCCCCCCTTTTCAAGCGCAAATTCCGGCCAGGCGGCACGAAATCGTCAATCCACCGTCACGTTGGCGCCCTTCACCAGATTGACCCAGAATTTGCCGTCTTCCACCAGAAACTTGCTGAACGCATCCGGTGAGCCGGACAAGGAAACCTCGGTACCTTCACGCTCCATTGCAGCCTTCACGCTAGGCTGCAACATGGCCGCACTAACCGCCGCATGGATCTTGGTCGCGATCGCTGCTGGCGTGCCGGCTGGCAGAAACACCCCGTACCAGAACTCCAGGTTGTAGTCCGGCAAGCCGGCTTCCTTCATGCCGGGCAGATCGGGCACCAACGGCGAGCGCTCGCGGGTGCTCACGGCAATGGCGCGCAGCCGCCCGCCCTTGGTCTGAGGAAGTACCGACGGCGAGGTACCGAACGTGAGCTGGGTGTCGCCTGCCATCACCGACTGCACCGCGAGCGCACCGCCACGATAAGGCACATGTGTCATCTGGGTACCGGTCTGCATCGAAAACAAGGCGGCGCCCAGATGTGGCGCCGATCCGTTGCCTGACGAGGAGTAATTGAGCTTGCCCGGGTCTTTCTTGGCCAGAGCCACCAGGTCCTGCACCGAACGAATGTTGGTATCGGCGTTGACTGCCAATACCAACGGCGACGTAGTGATCTTGGTCACCGGCTGCAGATCCGACGGCTTGTAGGTCAGCTTGGCATTGAGCGCCGGATTCACCGATATGCTGCTGGGGCTGGCGATCAGGATCGTGTAGCCATCGGGCGAGGCTTTGGCGACCAGATCCGCCGCGATGCTTGAGCCGTTGCCCGGCTTGTTATCGACCACCACCGACTGGCCCAGCGCCTTGCCGAACGCATCACTCATGGCTCGCGCCACATAGTCGGCGGCACCACCAGGCGCGAAACCGACCACCAGTCGGATCGGTTTGGACGGATAGGGCGTGGTTTGCGCCTGGGTGTTCCAGACCGATGCACTCAAGGCGAGCGCGAGTACCAATTGCAGTTTGTTCATGGGTGTCTCCTGTGGGTTTTTTGTAATGTTTGTCAGGCCGCGGCGGGCAAACGCAAGATGAGCTTTCCAACGTGTCCGCCTGCCTCCATCACGGTCTTGGCTTCGGGCAGCTGCGAAAACTCGAACACGCGGTCGACCAGCGGCTGGATGCGACCGGCATTCACATGCGACAGGATGTCGGCTGTGAAGCGAGGAACGGCCGACGCACGTTGTGCCTTGCTACGCAGTTTGTTCGAGACACCGAACAAGGTCAGTCGCTTGGCATGCAAGGCGCCCAGGTCCAGTTCGACGCCCAGCACACCGTCGACATACCCCACCGTGGCCAGCCGACCTTCGAACGCCATCGCACGGATGTTTTCGGCAAATACCGAACCGCCAACGGCATTCACCACCAGGTCGGCCCCATGCTGGCCGGTCGCCGCTATCACCGCAGGCGCGAAGTCGGCAGCGCGGGTGCATAGCGCCACGTCCAGCCCCAAGGCCTCGAGTTTGGCGAGTTTTTCAGTCGAACCGGAAGTGCCGATCACATTCGCGCCAAGCGCTTTGGCCATCTGCAGGCATGCCACGCCCACACCGGACGACACACCGTTGATCAGCAACCACTCACCTGGCTGCAACCGTCCCTGCAGCACCAGCATGTCGAATGCAACGAGGAAGGTCATCGGAATCGCTGCACCCTCTTCCCAGGACAACTTGGCCGGCAGGACCATGGCTTCTGCCGCCTCCATCAGTGCGAACTGCGAGAACGCGCCGGCGCACCGCCCCATGACGCGGTCACCCTTGCGATATTCGTTTACGCCGGCGCCAACCGCCACCACCTCGCCGGCACCTTCGCCGCCGATCGCCTTCCAGCTTCCGGCCTTGCCGTGCAGTCCATGGCCGATGACAAATTCGCCGCGGTTGAGCGCGGCCGCGCGCATCTGCACCAGCAGTTGTCCTGGCCCCGGCTCGGGCACCGCGACATCGCGCAACTCCAGTTGCGTGTCGGTGTCGCTCATCAGCATCCAGTAGGACAACATCCTGTTCCCGTTCATCGACCGGTGAACACCGGTTTGCGTTTCTGCATGAAGGCCGTGCGGCCCTCGGTGTAGTCGGCGCTTTCAAAGCAGCCGCGGATCAGGGTGCTGCACAGATCCTGGTCCAGCTCCGGCGACGGCTTCAGGATCTCGCGCGTGATCGCCTTGCCCGCCATCACCGTCAGCGGCGCGTTCTCGGCCAGTGCAGTGGTGTATTCGGACAGCAGCGTTTCGAGTGCATCGGGCGCACAGACGCGGGAAACCATGCCCAGGCTTTGCGCCTCTGCTGCCTTGATGCGGCGGGCGGTGAAGAACAGGTCCTTAGCCGCGCCGGGACCGATCAGGTCGACCAGATTCTTCATGGCCGAGTAGCGGTATCCCAGTCCCAAGCGTGCGGCCGGAATGCCGAAACTGGCGTCGTCGGAGGCGATTCGAATATCGCAACTGATGGCCACGTTCACGCCGCCACCAATACAGTAGCCACGAATGCAGGCCAGCGTCGGCTTGGTGAAGTCTTGAATGCCCATCAGCGCCTGCTCGGCCATGGCTTCATACCTCGCCACCGCTTCCTTGGCCGCGCGCATGTCTTCGAACTGGGAGATGTCGGCTCCGGACACGAAGGCCTTGTCGCCTTCGCCGGAAAACACCACCAGTCGCACGCGATCATCTTGCTGTGCCAGCGTCAGCAGCACCGGCACCGCCTCCCACATGTCCACCGACAAGGCGTTGTGTTTGGCCGGGTTGTTGAAGCGGATGTGCAAGGTGCGACCATCCAGCCAGGTTTTCACCCGCTCGGTCGGGGTTTCGTAGACAGGATCGCTCATCAATAAACTCCCGCGGATTTCATGCGGGCAAGGTCACCCCTGCCGAGCCCGAGTTCACCCAGCACCTCCTCGGTGTGTTCGCCGCGACGTGGCGCCGCGCGCGCAATCGTGCTGGGAGTGCGCTCCAGCTGAATCGGCTGCCCGACCAGTTGCTGTTTGCCCAGCCGCTCCGACACCACCTGCTTGACCATGCCCAGGTGTTGCACCTGCGGCTCAGCGAACACCTCGCGCATGTCGTTGATCAACCCACACGCCACGCCGCCCTCGTTGAAATGCGTGACCCAGTGGCTGCGATCCTGCAAGGCCAGTCGCTGGTTGATCGCGTCGTTGAGGGAGTCACGATTCACAGAGCGCGAGGCCTTGTCGTGGTATCGCGGATCGGCGATCCATTCAGGAGCGCCCAGAATGTTGCAAAAACGCTCCCAGATCTTGGAGCCAAAGACCGCGATGTTCATGTATCCGTCGCGTGCCTTGTAGACCCCGGTGGGAATGCTGGTCGGGTGGAAGTTGCCAGCCTGCGTCGCCACGTCCCCGTCGATCAGGTACCGCGAGGTCTGGAAGTCCATCATGTAGACCATCGACTCGAGCAGCGAGGTATGCAGCCACTGGCCCTTGCCAGAACTCTCGCGTTCGAGCAAAGCCACCAGAATGCCTTGGGCGGCGAAGATTCCGGCGCAAAGGTCGGCAATCGGAATGCCGACGCGCATCGGCCCATCGCCGGCGGTGCCGGTTACCGACATCAAGCCACCCATGCCTTGTGCGATCTGATCAAAGCCGGGTCGTGTGGCCAGTGGGCCGGTCTGGCCGAAACCCGAGATGCTGGCGTAGACCAGGCGCGGATTTTGCACGGCCAGCGACGCGTGGTCGATGCCCAGCCGGAACTTCACGTCCGGGCGGAAGTTCTCGACCACGACATCGGCGCCGGCGATCAGCCGCTTGAGCGTGGCGATACCTTCAACCTCCTTCAGGTTCAACGTGATCGAGCGTTTGTTGCGGTGCGTGTACTGGTAGTCGGAGCCATCCTGCCCTCCCAGCGTGTCATCACCCCGCATGTGTTCGGGCATCTGGACCTGGATCACGTCGGCGCCCCAATCGGCCAGCTGGCGGCAGGCCGTGGGTCCGGCGCGCACCTGCGACAGGTCGATGACACGAAAGCGCGCCAGCGCAGG
>JBKJRR010000253.1:0-5157 GCA_046594635.1 Burkholderiaceae bacterium
TCCGGTGATGGCCCGCGGCCTGCCCTGCAAGGCCGAGGTGCGCATGATGCGCCACAGCGGCGAAACATTCTGGTCCCATTTGACCGGTACCCTGGTCGACCCGGCCGGCACCGAACAGGGGTCGATCTGGATCGTCGACGACATCGACGCGCAAAAGCTGACCCAGGCGCAGCTGCAGTCGCTGCTGGCGCAGCAGCAGTTGATCTTGAGCAACGCCATGGTCGGCATCGTGTTCCTGCGCGATCGCCACGTGACCCAATGTAACGAGAGCTTTGAGCGACTGTTCGGCTATGAGCCCGGAGAGCTCGAGGGCACCCTTGCGCGGCTCGGCGGCGACGAGTTCATCCTGCTGTTGCGCGACACCAACGACGCGGGAGCGACGCGTCTGGCCGTCAAGCTGCTCGAGGCCACGCTGACACCGATCCAGCACGACGGCCACGAACTGGTGGTGACGCCGTCGATCGGGATCGCCCTGTACCCGCATGACGGGGCCGACCTGGACGCGTTGTCGCGCTGCGCCGATTCGGCAATGTACCGTGCCAAGGCCGGGGGTCGCAATGGCTAGAGCTTCTATACCGCTGACATCCAGGCCCAGTCCGACGCGACGCTACGGGTGGGCAATGCACTGCGCCGGGCCCAGGAGCGAGATCAATTCACGCTGCACTACCAGCCGCAGGTTGAACTGCTCAGCGGCCGGATCGTCGGTGTCGAGGCGCTGCCGCGCTGGAACCACCCTGAGTTGGGCGCAATACCGCCGCACGAATTCATTCCCATTGCCGAGAGCACCGGGCTGATCCTGCCGATTGGCGAATGGGTATTGCGTACGGCGTTGCAGCAACTTGCCGCGTGGATCCGCGATGGCCTGGCGCCGATCAGCATGGCGGTGAACCTTTCGTCGGTGCAGTTCCGCCATGCCGAGTTCCCGCAACTGGTGGACGCGATCCTGCAGCAGACAGGTGTGCCGGCGCAATGGCTGGAACTGGAGCTGACCGAAGGCGTAGCGATGACCGACCCTGCCGGTGCCATTGCCATCATGGCGGCGTTGCACCGGCGCGGCGTGCGCATGGCGATCGACGACTTTGGCACGGGTTATTCTTCGCTGGCCTATCTCAAGCGTTTCCAGGTTCGCAAACTCAAGATCGACCGGACTTTTGTACGTGACATCACCGACGACGCGGACGACAAGGCCATCGTCGGCGCCATCATCAGCATGGCGCGCAGCCTGGGCGTGCAGACACTGGCCGAAGGCGTGGAGACGCCGGGTCAGCTTGCGTTCCTGCGCGAGCGCGGCTGCGACGAAGGACAGGAATACCACTTCAGCCGACCGGTGCCGGCCGATGCGCTGGCAGATCTGCTGCGCAAGGGCGTGCTGCCGCAGGCTTGACGCCAGGCGTGTGGCTGCAGCAGGGCCCAATGCCGCGCCCTGCCCAGTGCCAGCCCCAAAGGCCCTGTCCCCACGGGACCCAACGGTATCCACTACATTGGTGCCAACAACATCACAGGGATCCCGATGGGTGTCGAAGACCCGGACTCGTGGCAAGACGCACACAACAAGCGTGAAGGCACTGGCAGCCGCCAGCGGTTCTCACGGGCGATGGGTCGTGCCCATTCCAATCAACCGGACACCGGAGGTGGCAGCAGCCTGCCGCGCGCTCTGCGCTGGGGCCCGCTGGGCATTGTGATGTTCTGGCTGGTGCTGATGGCTGCGGTGTACGCCGGCATGCAGCAGGTCATGAAGCCCCGGCAGGTGATAGTGTCAGTGGCGGGTGACATCACGATCCCGCGTGCACGAGATGGCCATTTTTATGTGCCCGGTCAGGTCGCCAACCAACCCGTGGTGTTCCTGGTCGACACCGGTGCGTCCCTTGTGACGGTCAGCCAGGCCTTGGCCGACGCGGCTGGACTGGGTGGTGGGCAGCCGATGCGTTTTCGTACCGCCAACGGCGTCATCGACGGTCGGGTCGTAGCCGATGTCCCGGTGTCTATCGGCGGCGCGTCACTCTCGGGCGTCAAAGTGGCAGTCGGCCTGTTCGGCGTGGGCCCAGGCCAGGCTTTGCTGGGCCAGAGTTTTCTCTCGAAATTCCGCATCACGCTGACGCGTGACGCCATGCTGCTGCAGGCAGCCGACAAGCACTGACACGCTGCAGACACCAGGCCGCGTTTCGGCAAACCCGGCGGGCATGCGCATTCTCTCGGGTCGAACGCCCGACGGCCCCGAGTCGAACCAAGTTGCCCGCCCAAGCCGGGCACGTTCACTGCCAGTGAACGACTATCATGAAGGACCCCGACAGACCGGAACTCGTTGAGGGGAAGCCGGTTGCCGTGACGGACCGATACCCATCGCCCAGTGCACCTGCAATCAGGATTGAATCAGCCCATGAACAACGAGACTCAGCAAGAGGCGCCACAGACCTGCGATGTGCTGGTCATCGGGGGTGGCCCGGCGGGCTCGACCGTGGCCAGCATGCTGGTGGACAAAGGCCACAAGGTCGTGCTGCTGGAAAAGGCTCACCACCCCCGTTTTCACATCGGGGAATCCCTGTTGCCGGCCAACCTGCCCTTGTTCGAAAAGATGGGAATTGCCGAAGACATCAAGGCCATCGGCATGTTCAAGCCTGGCGCCGAGTTTGTCTCGCCCCACCACGATGGCACACAGGTGTTTCAATTCGCCCAGGCGTGGGACAAGTCCATGCCGCATGCCTATCAGGTGGAGCGGGCCGCGTTTGACCACATCCTGATACGCCATGCAAGGCGCAAGGGTGCCACGGTGCACGAAGGCTGCAAGGTGACGGCGGTGGATTTTCTGGCGGAAGGCGGCGCCCATGTGACAGGCCGGTACGACGCCGGTCACGACCAGCGTTGGAAGGCGCGTTTCGTGGTCGACGCATCGGGTCGAGACACTTTCCTCGCGAACCGCTTCAAGACCAAGCAGCGCAATCCGCGCCACAACAGTTCCGCCCTGTACGGACATTTCAGCCACGCACGTCGCAACCCGGGCAAGACCGAGGGCAACATCACTGTTTTCTGGTTCGAACACGGCTGGTTCTGGTTCATTCCGATGGTGAACGGCCTCACCAGCGTCGGCATGGTGACCTGGCCCTATCACATGAAGACCCGTGGACGGCGCAATCTGCAGCAGTTCCTCATGGACAACATTGCAGCCTGCCCCGAGCTCGACGCGCGCCTGCGTGACGCCAGCCTGGCCAATGAAGTGGAGGCCACCGGTAATTTTTCGTACCAATCGAAACAAAGCCATGGGCAAGACTACCTGCTTCTGGGCGATGCATTTGCCTTCATCGACCCGGTGTTTTCGTCTGGCGTGTGGCTGGCGATGCACAGCGGTGTGGTGGGTGCCGACACGATAGACACCTGTTTGAACAATCCCCCGGCCAGGGTTGCGGCGCTGAAACACTTCGACCGCCAGATGCGGCGTGGCCCACGGGAGTTTTCCTGGTTCATCTACCGGGTTACCAACCCCATCATGCGCGACTTCTTCATGGGCCCCCGCAATATCTTCCGGGTGCAAGAGGCGCTGCTGTCGATGCTCGCAGGCGACGTGTTTGGCAAAACGCCCATCTGGCGCTCAATCTTCATTTTCAAGATGTTGTACTACGTCGCCAACGTGACGCAGCCGCGGCGCGCGTTCATGGCCTGGAAGCAGCGCCAGTTCAATATCCGCAAAGTCGACGACAGCGCGTTGTACGAGGCTTAGGCAGTCCCATGCAACCATGGCTACTCCTTCGCCACGCTCAATTTCCTGCAGCCAATGCGCTCCGCATGGAACCTCTGCAGCGGGGCTTTCAATGCCCAGCATAGCCCTCGGATGCGTCACCTGCCAGTACCCCGATGAGTGAGCGGGTTCTGCGAGGAAGAAGCGCGATGTGGACACTGTACGAGCATGTTGCCATGGTCGTCGGCCTGTTCAGCCTGGCATTGATCTGCCTGGCCTGGCTTCCGTTTGCCATGCTGCTATTTCCGCTGCTGCCCCGGCGAACAGGGCAGGCGCTGGGGCGGCGGGCGATCCAGTGGGCGTTCACCATCTACCTGCGCCTGCTGAGCGCGTTGTGCGCCTGCCGTTTCGACCTGTCCGAGCTGGACTCGCTTCGCGACGCCGGGCCCTTGATCATTGCCGCCAACCATCCCTCGTTGCTGGATGTGGTGTTGATCGTCTCGCGCCTGCCCAATGCGGTGTGTGTGATGAAGTCCAGCCTGATGGACAACCTGTTGTTCGGGTCGGCCGCCCGTCTGGCGCGCTACATCCGCAACGACGGTGCGCTGCAGATGATCCGGTGCAGCCGCGATGAATTGCGCCACGGTGCGCAACTGGTCATGTTCCCGGAGGGAACGCGCACCCGGCGGTTTCCACTCAATCCGTTGACACCAACGCTGGCCATGATCGCGCGCCGCTCCAGCACACCGGTGCAGACCGTTCTGCTGGAGTTTTCCTCCCCTTACCTGGGCAAAAAGTGGCCCTTGTGGCGCAAGCCCAGTCTGCCTCTGCGTTGCCGTGCGCGCCTGGGCCGCAGGTTCGATGCGCCCACTGACTACGCCCAGTTCACCAAAGACCTTGAGGCTTACTTCCGCCACGAACTGCCACAGGACCAGACCGATACGCCCCCCACCGATGACTGATTCCTTGCCCAGCCCGTCTACCACCCACCTGGTGCTGATACCGAGTTACAACCCTGGCGCCCAGGTGCTGATCACAGTACGCCAGGCGCGTGCGGTGTGGAATCCCGTGTGGGTGGTGGTAGATGGCAGCACCGATGGCAGCGAGGCGCAATTGCAGGCACTCGCCGCCGACGACGCGGGACTGCAGGTCATCGTGCTGGCACACAACCAGGGCAAGGGTGCGGCCGTGCTGAAGGGCATTTCGCAAGCAGCGAAAGCCGGCTTCACGCATGCGCTGACGATGGACAGCGACGGCCAGCACCCTGCCGGGTCCATCCTGCGTTTCATGACAGCGTCGCAGCAGTCGCCGCGCGCCATGGTGCTGGGCAAGCCGGTGTTCGGCGCAGAGGCGCCGGCGCTGCGGGTCAACGGGCGCAAGGTGTCCAACGGCTGGGCCAATCTGGAGACCTTGTGGATGGGCATTGGCGATTCGCTCTACGGCTTTCGCGTCTACCCGATAGCGCCTTTGATGCTCATCATGCGCGG
>JBKJRR010000296.1:0-3996 GCA_046594635.1 Burkholderiaceae bacterium
CAAGACCGACGATGTGGGCAAACTGCGCGCAGCCGGTGTGATTGACCTGCAGACGCTGCAGCGCTACATCAACTTCCACTTCAGCGTGACGGTCGACCTGTTCGGCGCAGATGAGTCCAGCAACGCCGCGATCTTTTACAGTTCAGGCCTCAAGGGCCGCTACGAAGAGGGCAAACGCGCCGACGACCATGTACTCAAGGGTCAGACCTACAAGGTGCTCGAAGCCAAGGGTGGTCAACTGGTCGACAAGGAAGTGCCGATGCTCAATGCGCTGAACGAAGTGCTGCGTGACGACTACATCAAGGACTCGGTGGCCGGCGTCAACCGCTGGAACAAGGTGCTGGAGAAGGCCGGCATTCCAACCAGACTCAGCGTGCCGCACAAGGCCTTTCATCGCAACATCGGTGCCTTGTCGGGCGTCAAGGTGTCGCCGGATGGGCGCGTGGTGTCGGACGCCGAATGGAAGGCGAATGTCGACAAATGGTTGCCCAGCGGCGAAGATCGTGCCTATGTCGCCAGTCTGATGGGTCGGGTGGTCGAGCCGGGCAAGTTCTCCAACTGGATTGCGCCGCCGGTCATGGGTATCAACCGCCAGTCAGTCGATTTCGAATACATTCGCTTCAACTAGGCGGATTGTGGGCGGCTTTGCCGCCGCAATACGTCGGCCAGAACGACGCGGCACCTTGCGCGAGTCTTCTGGCCGCAGCGTCGGCGCCAACTTTTTGGGGATTTTTTTATGGGTGCTTCTGACGCTGCGGTGATCAAGCAACATCTGATTGATCCGGAGATCTGCATCCGGTGCAACACCTGCGAGGCGACCTGCCCGGTGGGGGCCATCACGCACGACGACCGCAACTACGTGGTGGATGCGAGCAAGTGCAATCTGTGCATGGATTGCATCTCGCCGTGCCCGACCGGCTCGATCGACAACTGGCGTGTGATGCCGCGTGCCAAGGCCTACCCGATCGAGGAGCAGTTGGTCTGGGACGAATTGCCGGTCGAACTGAGTGCCGACGAATTGGCGCAAGACGGCGTGGATGCCGCCGCCGTACAGGCCGTGCCAATGGTGATCGCGCCCTCGCCGACAGCGGGTGAAGATGGTGTCCACACGGCGCAATGCGGCGCGACCTTGCCACCGTGGTCGGCAGCGCATGCGTTTACCAACCTGTATGGCCCCAAGGCCGCGGCGAAGACCATCATGGCCACCGTCACCGGCAATGTGCGGGTCACCGAGGTCGGACGCGAGTACGACACCCATCATGTCGTACTGGATTTCGGCTCCATGCCGTTCCCGGTGCTTGAGGGTCAGTCCATCGGTATCGTCCCTCCAGGAACTGACGCCAAGGGACGGCCACACCACGCGCGCCAGTATTCAATCGCCAGCCCGCGCAATGGCGAGCGCCCGGGCTACAACAACCTGTCGCTGACGATCAAGCGGGTGCTGCAGGACCACGATGGAAAAGCCGTGCGGGGTGTAGCCTCCAATTTCATGTGCGACCTTCAGGTGGGCGACAAGGTCGAGGTGATCGGGCCGTTCGGCGCCAGCTTCCTGATGCCCAACCACCCGCGCAGCCATATCGTCATGATCTGCACCGGCACCGGCAGCGCACCGATGCGTGCCATGACAGAGTGGCGTCGGCGCTTGCGCGCCTCAGGCAAGTTCGAAGGTGGCAAGTTGATGCTGTTCTTTGGCGCGCGCAGCAAGGAGGAACTGCCGTATTTCGGCCCGCTGCAAAACTTGCCCAAAGACTTCATGGACACACATTTCGCGTTTTCGCGCACGCCGGGTCAACCCAAGCGTTATGTGCAGGATTTGATGCGCGACCATGCAGCTGATCTCGTGCCCTTGCTCAAGGACCCCAACAGCTATATTTATGTCTGCGGGCTCAAGAGCATGGAAGAAGGTGTGGTGTTGGCACTGCGTGACGTGGCGCGCGAGGCCGGTCTGAACTGGGAAACCCTTGCTGCAGCGCTCAAGGCCGAAGGGCGGCTGCATCTCGAGACCTACTGAATCTGCCCGGCAGATTCAGTTCGGCCACCTGCGCAGAAAGCGCAGCGCGATGGTGGACCGGACCTCAACCGCCAATGCGCAACTGGTTGTCGACGTCGACCACACCTGAAACTGCCCTTGTCAAAGTCACGGCGCGACTGCGCGCGGCATCGCTGGGCGCCGTTCCCTTGAGCACGACTTTGCCGGCATGGGTGTCCACATCGATCTTCAGTGCGCTGAGTTCGGGGTCACGGGCCAGTTCGGCAGTCACCTGGACCGAGATGCTGACGTCCTGTGTCTGTGCCTTGGCAGCATCGACCGCATCCGCTGCGCTGGACTTGGCTGCCTCCATGCCCTGTTTCAAGTCTGTCCCCATGGCCTCGCTTTTTTTCTCGACAGTCGAGATGGCAGAGTCGAGTTTCTCGCCCGCGGTCGTGGACTCGTGGGTCTTGCCGCAGGCGCCCAGCAGCAGCACTGACGAGATTGCCAGGACCGAAAGACCGAGGTGGGGTGTGACAGCACTTCTTTTCATGGGTCCTCTCCTTGGATTGCTGATGGCTCAACGATACACGGCAGTTTCCCGCGGCTGTGCCACGGTGACCATCGGCGCATGGCTACTGTGCGAGTCGGAGGTATCCGACAGACCGCAGGGCGCCGGGCTCAGGCGCGTCGCTTCTTGTGCTGGTACATCGCACCGTCAGCGCGGTCGGTCAGCGTTTCGATCGTGTCGCCAGGTTCGGCTTCGGCCACACCGACACTGATGCTCACTGCCAGATCGGGTGCGATGGTGGACCAGTGGAAATTGCGTATGGCGGCCTCAATGCGCTTGCATACCTGTTCGGCGATATGCAACTCGGCGTTTTTGAAGATGATGACAAATTCGTCGCCTCCCAGTCGTGCCGCCATGTCCAGGTCACGCACATGCGATTTGAGTGTTTGGGCAATCACCTTGAGTACCGCGTCACCCACCAGGTGGGAGTATCCATCGTTGATCTGCTTGAATTTGTCCACGTCGACCAAGGCCAGGCAGGTGGACTGACCTCTTTCTATGCTCTGACGAAGCAACGTGGCAGCGTAGATTTCGAAGTTTCGGCGATTCGGTATCGCAGTCAACGTATCTTCCAGCGAGAGTCGTGTCAACTCAACGGACGCCGACTGAAGCTGATTGACGCTGTGCTTGAGCTGATTGATGCTTTGCTGGCGCAGCCGCAGGTCGACTTGCCACTCAACCACTTTCTCGCGCGTTTCCAGGCCGTCTGCGCGGATCAACTGCTCGCGCAGGCGCAGACGGCGCAGTTCGTCCACCGCCTCGCCATTGAGCCCTTGCGCCACATACATCTGCGAGGACAGCAGATGGCCCAGGCAGGCCAGTTGTTCATGTTCCACCTGCACCGCGATATCGATCATCTTGGCAGCCTCTTGCATGGCCTGGCTCCAGTCGCTTTGCGCCCAGGCGATTTCGGTCCGGGCCCAGCTCTCGAGCGCGCCCAGCCAGGTGACGGTGCCGTAGCGTTTGGCCCATTGCGCCAGCACCTCCACGTCAAGGCGGGCCTGACCGATGCGGCCATGCCAGCACTGCTCCAGGCACAGGCCGAACTGCAGCACGGCTTCGGTTGTGATGTGCGTTCCAGCCGTCGCGCCGCCTGCGTCGCCGCTTGCAATCAGTGCGATGATGGCTTCACGCTGCGTACGCAGTTTGTCCAGGCCGGTCAATGCGCCGACATAGTAACGCTCGTGAAAAACCCGCAGCAGTTCGGTCCACCACTGGTTGACCCGGGGCTGGAAGGTGCTGAGCCTTGGCTGCGCCCGCTCGGCGATCTCGATCGCAGTGGCCAGCGCCTGTTCGGCTTTCTCGAAGCCATGGCTCCAGTAATAGGCCACACCCAGTGCGTTATAGGACAACACGCTGTGTTCGGCTTGTTCCAGAAACTGGCTCAGGCTGCACTGCTCAGCGTGCGCCTGAGCCAGTTTCTGCAACAAGCCGAACACAGCGTGTTGTCCTATAA
>JBKJRR010000335.1:0-7972 GCA_046594635.1 Burkholderiaceae bacterium
GGAGTCCCATCCTTGCCGGTGGTGGCTGCGGCGGTCGACGATCCGGTGCAGATGGGATTGGTTACCAGCATCGCGCGGCCGGGCGGTAACATCACCGGCGTTTCAGGTGCTTTCACGGGTCTGGTGTCCAAGCGACTGCAATTGCTCAAGGACATCGTGCCCAGGGCGCAGCGGTTTGCCATCTTGTTCAACCCCGATACGGTGACGCGTCAGGTTATCTCGGCCGGAATTCCTGATTGGGAACGGGGTCTGGGCGTGGCGATCATGCTCGTCGTTGTACAAGGACCGGCGGATATCGACCCTGCATTCGCAGTTATCGCCAAGGAACAGGCGGACGGTCTCCTGGTGCTGGCGGACCCGGTGTTCTGGACCCACCGCGCCCGGATCGGCGCCGTGTGCCTGAAGGAGCGATTGCCGTCGATCTGGGGCGGCGCGGGTTATCTCGACGCGGGCGGTCTGGTCTCCTACCAGGGTGACTTCAGCGCCGTGATGCGCCGCGCGGCCGGCATGGTCGACCAGATCCTGCGCGGCGCGAAGCCTGGCGACATGCCGTTCGAGCAAGTCACCAAGCTCGAACTGGTCGTCAACCTCAAGGGTGCACGTGCGATCGGGGTGACGATTCCTCGCAGCGTGCTGGTGGCGGCCGATGAGGTGATCCAGTGACCCTTGCGGGGCGTCACGCGGTCTGCCTGAATTCACGTTGCACTCGCTCACCTGCAAGTTTGAGGCCATGCCCGCTTGACGTAGCAACGGTTCGCGCCCACACTGAAACGTACAGTCGCCAACCATGAGATCGGGTGCGCGCCCACCATCAGAGGAAATTGTTTATGCCTTATGCGTCGGTGCCAAGCGTGCTGGGCCCTATCTGCCAGCCGCTGGCAGGTCGTGGTCACCATCGCCGGGCCGACCGATGATTGATCGACGCAGCGTATTGGCGGGGCTGGCGCTTGGCTGCCTGACATCTCCCGCACTGGCACAGACGAGCGTACCGCCGGTCGTCTATTTCATGGCGCTGGCCACGCGCGACTCGGACGCGGCCAGTATTGCTGCGTTTCGTGCCGGCATGCGCGAACGCGGCCATGTGGAGGGCCGCAGCTATGTTCTCTTCGAGCGATATGCCGCAGGTGATATCCCTGCTGCCGAGCGCGAATTGCGCTTGCAGTCCGACTCACCTCCGGCTGTAGTTTCCAATTTTGGTGAACAACTGGCGGCCAAGCGGGTGCAACTGCTGGCCGAGGCGATGCCGAAACTGCGCGCGGTCGGTGTTTTGCACAACACGGTCGATCCGGTGTTTCAGCGCTGGGGCGAGGAGACCGGAAGCGAGATCCGGTCGCAGGGATTGACCGCTGTAAGCCTGGCGGTGCAGTCGACTTCGCAAGATGCCTTGGCCCTGACTCTGCGCCAGGCCCGTGCGCGGGGTGTCGAAGCCATCGTCGTGGTGCGCGATTTTCTGACAGCATCACTGTACCGGCCAATTGCACAACTCAGTCGCGAACTCGGCGTGGCCGTGATCGCGCAGGAGCGTCGGTACGTCGACGCCGGCGCGTTGATGTCTTATGGCGCCAATGACCAGGCGGGTGCCCGGTCGCCGGTATTCGCCGTTTGCGTGCGTGCATGGCGGCTCTGGGCTATCACAAGGGGCGTCATCTGCCGATCGAGCAGCCCACCAAGTTCGAACTGGTGATCAACCTCAAGACCACCCGGGCGCTGGGCCACACTGTGGCGCAATCGGCGCTGTTGCAAGCCGACGAGGTGATTCAGTGACCGTCTGGCCTGCGGTTCTGCGCTCCGGGTCGTACGCCTGCCGCACGGCACAATCGGGCTGATGAGCGCACCGGAGCCGACCTTCCTAGCCCGTGCTGGACCACCCAGCCGATTGCGTGGACGCCTGTTCCGCAAATACCTGTTGCTGATCATCGCGCTGGTCAGCGTCGCGATGCTGGCATCCGGTGGCGTCGGCCAGTATTTCTGGCAGAAGGAAACCCACGCTGCGCTGGCGGATCTGCAGCGAGAAAAGGCGATCGGCGCCGCGTCGCGCATTGAGCAGTACATCACCCAGGTCGCGCGCCAGATCGGTTTCGCCGCATTGCCGCAAATCGGATCTGCCGACGTTGAACTGCGGCGCATCGAGTTTCTCAAATTGCTGCGTCAGGTGCCCGAGGTCACCGACGTGGCGCTGCTCGACAGTAAAGGGTTCGAGCAGCTGGCGGTATCGCGACTGGGCATGGACAGCGTGGGTTCGGGCAAGGATCGGTCGCAGGAACCAGCGGTCCAACAGGCGCGCCCTGGCCAGCCCTGGTATGGCCCCGTCTACTTCCGCAAGGAGACCGAACCCTATATGACGATTGCGACCCGCGCCGGCGGTGGTGATGGTCCGGTGACAGTGGCCGAGGTGAATCTCAAGTTCATCTGGGACGTGGTCACGCGCATCAAGATCGGCGACAAGGGCAAGGCCTACGTGGTGGACGACAAGGGCCTGCTTGTGGCCGACCCGGACATCGGTCTGGTGTTGCGCAAGACCAGCATGGCGCACCTGGCGCATGTGAAGGCCGGTGCCGATGTGCATGGCGCCGATGCGCCGGCGATGGAGTCGAAGGACTTGAACGGAATTGCGGTGCTCACGTCCGTAGTATCAATCGAACCGCTGGGTTGGAAGGTCTATGCCGAACAGCCCTGGTCCGAAGTCACGGCCCGGCTCGACGCCTCGCTGCTGCGCACCGGACTGCTGTTATTGGCCGGTCTGCTGATATCGGCGCTGGCCGCCTGGGCGCTGGCGCGCAGCATGGTGCGACCGATCCGGACCCTGGACGAAGGCGCCCGGCGCATCGGCGCCGGTGACCTGGAACAGCAGATCGACATCCACACGGGCGATGAACTGCAGGGATTGGCCGAACAGTTCAATGCGATGACGGCGCAGTTACGCGAGTCCTACGCCGGTTTGGAACGCAAGGTCGAGGAACGCACCGCTGAAGTCACACAGGCACTCGAGTACCAGACGGCGATCAGCGACGTTTTGCGCGTGATCAGCGAGTCACCGACCGACGTGACTCCGGTGTTCGAGGCCATCATGGACAGCGCGACGCGCCTGTTCGGCGTGCAGATCGCCGCTGCGTTTCGCTTCGACGGAACGCTGGTGCACCTGATCGGCACCAAGGGCTGGTCACCCGACGCGCTGGAGGACGCACGGCGCCTGTACCCGGCGCCGCCGAATCCCGAAATGCTCAGTGGTCGCGTGATCCTGTCCGGTATGGAGCAGACCATCGTCGATACCCATGGTGACGCCTCTTATGACCAGACCACCGCCCATGTCGGCCAGTGGCGCCGCATGATGGGAGCGCCGCTGATGCGTGAGGGCGTGGTGGTCGGGGTGCTCGTGATGGCGTGGGTCCAGCCCGGCGTCACATCCCGTCAAGAACTCGACCTGCTGCGTACCTTTGCTGACCAGGCGGTGATCGCGATCGAGAACGTGCGCCTGATCAGCGAAACCAAGGAGGCATTGGAGCAGCAGACGGCAACCTCCGAAATTCTGCGCGTCATGAGTGGTTCGGTCACCGATACCCAGCCGGTTTTCGACGCGGTCGTGCGCAGTTGTCAACAGCTGTTCGGTGGCCGGGCAGTGGCACTGACCCTGCCGGTCGGAAACATGATAGAAGCCAAGGCCTACATCAGTGACCGGCCCGACGGTGGACAGGGCATGGAGGTGCTCAGGCCCTGGCCACTGGATGCAGACAGCGGTGCCGGCGCGTGCATCCTGGAGTCGCGCGTGATTGCAGTGTCTGATACCCAAGAAGGTGCGAAGACGTTCCGGCGCATGAAAGACCTGGCAGTGGCGCTGGGTTACAGCTCCGCATTGTTTGTGCCGTTGATGCGGCAGGGCAAGGCGATCGGCTGCTTGACCATCCTGCGCGCGTCCAGTGGCGTTTTCACGCCCAAGGAAATCGCGCTGGCCCAGACCTTTGCCGACCAGGCCGTGATTGCGATGGAAAACGTGCGTCTGTTCAATGAGATGACCGAGGCGCTGGAGCAACAGACCGCCACTGCCGAGGTGCTGCAGGCCATCTCCAGCTCGCCGACCGATGTGCAACCGGTGTTCGATGCCATCGCCGAACGGGCCATGACCTTGTGCGACGCGCGTATCGGCGCTGTGACCCGGTTTGACGGCGAGTGGTTGCACCTGGTGGCCTTCCACGGCGTATCGCAGGAGGCACAGGACACGATGCGTGCCGCTTTCCCGATCCGGCCGGGAGGAGATGCCATTGCCGCGCGCGCCATTGCAAGCCGCGCACCGGCTCAGATCGAGGATGTGCTGGCCGACCCCCAATACGCACTCAAGGACGCAGCTCAGCGGGCCGGTTATCGCAGCAATCTGGCCGTGCCGATGGTGCAGGACGGGAAGGTGTTCGGCTCCATCGTAGTGTGCCGGGAACAGATCGGTAGCTTCCCGGACAAGCAGGTCAAGCTGCTGCAGACCTTCGCCGACCAGGCCGTGATCGCCGTGCAGAACGTGCGCCTTTTCAGCGAGATCCGCGACAAGAGCCATCAGCTGGAGATCGCCAATCAGCACAAGAGTGAGTTCCTGGCCAATATGTCGCACGAGCTGCGTACACCGCTCAACGCCATCATCGGTTTCTCCGAGGTGCTGCTCGAGCGGATGTTCGGTGAACTCAACGATAAGCAGGACGACTATCTCAAGGACATCTTCACGTCGGGCAAGCATCTGCTGTCGCTGATCAATGACATCCTGGACCTGTCCAAGATCGAGGCCGGCCGCATGGAGCTGGACCTGAGCGATTTCGATCCGGAGCAGGCGCTGGGAAATGCGATGACGCTGGTGCGCGAGCGGGCGCAAACCCATGGTATTGCGCTTGATATTCAGGTTGATGGTCTGGCCGGGGAAATCCGCGCTGATGAACGCAAGTTCAAGCAGATCCTGCTCAACCTTCTGAGCAATGCGGTCAAGTTCACGCCTGATGGCGGCACAGTCACGGTACGCGCGACCATGGCCGGGGAGCAGATCGAGGTGGCAGTACAAGACACCGGAGTGGGCATCTCGGCCGAGGACCAGCTGGTGGTGTTCGACGAGTTCAAGCAGGTCGGACGCCACTACACCAACAAACATGAAGGTACAGGACTGGGCCTGTCGCTGACCAAACGGTTTGTCGAGTTGCACGGTGGCAGCCTGCGACTGGAAAGCGAACCGGGGGCAGGGTCGACTTTCACGTTCACGCTGCCGATACGTCAGGTCGAAGCGGCACAAGATGCAAAGGAAGCGACATGAAAACCGTGCTGATCGTCGAGGACAACGAAAAGAACATGAAGCTGGCGCGCGACGTGTTGCAGGCCAAGGGGTATGCGACGCTGGAGGCCGTCAACGGCGAGACCGGTGTGCAGCTGGCATTGGCACACCGGCCCGATCTGGTGCTGATGGACATCCAGTTGCCCGACATCAATGGCGTCGAGGCGTTCAACCGTATCCGCTCCCATCCCGACATGGCGGGTGTTCCCGTGGCGGCATTCACCGCGTCGGTCACACCCGGCGACCGAAGTCGTATCACCGATGCCGGATTTGACGCCTTCATTGGCAAGCCGATCAACCTCAAGGAGTTCCTGGCAACGGTGCAGCGCCTGACTGAGGGAGGCTTTGGATGAGTGATACCGAAGACTCCGACGGCAAGGGAGCACCCAACAGTGCGCGGACAGGCGTCGTGCCGCCTTTGGCCCCGCATATCCTGGTGGTCGACGACACACCGGCCAACGTTAAGCTGCTGGTCGACCTGCTGACCGTCAAGGGCTATGTGGCGTCCAGCGCCGTGAATGGTGAAAAGGCTCTGGAGATGATCGCGGCCGATCCACCTGATCTGGTGTTGCTCGACATCATGATGCCGGGCCTGTCCGGCTATGAGGTCTGCAAGCGCCTGCGCGCCGATCCGGCCACGGCATTGCTGCCAGTGGTCTTGTGCACCTCGCTCGATGCGACCCAGGAGCGGGTCAATGGCATCGAGGCTGGCGCCGACGACTTCCTGACCAAGCCGATCAACCGGCCAGAACTGTTCGCCCGCGTGAAGTCGCTGCTGCGCATCAAGGCATTGCAGGACGAGGTGAAGTCCCAGGCGGCGCAGATTGCGTCATGGAACCAGACGCTGGAGCTGCGGGTCAAGGAGCAGGTCGGGCAGATCGAGGCGCTCGGACGCTTGAAACGTTTCTTCTCGCCGCAACTGTGCCAGGCCATTGTTGCCGGCGGGGAAGGCATGCTCAAGACCCACCGGCGCGAGATCTGCGTCGTGTTCATCGACCTGCGTGGTTTTACCGCCTTTACCGACCAGGCGGAGCCCGAAGAGGTGATGGAGATGCTGCAGGGTTTTCACGCCGCCATGGGAAAATTGGTGCTGGAACACGACGGGACGCTTGAGCGCTTTGCCGGCGATTCGGTGATGGTGTTCTTCAACGACCCGGTGCCGATCGACGAGCCCGCAGTGCAGGCGGTGAAGATGTCGCTGGCCATGCAGCAGGCTTTTGTTGCGATCGGGCGGCAATGGCACAAGCGGGGTTACGAATTGGGGCTGGGCTGTGGTGTCGCGCAGGGTTACGCCACGCTGGGTCAGATCGGTTTCGAAGGGCGCTGGGACTACGCCGCCATCGGCAGCGTGACCAACCTTGCTGCGCGGCTGTGCTCCGAGGCGCAGGCAGGCCAGATTTTGGTGGATCGCAAAACCATGGCACGGGTCGAATCCCTGGTCCGGGCCACGCCAGTGGGGCCATTGACGCTCAAGGGCTTTCAGCAGCCGGTGTCGGCATTTGTGCTTGCGGGTTTCGTAACGCCCGACTGAACCTCGTTATTGTCTAGTCAGGTTCGGGCACAATGCCGGGCTCCCCCGTGCCTTGTCCGAATCCACCGTGCACCGCCTGAATTCCCCCGCTGTCCGAACCGAAACTGCTGCCTTGTGGCGGCTCGCATGGCCGATTCTTGTAGGCCAGCTGGCGACAGTTGGCATGGGTGTGGTCGACGTGGCGATGGCCGGTCATGCGTCGGCACAGGATCTGGCAGGCGTGTCGCTGGGCGTGTCAATCTGGCACCTGGCCATCATCACGCTGATGGGTGTGCTGATGGTGGTCAACCCGATCGTCTCGCAGCATGTGGGAGCGCGCAACCTCGGTGAGATTGCGCATGTGGTGCGCCAGGCCCTGTGGAAAGGCCTGGGCCTGGGGCTGCTGGCCATGGTGGTCGTCAACCTGGCCGCGCTGGTGTTCAACAGCATGGACATCGAGCCGCAAGTGCGTACGGTGGCGCGCCAGTTCGTGATGATCATCAGCCTGGCATTGCCGGCATTCTGTTGCTACCGGGTACTGTACGGCTACAGCGCCAGCCTGAATCAGACCAAGCCGATGATGCTGATCGCTTTGCTGGCCTTGCTGCTCAACATCGTCATCAACTATGTGCTGGTATTCGGCCACTGGGGTTTTCCGCGTTTGGGTGGTGTGGGCTGCGCCTGGGCCACGTTGTTGTGTGTCTGGTTTAACCTGGGCGCCATGGTCTGGTGGATACGCCGAGCATCGGCCTACCGCGAGACCCAGCCTTTGATGGCGTATGAGCCGCCCGATGGGGCGCAGATTCGTGCGCTGCTGCGTATCGGACTTCCGATCGGCGTGACGTATTTCGCTGAGTCCAGTGCCTTCAGCTTGATCGCGCTGCTGGTGGCCGGCTTTGGCACTGCACAAGTGGCCGGGCACCAGATCGCGCTGAACTATTCTTCGCTGGTGTTCATGGTGCCCATGAGCATGGGATTGGCTTTGCTGACGCGGGTCGGCCAGGCACTGGGTGCGCAGGACATGCAGGCGGCCCGGTTCCGGGCCTGGCATGGTGTGGGCCTGTCGTTTGTCGCCGCACTGGTGTCGGCGGTGCTGATCCTGTTGTTCAACCACCAGATCGCCGGCGCCTACACCAGCGATGGCACCGTGGCGGCCGTAGCCGCGC
>JBKJRR010000437.1:0-5691 GCA_046594635.1 Burkholderiaceae bacterium
GCGCGCATCGGCGGGGGGACTCCCTACTTCTTTACGCAACTGAACCGGATGGTGCTGCCGCCGCGCGTTGACTTTGTAACTTATACAACCTGTCCGATCATCCATGTGGCCGATGACGCTTCCGTCATGCAGTCACTGTCCACCTTGGCCGCGCAGGTTGCCACGCTGCGCGCGTGTGGCATCCGCGCGCCAGTGCATGTCGGTCCGATCGGGATCGGCATGTCACTGCATCCGTTCGGCGTCGACGTCCGGCCGGAGCCGGGAGATCCGATTGCGATGGCCAGCGACGATCCGCGCGACCACTCAGTATTCGGCCAAGCCTGGGTGCTGGGATACCTTTGCCGAATGGCGGCTGCCGGCGTTGCATCGGTGACGCTGACCCATGCCAGCGTCTTCGACGCATTGGGTGCTCTGATGGGCAGTGGGGGCGCGTCGATCCACAAGGTGCGCAACCCGGATCCCGATCGGCTTGCCGTACTGGCGGTGGACGATGGCAAGACCTGCCAGTTGTGGTTTGCCAACCTGAGCCCGCAGGCCCTGGAAATTGCGCTGCAGCTGCCGTGGATGAAGCGGTGCCCGTCATTGCGCCTGGAGCCCTACACATGGGCTTGCCCGGTACTCCCATGATCGATTCACCATATAGGAACTGAAGATGTCGATAGGTCGTTTGAATGATCGCAACGCCGTTGTCACTGGCGGCGCACAAGGTATTGGATTTGCCGTAGCCCAGCGTCTGCTGGATGAAGGTGCGCGTGTGGCGTTGTGGGACATCGACGTGCAGTGCCTGGCACAGGCGAAGTCGCAATTGCGTAGCAGCACAGCGGTGTTCACCCATGCCGTCGATGTCACGTCGCTGGAGCAGGTTGAGGCGGCGGCTGAGGCAAGTGCACAAGCCATGGGCTCCATCGACATTCTTGTGAATAGCGCCGGCATCGCAGGCATGAATGCGCCGCTGGCCGAATATCCGGCGGCTGAGTGGCGCAAGGTGATGGATATCAACCTGCTGGGCACTTTTCATGTGAATCAGGCGGTGGTCAAGCGCATGATTGCCGCGGACTACGGCCGGATCGTCAACATTGCGTCGATCGCGGGCAAGGAGGGCAATCCCAATGCCGCTGCCTACAGTGCATCCAAGGCGGGTGTCATCGCCTTGACCAAAAGCCTGGGCAAGGAGGTCGCCAAGCGCAATATTGCCGTCAATGCCATCACGCCGGCGGCAGCAAAGACCAAGATATTCGATCAGATGTTGCCAGAGCACATCGAATACATGTTGTCGCGCATCCCGCGCGGGCGCTTCGTCAACGTGGATGAAATCGCCGCCATGGTGTCATGGCTGGTGTCCGAGGAGAACTCATTCACGACCGGCGCAGTCTTCGACCTGTCCGGAGGGCGCGCCACCTATTGACGGAGTCGCGGTTGGACATGCTGGCTGCACTGATTGGAAACGACGATCTGAAATTGCCAGTTTTTTCAATCATTTGATCAAATAGTCGGTTAGCATTGCTAAATGTTTGCGATATAAGTCTAATAGTTGATCAAAAAAATGATCGAACATGATTTCCAACAAACTCAATATCAGCCTGCGAATCCGTGACGACATCGTCAGCGGCGCACTGCGATTCGGCGAACGAATCACCATGGATGCCCTTGCCAGTCGCTATGGGGTGAGCCACATGCCGGTCAGGGAGGCGCTGCGCGAACTGCAAGGGGAAGGCCTGGTTTTGATCGAGCCCAATCGTGGTGCGCGGGTACGGAGCATCGACAGCAGTTTTGTGGAGAATCTTTTCGAGATTCGCACTGCGCTGGAGGTGATGATGGCGCGCCGTGCCGCTGCACGCTGCACACCTGGCGACATCTCGGAGTTGCAGGGAATCGAGGAAGCGCTCGAGCAGCACATTGCCGCCGGAGACCATGCACTCGTAGTGGCCGAGAACCGTCGCTTTCACCAGGCCATCAATCGCTGTGCTGCCAATGTGGACGCGCTGCCCGTCGTCGACAAGCATTGGATGCTGCTGGCCGCCTTGTGGCGCCACTATGGTTATGGGCAGGACCGGTTCACTGGCGTGGCCAATGATCACCAGAATCTGATTCAGGCACTGGCCGCCCACGATCAGGAGGCCGCGGCGATGATCATGGGCGGCCACACTACCAAGGCCAAGCTCGCGCTGCTGTCGCGCATCCGGGCACAGGCCGTGCCCGTGGTCCAACGGCTTCGAAAACGCGCCTGAAGGACCTGCCCATGGATACCTTTGCCCTGCGCGCCGCCACCTTGCACATGGTGCGCATCACCCACAAGACCTGTTGGAGTTTCATCCGCCTGCACACTGCTGATGGCCTCGTGGGCGAAGGGGAAGCCACCCTCACGGGTCACGAAGACGCCCTGCTGGCTGCAGCGCAACGGCTTGTGCCACTTGCGCTGCGCGAGGCAACGCCCCAGTCACCCAGTGCGTTCGCCCTGCAGCACGCACCGGCCGACATTCAGCACGCCGGCATCGTGAGTGCGCTGGACCAGGCGCTGTGGAGCCTGCATGCGCAGCGCGCCGGCCAGTCCCTGGCCCAGGTACTGGGCGTACGGCGCACGCAGGTACCGGTATACGCCAACATCAACCGGCGTACCGAACTGCGCACACCACAAGGGTTCGCTGCGAGCGCACGCGCGGCCATGGCGGCCGGCTACGTGGCTTTCAAGCTGGCGCCCTTCGACGAGGTCAGCACGGACCTGTGTTCGCAGGGCAAGGGGATCGAAGCCATGCGCACCGGTCTGGAGCGCATCGCAGCCGTGCGCGAAGCCGTGGGGACCGGCTCTCGGGTCATGGTCGACTGCCACTGGCGTTTCGACGCAGCTACCGCACGCCAGCTCAATGAGGCGGCCGCGCGCCTGGGCGTGTACTGGATCGAATGTCCGTTGCCTGAGGTGCCGGGCAACATCCCCGCGCTGGCCGCGCTGCGCCAGCAGGCCAACGCGCTGGGCATGTTGCAGGCCGGTCTCGAGATGGGCATAGGCTGGGACAGTTTCCGCCCTTATTGCGAGGGCGGCGCGTACGACGTGGTGATGCCCGACATGAAATATGCCGGTGGTATCCACCAGATGCAGGCCATCAGCGCCGGCTGCACGTCACTTGGCATCCAGGTTTCCCCGCACAACCCCAGTGGCCCGATTTGCCACGCCGCCAGTCTGCAAGTGTCGGCCACACTGGGCACCTTCGACATGCTGGAACTGCAATTCGACGAGAGCCCGCTGTTTGACGAATTGGTGCGCGCGCCATTTGCTCCCGTGAAGGCTGGACAGACCGTGCCGCCCAGTGGTAGCGGCCTGGGTGTCGCGCTCAGCGAAGAGGTCATGCACCGGCATGCCGAGCGCCCGGTGCACAGCTGGAGCAACTGATGGAAATGGAAACACTGCCCTTCGAAGTCATCGCGCCGGCGGGCCAGGTGCTGGGCGAAAGTGCAAGCTGGTGCGCACGCACGCAAATGCTGTGGTGGATCGACATCCGTGCGCCGCAGGTCAAGCGCTGGAACAGCGCCACTGGCGCAATCGACGTCTGGACCATGCCCGAACTGTGTGGCGCCGTGGTGCCAACAAACGGCGCCGAGGTGGTGGTGGCTCTGCGCGCAGGCATCCAGCTGCTTGACCCGCGCGACAGCACTCTTGCGCCACTGGCCACGTTGGAAACGGGCCACCCGGAACACCGGTTGAACGAGGCCAAATGTGACCGCCAGGGCCGGTTGTGGTGCGGCAGCATGTGGGACTTTGGCAAACATCCCACCGGCGGACTGTACCGCGTCACGGCTGACATGACGGCGCAAAAAGTGCGCAGTGCGGTCACCATCCCCAACGGAATCGGCTTCTCGCCAGACGGCAGGCGCATGTTTTTCGTCGACACGGCAACCGGACGCATTGAAACTGCTGCGTACGATATACATGCGGGCATGCCTGGCACTTGGGGCACCTTGGTCGAGGCCGGCGCGGCACCCGGCAAACCCGATGGCAACACCGTCGATGCCGAAGGCTGCATCTGGAACACGCGTTTCGGCGCGGGCTGCGTTGCACGCTTCACGCCTCAGGGCAAGCTCGACCGCCTGATCCGCCTGCCGGTATCGCAGCCCACCTCCTGTAGCTTCGGTGGCCCCAATCTGGACACGCTGTTCGTGACGAGCGCGACCCAGCGCCTGGCGCCCGAGGTGCTTGCGGCTGAGCCACTTGCCGGAGCCTTGCTGGCCCTGCGCCCGGGAGCTCAGGGCCTGGCTGAGCCACCATTTCTGCGCATTGACCCGAAAACGCCATAACCCATCGCCGACCCGACCTTTCTCAAACCCACTGGAGACACCATGCGAAAAATCACCGTTCCAAGCGCCATCATCACTTCTTCGTCACGTCGCCAACTGCTCATGGGCGGTGCCGGCGCACTCGCCCTGCTTGCATTGCCGGGTTGCGACCGCAGTGCCGTGAAGGAAGCCGCAAGCGGCAGTACGACGTCGGGTGTCAAGACCCTGGTGATGACGCAAAGTACCGACTTCAACACCGGCACCATGATGGCGCAGAACAATCCCAACTTGTCGGTCATGCGCGTGATCTTCAACTCTCTCACGGAATACGACCCCAAGACCATGGAGCCCAAGCCCGCATTGGCCAGCGCCTGGAAAATGTCCGACGACCAGAAGACCCTGACGCTGGATTTGCGCACCGACGTGCTGTTCCACAACGGGGCCAAGTTCACCTCGGCCGATGTGCTGGCCGCCATTGCCTTCCTGCAAAAGGACGGCGTACCCAGCCAGGTCAAACACAACGGCAAGATCGTCTCGGCCGCCGCGCCGTCCGAGAGCCAGGTGGTGCTGACGCTGGCGCATCCGGTCTCCAACATCTTCGACATGCTGGAGATGATGGTGATTCCCCAGAAGGACTCCTACGAACAGATGCTGACCGGCGCAGCCTTCATTGGCACCGGACCGTTCAAGGTAGACAGCTACAAACACGGCCAGGGCATGAGCCTGTCGGCGAACGACAAATACTTCAAGGGCAGGCCGAAGATCGACAAGTTTGAAGTTCAGATCGTGGCCGAGGCGTCTTCACGCGTGGCCTCGCTGAAAACCGGAGCCAGCCATATTTCGATGGATTTGCCGCCATTGGACATCACCGGTCTGATCACCGATACCAAATTCGCCAACATCATTGCCGAAACCTGGGATTCGGCGATGTACGTGGCCTCCAACGTCACCATCGCGCCGCTGGACAACAAGGAAGTGCGCCAGGCCATCGCCTGGTCCGTCGATCGCGATGCCATTGTCAGCAAGGTGCTCAGCGGCATCGGCCAAACCAGTTCCCTGCCATGGTCCAAGGGGTCACCCGCCTACAGCGAGGCCGCGGCGAACAGCTACAAGTACAACCCCGACAAGGCCAAGCAGATGATCACTGCCGCCGGTGCCGTCGGCCAGGAGGTCAAGATCTGCTACGTCGGTGCCCAGGCCGGCTTTGCGTCGGTGGCGGAGATCGTTCAGGCGGGCATCAACGCCACCGGCCTGAAGGCCATCATGGTGCCCATGCAGCCGGCCGACTTCTTCAAAGGGCTGTCCGGCGAGGGCCTGCCCGGCCTGTTCGTCAATGGCCACGGCTTCGGCCAATTGCGCCCTGCCACGCTGCTCAAGGGCGCGTTTCCCTTCAACGCCGACAAAAACGCATCGCGTTTCAACAAC
>JBKJRR010000454.1:0-4151 GCA_046594635.1 Burkholderiaceae bacterium
GGTGCCGGTCGTCGTGTAGCTACCGCTGGAAATGCTGGTGCCGCTGACCTGGATGGTTCCCGCGCCAGCATCGACATTGGCGTTGAACACGCCGCTGTTTTGCGACGCCAGCGTCACTGCGCCACCGCCGCTACTGATCGCACTGGAATATGTCAGTGCGCCCGATGTCATGATGTCGACCGCGCCGCCCCCGGTGGTGATGGTTCCCTCGCCCGAAACGGACTGCGCGCGAAGTGTCACGGCGCCGGCGTTGGTCGTGATGCCGGCTGAATTGAAGATCGATCCGGCGTCGAACACCGCCCCGCCGGCGGTCATCGTCAGCCCGGCACCCGCAGCCGTCAGCGTGAGCGCATCGCGGACATAGATATCACGTTCGGCCTGCAGGATCACGTTGGCGCCGATCGCGGCCAATGTCGTCGGCGATATGGTGACTACATTGCTGGAAAAATCTGCAAACTCGTCGACCACGATCGGAAGAATGCCGCTGGTCAGAGACACCAGAATGTCCAGCGGATCGAGCAACAGGCTGCCACTGGCGCCATGGGTCGCGCCCAGATTGGCTGCGCCGGTAAACTCCAGGTTCTGCTTGCCCGACACCTCGGCGAAACCGCCGTCGCCGCCCCTCGGTCCGCCGCGCGCCGACAGGCTGCCGGCAAAACGCGTGTTTTCGTCGGCCCAGACGATGACGCGACCGCCATCGCCATTGTCCGTGGCATCGGCCTGCAGCCTGACGCCGCTGCCGACATATACGCGCGCGGCGTTCTGGACCGCGTCATTCGCACCCTGGTAGTCACCGCCCACCAGGATCTGCCCGCCACCGGAACTGCCCGAGGCCACGATCCGGGCGTTGGCGTCGAGTGCCACCCGTTCGCCCAGGATGCGGATGTCACCGCCAACGCCGGCCGTGCCGGCTGCCGACACCAGGCCTTGCACCCGGGTCGTTCCCTCGGCCGACCGAACCAGAACGTTACCGCCCGAGGCGCCGTCGGCCCGGGTGATGCTATCGGCCGTGAGCGTGACGTTGTTGCGGCCCGACAAGACGATGCTGCCGTCGGCATCGACCGACATGCGGTTGGCGATGGCTTCCCCGCTGTGGCGGATCGAGCCGGCAAAAACGCGCACGGCGCCGTTTTCGGCCAGCAGTTTGCCCAGATTCAGCACCGAGTCGGTCGGTGCCTGGATCTCGAACCGGATACCGTCCATGTCCAGGCTGGAAATTTCCAGCTTGCGCCCGGCGGCCAGCAGAATGTTGCCATCCGGCGCATGGATGATGCCGCTGTTCTCGATATCGGGCGCAATCAATGCGATGCGTCCACCCGGCCCGGCCGTGATCATGCCGGCGTTGTATATCGTGCCGGCGCCTGGTCGCGCGAGGAAGCGCAACTTGCCCGCCAGAAAATCGGCATCGGCGATGTCCAGCGTGGACGCAACAAAACTATTGGTGTCGATGCGCGCCGATGCACCGATGACGATGCCATTGGGGTTGATCAGAAACACCTGCCCGTTGGACTGCAGTTGACCGAGCAACTGCGACGCGTCCGCCCCGGTGACCCGGTTCAGGACAGCACTGGCGGCCGAGGGCTGTATGAAGTGGGTGGTCTCACCGGCACCGATGGAAAAACCACGCCAGTTGATGATGGCGCTGGCGCTGTTGGTGATGGTCAGCTGATTGCCCTGGGTCTGCAGCGCAGCCTGTCCGGACACGACCTGTGCGCCATTGGGATTGGCAAAGGCGTTGGGTGTGCCAAGCGCATAGGCGGCTGACAGCGCGATCACCAGCGCATTGCGGCGATGCTGGAATCCTGATTTCATCGCAATCTCCAAGACGTATCAATTTGCAGCAATGATGCCCGTGGCTCGCCACTGGGTACCGATCCGGATCGGCATCAACGAACTCGGAACCTCGCACAAAGCCCATGCCAACGGCGCAGAAAAGTGTGTTTCCAGGAAACGGGCTTCTGGGCCCTGCAACTCCCAACTCACAGCTGTAAATTGAGACACAGTTCGTCACCTTTGTCTACCCTCCCGAGAGGGGAAGTTTACTGAGACAAACCCTGTATTGCGAGTGTTCTTGTACACAACGGGCGCATACTTGCAACTGTCGAATCCCCGCCGCCATCAGGAAACTTGCCATGACCCTGTGTCCCATTGCCGTCGTCGCCGGTTGCCAGAAGTGCCCCGCATTCAAAATCTGTCCGCTCAAGTCGGTCATCGGTGACATGCCGCCAGCCAGCGCGGCCAAACCACCGGTTTCCGCCAAATCCAAGGCCAAGAGCGGCAAGTAGGTCTGAAAAGAGGCTTTCGGGTCCGCTGAAAAAGGCGGTACCGAGGTGTCGCTGCACGGTACCGGTGCGCGTCAAGACGGGATAATCCTGCACCATGAATCAATTGCTGGGCCTTTTGCAGCCATATCCATTCGAGCGCCTGCGCGCGCTGTTCGCTGGCGTACAGCCTGATCCCGCCTACCGACCCATCAGCCTGGGCATTGGTGAGCCGCGCCATGCGACCCCTGCGTTCATCACCAAGGCCTTTGCCAACGCCCTCACCTGCGAGCCCAGCGGGCTGGCCAGCTATCCCGCGACGGCGGGCGACCCGGCATTGCGAGCGAGTTTCGCAGCCTGGATCTTGAAGCGTTATGGCTTGTCGGTCGACGCGACCAAACAGGTCCTGCCCGTCAATGGCTCGCGCGAGGCGCTGTTTGCGTTTGCCCAGACCGTTGTGCAGCGCCCAACGGCCGGCGCGCCTGGAGCCATCGTTGTGTGTCCGAATCCGTTCTACCAGATCTACGAGGGCGCGGCCTTTCTCGCTGGCGCCGAGCCCTATTTCGTTGCCGCAGATCCGGCGCGAAATTTTGCACAAGACTGGGATTCGGTTCCCGATGCGGTTTGGGCCCGCACCCAGCTGCTGTTTGTCTGCTCGCCCGGCAACCCGACCGGTGCGGTGATGCCCTTGTCCGAGTGGGAAAAGTTGTTCGAGTTGAGCGACCGGCATGGTTTTGTGATCGCCTCGGACGAGTGCTACAGCGAGATCTACTTTCGCGATGAGCCGCCGCTGGGGGGCATGCAGGCGGCCGCCCAACTGGGCCGGCACGACTTCCGGCGGCTGCTTTCGTTCACCAGCCTGTCCAAACGCAGCAACGTTCCGGGCATGCGCAGCGGCTTTGTTGCCGGTGACGCCGAACTGGTGCGCCAGTTCCTGCTCTATCGCACCTACCATGGCAGTGCCATGAGCCCGGTGGTGCAGACCGCCAGCGCGGTGGCCTGGGCGGACGAAGCGCACGTGGTGGAGAACCGCAAGTTGTACCGCGACAAATTTGCCCGTGTCACGCCGATACTTGCCGAGGTGCTCGACGTTGCCCTGCCCGACGCCGGTTTCTATCTGTGGGCCAAGGTGCCGGGAAGCGACACGGAATTCGCGCGCGAACTGCTCGCTCTCTACAATGTCACGGTCTTGCCCGGGAGTTACCTTGCGCGCGACGTATCGGGTGGCAATCCGGGCGCCGGCCGCATCCGGATGGCACTGGTGGCCGAGACCGCCGAATGCGAAGAAGCCGCGCGTCGCATCGTCCAGTTCATGCGCAACCGGCAGTGAATCCATCTCATCGTCCAACTGTTTCCTTCAAATGCCTCTGTACATGACCGATCACCTCCAAAAAACCATCGACGCCGCCTGGGAAAACCGGTCGGAATTCTCGCCAAAGTCCGCCGCCAAGGAGGTGAACGAAGCTGTCGAGCACGTGATTGCCGAACTCGACAGCGGCAAACTGCGTGTCGCTACACGCGACGGCGTCGGCCAGTGGACCACCCATCAGTGGATCAAGAAGGCCGTGCTGCTGAGCTTTAGACTCAAGGACAACGGTGTCGTGCGCGCCGGGGATCTGGGCTTCTTCGACAAGGTTCCCACCAAATTTGGCGGCATGGACGAAGCGGCAATGCGCGCCACGGGCGTGCGTGTTGTGCCGCCTGCTGTTGCCCGGCGCGGCAGCTTTTGTGCCCGCGGCGTGGTGCTGATGCCGTCCTACGTCAACATCGGCGCTTATGTCGATGAAGGCACGATGGTCGACACCTGGGCCACGGTCGGCTCCTGCGCCCAGATCGGCAAGAACGTTCACATCTCGGGCGGCGCCGGCATCGGCGGGGTGCTGGAGCCCC
>JBKJRR010000359.1:0-4731 GCA_046594635.1 Burkholderiaceae bacterium
TCTGATGCTGCTGCTGATCTGGGGCGGCCTGCATGTGGCGGTGGTGCTGGGGCTGGTGTCGTTCATCGGCGTCTGGCTGATCCGCGACGATGTGTCGATCGCCGCCAACCTGCTGGCGGCGGCGGCCAACGATGCGATCAACAGCCACATCTTCGGCGTGGTGCCGCTGTTCGTGCTGACGGGTTTCCTGGTCGCCAAGGCCGACGTGGGCAAGGATGCATTCGAGGTTGCCAACCAGCTGTTTCGCCGGTTGCGCGGCGGGTTGGGTATCGCAACAGTGGCAGCCAATGCGGTGTTTGCCGCAATCACCGGCATCTCGATCGCGTCGGCTGCGGTGTTCACCCGCGTTGCAGTGCCGCAGATGCTGCGTTTCGGTTACCGCGGTGGATTCGCCACTGGCGTGGTCGCCGGCTCGTCGGTACTGGGCATGTTGATTCCGCCCAGCCTGCTGATGATCCTCTACGGCTTCCTGTCCAACCAGTCAGTGGGCGACATGTTCACCGCAGGCATCGTGCCGGGTCTGCTGCTGGCGACCGCGTTCGGCGTGGGCATCGTGCTGATGGCCTATCTGCGGCCCGACATGGTTTTTGCCAATGGGGTGCCACTCGAGATGGATGCCCACGACATGATGGGCATCGGCGAGATGGCGCTCAAGCTGATGCCCAGCATCGTGATGATCGTCGCGGTGCTCGGCGGTCTGTATGCCGGCTTCTTCACCGCCACCGAGGCTGGCGCGGTGGGCGCCGGGCTGGCACTGGTGATTGCGCTGCTCAAGCGCAAGCTCGATGGCCCCGGTTTTTGGAGCGTGCTCACCGAAACCGGCCATGTGACGGTGGCGGTGAGCTTTCTGATCATCTGCGCCAGCATCTACACCCGCATGCTGGCCATGTCGGGCATGCCGCAATTCCTGGTCGAGACCATGTCAAACGCCGGGTTGGGCCGCACCGCCTTCCTGCTACTGTACGTGGCCATTGTCATCGCACTGGGAACCATCATCGATTCATCGTCGATCATGCTGATCGTGCTGCCGCTCATGCTGCCGATCGCCGAGCAGTTTGGCATGAACCTGGTGTGGTTCGGCGTGATCACGGTGGTTGCGGTCGAGATCGGACTGCTGACGCCGCCTTTCGGCCTTTCGGTGTTCGTCATCAAGAGTACCTTGTCCGAACCGGGCATTTCGCTCGGCGATATCTTCCGAGGGACTTTTCCGTTCACCGTGATCATGACTGCTGTGTTGGGCCTGCTAATGGTGTTTCCACAGATCAGCCTGGTGTTGCTCAAATGAACTCCTCCACGACCCCCAACCCGCTGACCGGCTTCACCATTGACCGTACAGCGATCCGCACCATCGGACACGGCCTGCAGCGCCCGGAATGTATCCTCGCTGAAACCGACGGCGGCTTGTGGGCCGCCGATGCGCGCGGCGGCGTCACCCATATCGCAGCCGACGGCACGCAACGCTTCATCGGGCAAAAAGCCGACGCGCGGTTCGCCAGCGCCCCCACTGCATCCAGCGACGCATTCGAGGCCAAGTTCACGCAGGGCACCCTGCCCAATGGTCTGGCCTTCGCCGCCAATGGTGACATCCTGATCTCGAACTTCGGCACCGATCTGCTGGAGGTGATGAGCCGGGACGGCCAGACTCGCACCTTGTTCGACACCATAGACGGTGCGCCGATCGGCAAAGTCAACTTCGTACTGCGCGACACCAAGGACCGCATCTGGATCACCGTTTCGACCAAGGTCAACCCCTGGACACGGGCCGCAGCCAGCCGTGTGCGCGACGGGTACATCGCGGTGGTGGAACCAGGACGCGGCATACGCATCGTCGCGGACGGGTTTCATTTCACCAATGAGATCCGGCTCGATGCGCGCGAAGAGTGGATGTACATCGTCGAGACCACCGGACCGCACATCACGCGGATGCGGCTCGACGAAGGCGCCAGCGGCGGGGTGGCACTGGTCGAGCGCGAGGTATTCGGCCCGGTCAGCCTGGGTGGGCCGCCAGACGGCATCGCATTCGACGCGTTCGGCAACCTGTGGGTCACGCTGGTAATGGTGGACCAGCTGATCGCACTGACCCCACAAGGCGAAAAACTGCTTCTGCTCGACGACGGCGACCCGGCGGCAAGCCGCAACCTGGTAGAGAAGATGGCCGCCGGCACCGCCACCGCCGAAGACATGGCGCGCGCCAAGGGCCCGGTCGCCCCCTGGATGGCCAGCATCACCTTCGGCGGACCGGATCTGCGTACCGTCTATCTCGGCAGTCTGCTGGGTACGACGATTCCTTATTTCCGTTCCCCAGTCGCTGGCCTGCCGATGGTGCACTGGAAGGAACGCTGACATGGGTCGCATCCACGGCGTGACACCCGACGACTCGCCCGCGTTCAGGCAGCTGGAGGCACTGTGCATCGAAACGCTGGGCTTCATGCCCAACAGCGTGCTGGCGATGTTGCGCGTGCCGGGTCTGGCGCAGGGACTGGGAGCGATCAACGGCGCAGTGATGGGCCCGGGCACGGTCGACAAGGGCTTCAAACGCCTGATCGCACATATGGCGTCGCGCGCGGCCGGCTGCCAGTACTGCATGGCGCACACGGCGGCGGGATCGCAGGTCCACGGAATCAGCGCCGACAAGCTCGACGCGCTGTGGACCTTCGAGCGCAGCGCATTGTTCAGCGACGCCGAAAAAGTCGCGCTGGAACTGGCGCTGGCTGCTGGCCAGGTGCCCAACGCGGCCGACGACGAGATGTTCGAACGCCTGCGCCGGCACTGGAGCGAAGAGCAGATCCTGGAGATCGTCGGCGTGGTGTCGCTGTTCGGTTTTCTGAACCGCTGGAACGACACGCTGGCCACGTCGCTGGAAGACCATCCCGTGGCCGTGGCTAACAAACATCTGGCGCCACATGGTTGGAGCCCCGGCAAACACCACAACCCCTGACAGGAGAATCCCCATGACCCGCAAATTCGTCGATCTCTCGATCTTCCTGGAAAACGATGTGCTCAGCGACCCGCCCGCGTTTGCGCCCAAGATCGAATACTTCACGCACGAGAACACCTTCGCCCAGATCGAGCCGTTTTTCCCCGGCCTGAAGAAAGAAGACCTGCCGGACGGCGAAGGCTGGGCCGTGGAGACGGTCAGCCTGTCGACACACAACGGCACACATCTGGATGCGCCCTACCATTTCCATAGCACCATGAACAAGGCGCTGGGTCAGGCGGAGAAGTCCATCGCGATTCACGAGGTGCCGCTGGAGTGGTGCTTCCAGCCTGGCGTCAAGCTCGACTTCACGCAGTTGGCCGACGGATATGTGGTGACCGCCGCCGACGTCGAGGCCGAGTTAAGGCGCATCGGCCACACCTTGTCACCGCTGGAGATCGTTGTCGTCAACACCCGCGCGGGCAAGCGCTACGGCCAGCCGGATTACGTCGCTTCGGGTTGCGGCATGGGTTACGAGGCCACGATGTACCTGCTCGAGCGCGGTATCCGTCTCACCGGTACCGACGCCTGGAGCTGGGACGCGCCGTTCGTGCACACGGCGCAGAAATACGGCGCCAGCCATGACGCGTCGTTGATCTGGGAGGGTCACAAGGCCGGCCGCGACATCGGCTATTGCCATCTGGAAAAGCTGCACAACCTGGAGGTTTTGCCGCCCACCGGCTTCTTCATCTCGTGTTTCCCGCACAAGATCCGCGGCGCATCGGCCGGCTGGACCCGGGCTGTGGCGATCTTCGACGAGCGGCTCAACGCCGCAGTCTGACGCGGCAAATCGCCACCGCCGCACCCGCCCACACACAACACGGCCCCAGCGCCACCGACCATGCAACGAAACCATACCCACGATCCCGCCGCCACGAGCTGGCTTGCCGCGGCCAACGCCGACGGCTGTGATTTCCCAATTCAGAATCTGCCATTCGCCGTGTTCCGCTGCACGGGCAGCGACGAGCCATTGCGTGGCGGAGTCGCCATCGGCGACCAGGTCATCGACCTGGCCGCGCTGGCCGCCAGCGCAGGTCTGTCCGGCAAGGCCCAGGAAGCTGCTCGGCTGTGCGCACGCGATACGTTGAACGACTTCCTCGCCGCCGGTCCTGCCGCCTGGCAGGCACTACGCCATGCGCTTTTCGCGTTGCTGGAGCGGGATGCGACACCTGACATGGTCAGCATCACGCGCGGTTGCCTGGTGCCGATGGATGCGGTTCAGTACGCTCTGCCCAATCGCATCGGCGACTACACCGATTTCTATACCTCGCTCGACCATGCGCGCAACGTTGGCAGGCTGATCCGGCCTGACGACCCGGTGTCGCCCAACTTCCGCTGGATGCCGATCGCCTACCACGGCCGCGTATCGAGCATCGGCGTCAGCGGCCAGCAGTTTCATCGACCGATGGGCCAGGCCATGCCGCCCGGTGCAACGACACCGGTCTATGGTGCCTGTGCGCGACTCGACTACGAACTGGAACTGGGTCTGCACATCGGCGTCGGCAACCCGCAGGGCAAGCCCATTGCGTTGGCGCAGGCCGAGCAGCACATCTTCGGCATCTGCATGCTCAACGACTGGTCGGCGCGCGATATCCAGTTCTGGGAAATGAACCCGCTCGGCCCCTTTCTGGGCAAGAACTTCGCCAGCACGATTTCACCGTGGATCGTCACGATGGAAGCGCTGCTGCCCTACCGGCAGGCATGGACACGCGCCAAAGGTGAGCCCCAACCCCTCGCCTACCTCGACACCGACA
>JBKJRR010000054.1:0-4096 GCA_046594635.1 Burkholderiaceae bacterium
CCGGGTGAACACGCGTGCCGTCAGTGAGCGGGCGTGCGTCAGATTGCGTGCTTGTGTCCACAGTTGCTCGAGTGGCACGTAGTGATCCTGCGCCCCGGCGAGCAGGAGCACGTCCTGTGTCACGCGGCTCGAGACGTCGTCCGTACGGTAGGCGCGCGCTGCTTGAAGCGCTTCGTGAGGCGTCTTGACACCGAAGACGCGCATTGCTTGCTGGAGGCCCCACTCGATGACGGCGCGTTGGGTGCTCGCAATGTTCATCAAAGCGTCCACTAGGGCGCCCGTGTGCTCAAGCGCTCCGACAAAGGGTCGCACGGCCTGTGGCAATTGGTGCGTCAGGCACTCATGGAAGTCGGTCATGACGTCGTAGGCGACGATTCGTTGCACGCGGCGCTCGAATGCGGCGGCGCGGATAACGAGGCATCCGCCGAGGGACCCGCCAATGAGCGTGACGTCGTCGAGTCCGAGTGCGTCCAGGACCGCAGAGACTGGGCGATGCCAGTCCGCAGTCATGGGGACGTGCTGATCGTCGAGCATGCCTCCCTGTCCGGGCCCATCGAACGCGACAACGTCGTGGCCACGCCGCGCGAATTCGGAGAGCACGGGGAAAAGCTCCTCGACGTAACTGTCGAAGCCTCCAAACAGCACGATGGTTCCGCGGGATCGAGGCTTGCCGAACCGGTAGGCCTTCAGCGTGAGATTCCCGAATCGGACGGCGTGCGTCGTGTAAGTTCCCTCGAATGGCTCGCGAAGATGGGGCAGCAGGCGAAGGCGCATCGGCTGCTTGCGCACATCGCTCTGAAGCATGAAGAACTCGGCAGAGCGAAAGTGAAGACCAGCGATGTAGCGACGGCCCTCCCGTTCAGCCGCCTCCCCCAGCCTGACGAATTCGTCTCGCCACGCGTCGTATCCGACCAAGCGCGTCAGTATCGGCTCGACGTCGAGCAACCATGCTTCACCGCCATAGGCCGCCCAGCGGTTGAGCTGGAAGTTGAGGCTCAGGTCGGGATGCAGTTCTCGCCAGCCTTGATGGATGCTGGTCAAGGTTGCGGCCTTTCGGAGATGGCGGGATTGAATCGACGCGCGAAGAAGTTGTAGACCGGCACGTACACCAGACCGGCGTAGGCACCGAAGAGAAAGCTCTCGACCAGCCCGATCAGGAAACCCGTCAGCGTGAGCCACTTGAAGCCCGGCAGCACCAGTTCGAGGAAGGCGTGCATGTGCAGGGTTTCAGGCGTGACGAGCCCGTAAACCACGCAGACGACAAACGAGATCAATGTCGTGGTGGCGAGAGCCCATGAAACCACTTTGATGTTCAGCATGGAAGGCTCCTAGTGACGGTGTGGGCCGCCGTCGGCGGGTGGAACCGCAAGACGAACGGCAGTGGCTCCTGGAGCCGCCGCATCGCTCGCGTCGCGGCGGCTGGTGGGGTCCGAGCCGTGGCTGCCATGTCCCCCATGGCCGCCATAGCCGCCGTGTCCGAACAGATGCATCGCCACGAATGCGATGCCGAAAAGTACCCAAATCCAGTTTTGTGCCAGCCAGTCCATGTCGTGCTCCTCGAGTCGAAAATCCGTGCAGATCAATTCGGTATGGGTACGGGTGCTGCGGTCCCAGCGGGCGGCGACAGGCCGGCACGCTGCCACCACGAAGGGCGGAGAACCAGCAAGATCAGAATTGCGAGCAGCGGCGCCGCCAGCCAGCCGAAGCTGAGCCGTGCAACGGCACCGAACAGCCAGCCTCCAGCAGCCGAACCGAGCGTTTGCCCCAAGGCACTCGCAGCTGCCAGGCCACCCATCGTCACGCCCAAGCTGCGTTGCGAGGTTCCGGCGGCGAGGAATGCGAGAACCGGCAGGACCAGGCCGGTACCCGCCGATGTCAGGCTGACCCCGATGTACATCCCGGTGTTGGTTTGGTGCACCGCCAGCACAGCCAGTCCCGCCATGCCAAGCAAAGAACCGGCTGCGACAAAATGGCGCGGTGGCACTTTGTCGAGCAGCCTGGTAAAGAACAGCAGCGCGTTGATGCCGAGCATCACCAAGCTGCATTCAGCGAACATCAGCGCCACTTGCTGGGTTGAGAGTTCGGCGTGTTGCCGGCCCTGCAGCACGATGCCGAGTTCGAAGCCGGACAGGACGAGGTTCACGGCCACGGTCAACCACCACAGCGCGGCAAAGCCTGCGGGTGCGGTCGTCGCGGGGTCGGCATCAGATTCGGCGGTGCCCTCGTGCTTGGGCAAGGTCAGCGCCAGGCCCAGCATCATCAATGCCCCGAGCAGGGCCGAAAGAACGATGACGATGCGGGTTGACAGGGCGGCCAACGCAGCGCCGTTGCTGAATACCGCGGCCAGGGCATCGGCCACGGCATTCAAGCCCGGACCGAACAGAAAGCCGAGCAGCGAGGCCGCCCCCAGCCAAGCGAAGCGGCGCGCCCGAATCGCTTTTGGCGTGTGCGCCGCCACCAGCGCAGGAACCAGCGGCACCACGGCGGCAACGAACAACCCGGCCGCCGCGCGCAACACGTAGATGGTCCAAAGGCCGCCCATCGCAGGCAGCAGCAACAGCAGCAGACTGGTGACGTAGCCGACCAGGCCGAGGATCAGAATGCGGGGTCGGCCCGCGCGGTCGGAGATCCACCCCCAGATCGGCGCGCCGACCAGCACGCCGGCCGTGTACGCCCCGCTCAGGAAGCCGACATGCCTGGCGACATCGGTCGGCGTCGATCCGGGCATCTGCTGCGCCAGCCACGCCGGTAATAGTGGCAGCAAGGCGCCATAGCCGGCCGACACCACGAACACCGCAGCTGCCAGGAAGAACAGCTGCAGCGGCCGCAGATCGTCGGCGACTGGGGGCTCGGCCGTCGGGCTGTTCATGAGTACAAGTGGCGCCTGGTCAGCGGCAGTGAGGTGATGCCCGCAGCGCGCTTGCTGGCCAGCACCTGGTACACGCCGATGTCGCCGGATTCGAACTCCATCGCGCAGGTGGCCATGTACAGACGCCAGATTCGGTACGTCGATTCGCTGACGTGCGCCAGCGCGTTTTCGTGGTTCTGCTCGAGCCGCGCAACCCAGCGCCTGAGCGTCAGCGCGTAGTGCGGTCTCAGCGACTCCACGTCGGCGATTTCGAAGTTGGCATGTTCCATGGCCCGCTGCACGTTGCCGATGGTGTCAAGCTGCCCGTCGGGGAAGACATAGCGGTTGATGAACTCGGTGGACAGCGACTTGTGCCAGCCGTCCGCGAAGTGCGTGATGCCGTGGTTGAGGAACAAGCCAGCCGGCTTCAACAAGCGCTGCACGGTGGCGAAATACACCGGCAGGTTTTTCAGGCCGACGTGCTCGAACATGCCTACGCTGGCCACCTTGTCGTACACCGCCTCGCCCTGAAGGTCGCGGTAGTCGCGCAACTCGACCGTCACTCGGTCTTGCAGGCTGGCCTCGGTGATGCGTTGTTGGGCCAGCGCCAATTGATGCCGGCTGAGCGTGACCCCGTGGGCGCGAACGCCGTAGTGCCGGGCGGCGTGGATGAGCAGCGCGCCCCAGCCGCAGCCGATGTCGAGCAGCTCTTCACCGGGCCTGAGCAGCAGCTTGCGACAGATGTGGTCGAGCTTGGCCTGCTGTGCCTGCGCGAGGTCGACGTCAGGCGACTCGAAGTAGGCGCAGGAATAGACCATGGCGTCGTCCAGCCACAGCGCATAGAACGCGTTCGACACGTCGTAGTGGAAGGCTATCGACGCGCTGCTTTCATGCCGCGCGTGGCCCTTGACCCGGCAACCTTGCCGGGCCGGGCTCTCGGCGCCTTGGGCCTGACCATCGGCGTTGGCCGTGTGCAGCCGCAGTGCCGCGAACCAGGTGCGCAACCGGTCGCGGGCAGACACCCGGATCGACGCCAACTGGTCCTTCAAGTGCATCGCGGCAAAGAAGTCGCCTTCGATGTCGATCTCGCCGCGAAAGTACGCCTCGGCCAAGCGCAGCGGGTCGCGGCCGAGCACCATCGAACGCACCGCGCCCGGGCTGCGGCAGATCAGCGTGTAGCGCGGCTCGGGGGCGTCGTGGTGTGCCGCGGTGCCGAGCTTGAGCAGTGTCCCTTCCCACAGCCGCAGT
>JBKJRR010000103.1:0-24369 GCA_046594635.1 Burkholderiaceae bacterium
CTGCTGCTGATGATTCCGACCTTGTTGATCATCAGCTTTGTCACGTTCGTCATCATCCAGTTGCCGCCAGGCGACTATCTCACCAACCAGATCGCCGAGTTGCGCAGCCAGGGCGACGCGGCCGCACTGGAAAAGGTCGTGTTCCTGCGCCACCAGTTTGGCTTGGACCGGTCATTCATCGAGCAGTACGCAAGCTGGATCGGCATCTGGCCGGGACCGAGTGGATTTTCTGGCCTGTTGCAGGGCGACTGGGGCTGGTCGTTCGAATACAACCTGCCCGTGCTCGACGTGGTGGGCGATCGCCTGCTGTTGTCGTTTGTGCTCAATATCTCGGTCATCATGTTCACCTGGGCGGTGGCGTTTCCGATCGGGTTTTACGCGGCGACCCATCAATACAGCTGGGGGGATCACGGTTTGTCGTTCCTGGGCTATCTGGGGCTGGCGACACCCAACTTTCTGCTGGCCCTGGTGCTGATGTATTTCGCCAATGTGCAGTTCGGCCTGTCCATCGGCGGCTTGATGGATTCGGAATATCTGGACAAGGACATGAGTTGGGAAAAGTTCATGTCGGTGTTGTCGCATTTGTGGATTCCGGTGATCGTTATCGGCACGTCGGGTACGGCGGGCATGATCCGGCGCCTGCGCGCCAATCTGCTCGACGAGTTGCAAAAGCAATATGTCGTCACCGCCCGTGCCAAGGGCATGCCACATGTGCGGCTACTGATCAAATATCCGCTGCGCATGTCGCTCAACCCCTTCATCGCCGACATCGGCAATCTGCTGCCCAGCGTGATATCGGGATCGGCTATTGTCTCGGTGGTGTTGTCGCTTCAGACCGAGGGACCGATGCTGCTGGATGCATTGCAGAGCCAGGACCAGTACCTGGCGGGCTCCTTCCTGATGTTCCTGGCGCTGCTGACCGTGGTGGGAATGTTCATCTCGGATTTGCTGCTGGCCGCGCTCGATCCGCGCATCCGCCTGTCCGGGGAGGCTGTCAAATGAATGTCTCGGGATTGGGCCGCGTCTTTGCTGTTCCGGGAGACTTCGCATGACCGTGGCGCAGACCGAACACGGGCCGCTGCCGCACTATGTGTCGACAGCGCCGTTCGAGCCGGAAACGGCCGAGACACTGACCGCCGAGCAGGAGGAGTTCTATCGCGCGTCGCAGTGGCGCATCATGTGGTGGAAGTTCCGGCGGCATCGGATCGCAGTGGTGGCCGCAGTGATCCTGGCGCTGATGTACGGCTCAGCCCTGATGACCGAGTTTCTGGCGCCCTACGAGGTCAGCACCCGCGACTCGTCCTTTATTTATGCGCCGCCGCAATCGGTGCATCTGTTTCACGAAGGCAAGTTCGTCGGTCCCTTCGTCTACGGCTACAGCATGACGCTGAACACGGAGAAGATGAAGCGCGAGTTCACGCCGGACCTCGAAAAGGTTCAGCCGCTGCGATTTTTCTGCCGTGGCGATCCGTATCAGTTCTGGGGCATGTTCGACAGCGACGTGCATCTGGTGTGTCCGGCGCAGGACGGAACCTTCTTCCTGATGGGCACCGACCGGCTGGGGCGCGACATGTTCTCGCGCATCATCTATGGAACGCGGATCTCGCTGACAGTGGGTCTGCTGGGAATAGCGGTCAGTTTCATGATCGGTATCGTGCTCGGGGGCATCTCGGGCTATTTCGGCGGCTGGATCGACAACGTGATCCAGCGCTTGATCGAGATCGTGCGTTCGTTTCCTGAACTGCCCTTGTGGATGGCCTTGTCTGCGGCTTTGCCGGTCACCTGGAGCCCGATTCTGATCTATTTCGGTATCACCATCATCCTGGGCTTGCTCGACTGGCCGGGACTGGCACGTGCCGTGCGGTCGAAGTTCCTCGCGCTGCGCGAGGAGGACTTTGCAACGGCCGCGGTGCTGATGGGCGCGACACCCGGGCGCGTGATCGGGCGGCATCTGTTGCCGAGCTTTACCAGCCATCTGATCGCCTCGGTGACGCTGTCCGTGCCCAGCATGATCCTGGGCGAGACCGCCTTGTCCTTTCTCGGACTGGGACTGCGGCCACCCATCACCAGTTGGGGGGTGCTGCTCAATGAGGCTCAGAACATCAATGTGGTGGCCTTGTACCCGTGGTTGATGCTGCCGGTATTGCCGGTGCTGGTGGTCGTGCTGGCGTTCAACTTCCTTGGTGACGGTCTGCGCGACGCGGCCGATCCCTACAACTAGGGAACCCATGGAGCGCAGCCTGTTTGGGTTCATTCTCAAGTACAGCCGCAGAGAGCAGCTGCTGATCGTTCCGCTGGTGGTGTTGTCGATGGTGTTTTATTACGCCTCGCTCGATCTGCCGAAAATGATCATCAACCAGCCGATCCAGGGCAAGGGTTTTGCGACCCCTGATTCGACCGCTGCGTTCTTGCGCATGCATTTTTCCTTGCCCGAGATGCTTGGCGGGGCGAAGCTTGAACTGTTCGACGGCTTTGAGCTTGAGCGCACGTCCTACCTGATCGCACTGACGCTGACTTTTCTGGCGCTGATTGTTATCAGCGGTCTGATCAAGTTGCGCATCAACACCATGAAAGGCTGGATGGGCGAGCGGATGTTGCGCCGTCTGCGCTACTACCTGTTCGACCACATTCTGCGATTCCCGTTGCCGACCTTCCGTCGCGTCAAGTCGGCCGAGATGGCGACCATGATCAAGGACGAGGTCGACCCGCTTGGCGGTTTTGTCGGCGAAGCCATCATCACACCGATGTATCTTGGTGGACAGGCCTTGACCGCGCTGGTGTTCATCCTGTTTCAGCATGTCTACCTGGGTATGGTGGCGTTCGGCATGGTGATCCTGCAGGCGATCATCATTCCCAAGATGCGCATGCGTCTGCTCGAGTTGTCACGCCAACGCCAGATCGCCGCGCGCCATCTGGCGGGCCGGGTGGCGGAGTGTGTGGACGGCGTGATCGAGATTCATGCGCACGACACGGTGAACTATGAGCGGGCCGAGTTTTCCGCCCGACTGGGTCGTCTGTTCCTGATCCGCTTCGAGCACTATCAACGCAAGTTCCTGATCAAGTTTCTGAACAACCTGCTGTCGCAGATCACACCGTTCCTGTTTTATCTGGTCGGTGGCTACCTGGCCATCGTCGGACGGCTGGATATTGGCGCTCTGGTTGCGGTGATCGCCGCGTACAAGGATCTGCCGGGTCCGGTGAAGGAATTGATCGACTGGGATCAGGAGCGCATGGACGCAGGAATCAAGTATTCACAGGTCATCGAGCAGTTCTCGGTCGACAACCTTACGCCGCAGTCGCAGCTCGAACTGATCGACATGCCGAAGTTGCCGCACGAAGGCCTGCTGCGTGTGCATAACTTGTCGATGCTCGACGACTCCGGTGGCAAGGTGCTTGACGCGGTTTCGTTTGAAACGGGCATGGACACCCACGTCGCGATTGTCGGGTCCGCGGGCTCGGGATCCAGCGAACTGGCCATGTCGCTGGCACGCCTGCTGCTGCCCAGCAGCGGCGGCGTCGAGATGGGAGGGATCGAGCTGACGCGTGCACCCGAGGCCGTCACGGGCAGGGCGACCGGTTATGTGGGCGCTGTTTCCTATTTGTTTCCGGTCAGTGTGCGCGAGAACCTGCTGTACGGGCTCAAGCATCGTCCGGTCGGGCGGGCCACCTACGACAGCGAAGAGCAGCGGCTCTATGAGCGCCATATGCGCGAGGCGATCAAGGCGGGCAACTGCACGCTCGATATCCAGGCACCCTGGCTCGATTACGAGGCTGCCGGCGTCGCCGATGCGAACGCCATGGAAGAGCGGATGCTCGAGCTCGTGCGGGTGGTCGACCTGCAGGAAACATTGTTCGAGATTGGCCTGCGCAGTGCGCTCGCCACCCAGAGTGGTTCGCAGCAGGAGGCCAGTTTTCTGCGCGCGCGTGACACCATGCGGGAGAGGCTCAATCAGCCCCAGCTGGTGGGCCTGGTAGAGCAGTTCGATGTGTCACGCTACAACCGCAACGCCACCATGGCGGAGAATCTGCTGTTTGGTACACCGGTGGGCAAGGTTTTCAATTCCGAGAGCATGGCCCAGCATCCGTATGTGCGCGAGGTGCTGGACAAGACCGGGCTGACCCAGGACCTGCTCAAGGTGGGACACAAGCTGGCCGAAACCATGCTGGAGTTGTTCAGTGATCTGCCACCGGGCCATGAGTTGTTCGAGCGTTTCAGCTTCATTGCCTATGACGACCTTCCGCTCGTGAAGGACATCGTGGCGCGGGTGGCGGCGACCGGTCTCGATCGCATTGCGGAGCCCGACCGCAATATGCTGTTGGGGCTACCGTTCAAGATGGTCGTTACCAAGCACCGCCTTGGCTTGATCGACGAGGACATCGAAGGGCGCATTCTTGCGGCCAGAGGCTACTTCGCGGCCAACTTGCCATCGGCGCTCAAAGGTGCGATCGAATTTTTCGACCTGGGCAAATTCAACAGTGCGGCTTCGCTGCAGGACAACATCCTGTTTGGCAAGATTGCGACCGGCCAGGCTGGTGGTAGCACAAAGATTGGCGAATTGCTGCGCCAGATCCTGGACGAACTGCAACTGCGCGACATGGTGCTCAAGGTTGGCCTGGATTTTCATGTGGGCACGGGCGGCAGTCGCTTGTCGCCACCCGATCGCCAGAGGCTGGCGCTGGCCCGGGCCCTTATCAAGCGCCCGGCCTTGCTGATTCTGGACCAGGCGACCGCTGTGCTCGATCCGCAAGCGCAAGACAAGCTGCTCGAAAGCGTGTTACAAACCCGAAAAGGCCAGGCTGTGGTTTGGGTGTTGAATCGCGCGGATATGGCCCATCGGTTCGATCATGTGCTGGTCATGGAACGGGGGCGTCTGGTCGACCACGGTCCTTACGAGCAGTTGGCTTCCAGGGATGGTGGTCCGTTGAATTTGCAGTTGAACGCTGGCAAGAAGTCGGCTTAGGAGGAGTTGCATGAGTCTGGAACAGGAAGTCGAGCTGATTCGCAGGTTTCCGATCTTCAACAAGATTGCACCGGCCAAGCAGAAGCTCTTGTGTTTCAGCAGTGAACGACTGACCTATGGCCAAGGTCAGGAGATCTTTCACATGGGCGATGTGGGCGATGCGTGTTACGTCGTGATCGAAGGAACCATCGATATCTCGGTAGACCGGCCCAATGGCGCCAGTCCGCTGGTGATCAGCACGGTCAGCGCGAATGGCATTGTTGGCGAGATCGCGATTTTTGGCAGTGTGCCGCGTACCGCCACGGCTACCGCCAAGACGCGTATTGAGGTGCTGCGCATCTCGGCCGAACTGTTCCGCAGCGTGATTCGCGAGAATCCCGACGCAGCGATCGAACTCATTCGAAGCCTTGCGGAGCGACTGGCCAACACCACAGCGATCCTGACGCGTGAGGCGAACGCCGGCGGCCCTTGAAGCAGCGGCGCTACGGTGACCGGGGTTGGTAGGCGCTCAGGGCGGAGACAGTACGTAGCTCTGGATTGGCATTGTGAAACCCTTGAGTTGCAGCGTGTTGCCCGTGTGCAGGCTGCGCTCGGGCTCGGCGCTGCCAACCAGTTCCGCGGTACGCGCGTCGACCAGCACTTCGCCGTGTGAGGCCTCCGAGCAAAGGCGCGACGCCAGGTTGACCGGCGAACCGACGGCGGTGTATTCCAGCCGCGACGCACCACCAATCACGCCGACCGTGGCAAATCCGCTTGCGACTCCGACTCCCACGCCCAGTTGCATTTCGTCATTCGACCACTGTTGCGACATCCCAATACCCAAAACTCGGATCTGACGGGCGAGCTCCAGGGCACGCTGCGCATGATCTTCGAACGGGATCGGCGCGCCGACCAGAATCAGTACGCCGTCGCCCGCCTGGTCCTTGATCGTCCCGCCACAGGTAGCCGCAGCCTGGCCGACCGCGTCGTAATACTGGCGCAGGATGGCGATCACGCGTTTGGACGAGGTATTGGCCGTGAAGGCAGTGAAGCCACGCAGGTCGCAGCAGACGACCGAAAGCTCCAGCGTCTTTTCGTCCGTCGCACTTTTGAGTCCCCGGCGGGTGATCAGTTCGGCAACCTGAGGCGCCAGAAAGCGCGATAGAAATTGCGCTCTCTGACCCTGGGTCACGTGGTACTGGACGGAGCCGATCAACAGGACCAACAGGCCGATGGCGGTCATCAATGGTGCGATCTGGGCTGGCAGGACAACCCCGGTCGCCATGATCGGCGCACCCAGGGCAAAAGCCACCAGTCGGCGGGATTCAGCACGGTCGGGGCGCCGGTTCAACGTGAACAAGGTACCAGCGGTTCCCAGCAGCAGGGACAAGGCCATTGGAGTGAAGAAGATCCAGAACGATGGGTGAATCTTTTCGCCGGGGTCCAGCACCAGGTTGCTGAAATGATCCGCACGCCATTGCGGGAACGCCACGGCCGTCGCGCCGTATACAAGGGCCAGTCCCTGGCCGATGCGCAGCAGCCGGTCCGGGCCTTTGGTATTGAGGTTGTTGGATGCCATGGTGCTGCGCACGCGCAGAACCCATTCATAGGCAAATATGAAGGACAGCACCTGCGGTAACACCAGTACGCCTTCCCATGCCACCACGCCCTCGCGAGCGCGCATCGGAAGCACCCACAGGACGTCGATTGCAATCGCCACACCGGTGAAGGCCAGAAACGCGGCCTGCGCCTGGCTGGTGGGTGAGCGACGGTCTGCCAGCACAAAAGCCAGTGCCATTCCCACGGCCAGCAGGGCGACGATGACCGGCGCGGTGGAGTTTGCAATCACAAAAAATGATACCCAAAAAAAAGGCCCCATCTTGCGATGAGGCCTTCAAGGGATCCCTGAACCTGTTGGTTTCGAAAGGACCCGAGGAGACAACCTGAAATTCAGTTACCGACAGAGTATCTCAGGGTTTTCCCTTGATGACCATATCTGGCGATGAAAAATCGCCGGATCCTTTGCCGATGTCCGCAACAAGCGACAAATTAGCGCTTCTTGGAAACAGTCTTGCTGGCGTTGACTGCGGTGGCAGTGACGGTGTTGAAGTTGCTTTCGGCAACTTCGGTAGCTTGTTTGACAGCCTTCTGGACCGATTCCAGAGCGTTGTTGGCAGCAGCCACAGCGCTTTTCATCACAGCCACGGCGGTCTCGCTACCAGCCGGTGCGTTCTTGGCGGCGGTGTCGACCAGACCCATGAATTTCTTCTGGCTGTCGCTGGCCTGATCTTCAAAGGCGCGGGTGAATTCGGAAACCGAACCCGTGGCGATGTCGTACAGGTGGCGGTTGTAGGCTGCGGTCTTCTCAGCCAGGGGCTGCATCAGGCCAGATTGCAGGGTCATCAGTTCCTGTGCGTCTTTCACGCTCATCACGGCCATGGCGTGGTCGCTGGCTTCAGACAAAGCCGCTTTGGAAGCGGTCATGTTGAGTTCGACGATTTTTTCGACGCCTTCAAATGCCTTGCTGGTCAGACCCATCAGGGTTTCGATATTGGCTTTGTGCGATGCCATAACTTGTTCAACGGTCAACATATTCATTACTCCAGTCAGTGATTAAGGGGTTCTGTATCTGCTCCGTAACCCTGTCTTTCCAGGTCTATGTTGCAGTGCAGCATGGGTTGAATTATAGGGTTATCCCGAATCATGGCAAGCATTTTTTGTTGCGCTGCAGCAAATTAGGGGTGATTTTCTAGAAGAGCCAGAAATGTCGCCATTACCCTGATCTTGGCATCCGGGGACTGGCCCATCTGGCTGCGCTTTCGGGATGGGGCAGCGCCGTTTCGCCGGTTCGATTCATTGCGACATCTTGATGCGCGGGTACATCCACCGGTCGATCATGTGACTTGCGCTTGCCAGTACTGTCGTCGCCGATCATAGCGAGGCGACGTCGGCGCTCCGGCCGCCAGCGTTCGCAAGCGAGGCCGTTCAGCCGCGTGGATCGCAAACCTGTGTTGACCCTCTATTCATACTGAGCGGTACCCATCGTGACGGTTGCGCGAGACCCAGGGCCGTCAACAATAGGTTGTGCTCCGCTTGCCCCGTGCCACAACGCGGTTCCCGTACACTGCGGCGTAAGCCAGCAGAGCGATGCCGCCTCGAACCGACCGCCACAATGATTATCACGAGCCTACTCGACACGGATCTGTACAAGTTCACGATGATGCAGGCAGTGCTGCACCAGTTTCCGGGTGCGCAGGTTGAGTACCGGTTCAAGTGCCGCAATGCCCACAGTGCGCCCGCCACTGGCGGACCGAGTTTTGATCTGGCGCCGTTTGCCGACGAGATACGTGACGAGATTCGGTTGTTGTGTACTCTGCAATTTCGTGATTCCGAACTGGCGTATCTGCGATCGATGCGCTTCATCAAGAGCGACTTCGTCGATTTTTTGGGCCTGTTCTCGCTCAATGAAAAATACATCACGGTGGCGGCGCAGGACTCTGGCGAGATCGATATCACGATCCGGGGGCCCTGGTTGCACACCATCATGTTCGAAATCCCGGTGCTGGCCATCGTCAACGAGGTGTATTTCCGCAATACCCGCAAGTTGCCGGATCTGGTCGAAGGGCGTCGGCGGCTGGACGTGAAGATCGGGCAATTGCGAGAGCATGAACTGGCCGACCTCAAGATCGCGGACTACGGCACACGCCGTCGCTTCAGCAGGGCATGGCAGGAGGAAGTCCTGCGCGTTTTGATAGCCCGGCTGGGAATTCATGGACGACCCGACAGTGCGATCGCGGCACCCGGCCAGTTTGCCGGAACCAGCAATGTGCTGTTCGCCATGAAGCTGGGCCTGACGCCACTGGGCACGATGGCCCACGAATACCTGCAGGCCTGCCAGGCCCTGGGGCCCCGTCTGCGCGACAGCCAGATCTACGGCCTGGAGACCTGGGCCAAGGAGTACCGGGGCGACCTGGGGATCGCGCTGAGCGATGTCTATGGGCTCGACGCGTTCCTGCGCGACTTTGACATGTACTTCTGCAAGCTGTTTGACGGTGCGCGCCATGACAGCGGCGATCCGTTCCAGTGGGGCGAACGTATGCTCGCGCACTATGCCAGCAATCGCGTCGATCCACGCACCAAGACGCTGATCTTCAGCGACAGCCTGACCGTGCCCAGGACCATCGAGTTGTACCAGCAGTTCCGCGGCCGTTGCCAGCTGGCTTTTGGCATTGGAACGAACCTGACGAACGACCTTGGCTACGAGCCGCTGCAGATTGTCATCAAGATGCTGCGCTGCAATGGCCAGCCTGTGGCCAAGTTGTCCGACACGCCATCCAAGAACATGTGCGATGACGAGCGCTATCTGGCCTACCTGCGCCAGGTGTTTGAAATTCCGCAGCAGGCCTGACGCGAGGCGATCAGCGTACGCATTTATTCCCCGGGTTGCCGCTCCCCATACCGGTGACCTGTACCCATCCGACACCCGCATTCACCGAACCCATGTCCAGACCCACCATTGCCGTGGCCCGTGCCGTTTTTCCCGAGACCATTGCGCGCCTTCAAACCCATTTCGATGTAAGAGCCAACCAGCAGGACCAATTGCTCACTGCGCAGGAGCTGGTCGCCATGCTGCAGGGCTGCAGTGGATTGTTGTGTACCGGCAGCGAGCGGATAGACGCGGCGCTACTGGCGGCCTGCCCGGAGTTGAAAATCTGCGCCAACATGGCAGTGGGCTACAACAATTTCGACCTCGATGCCATGACTGCGGCGCGTGTGCTGGCGACGAACACGCCCGACGTGTTGACGCAAACCACGGCAGACTTCGGTTTTGCGTTGTTGATGGCGACGGCCAGGCGTATCACCGAAAGCGAACATTTCCTGCGTGCTGGCAAGTGGACCCGCTGGAGTTACGACATGTTCGCCGGCCAGGAAATCCATGGGTCGACGCTGGGCATCATCGGCATGGGTCGTATCGGCCAGGGCATCGCCCGTCGTGGCGCGCTCGGATTTGGCATGCGGGTGGTTTATCACAATCGCAGCCGACTTGACGCCGCCATCGAGGACCAATGCCAGGCCCGGTTTGTCGGCAAGGACGAGTTGTTGCAAAGCGCCGATCATGTGGTGCTGGTGGTCCCTTACTCGGCCGCTTCTCATCACACGATCGGCGCCGCGGAGCTCGCGCGCATGAAGCCGACCGCGATACTTGTGAACATCGCCCGTGGCGGCATCGTTGATGACGCCGCATTGGCGCAGGCGTTACGCGACGGCCGTATCGCCGGGGCCGGACTCGACGTGTTCGAAGGTGAACCCCAGGTTCATCCCGATTTGCTGGGTCTGCCCAATGTGGTGTTGACCCCGCATATCGCCAGTGCGACGGTGACAACGCGCAAGGCCATGGCCCATCTGGCCGCGGACAACCTGATCCGGTTCCTGACCGAGGGGCGTCCGGTGACGGCGCTCAATCCGCAGGTCGTGGGCGCAAACTGAATCTAGCAGCCATGAATCTGCTCGCTGACCAGCCGGTGTCGTTGTGGTGGCTGCTGGCGCTGGGCGCTGTCAACCTCGTCCTGCTGCTCGCGTTGTTGCTGCGCCCGGGTTTGAACGCACTGCGTGCCGACCAGGCACACAACCATGTGCAGTTGATGGAGCAGTTGCAGGCTGGCGCCGCGCGGGTCGAGCAGTTGGAGCGTGTGTTGGGCCGGGATGTGGAGCAGGCCTCGCGTGCGCTGCGCCAGGAATTGATGCAGACGATCGCGGTATTCCAGCAGACCCTGCTGTCACAGGGAGCGGAGTCTGCCCGCACGCAGAACGCGCAGATCGACGCGTTTGGCCAGCAGCTGGCCATGCTCAAGCAGAACGTGTCCGATACGCTGACGTCGCAATTGCACAACCTGGGCGAATCCAATGCTGCGCGGCTGCTGGAGGTGCGCGGCACGCTCGAGGTGCAACTGGCGCAGCTGCAGGCAAGCAACGCCGCACGGCTGGAAGAAATGCGCGCCACCGTGGACGAGAAACTGCAGGCCACGTTGCAGGCGCGCCTGGGCGAGAGTTTTCGCCAGGTCGCAGAGCGACTCGAGCAGGTGCACAAAGGCCTGGGAGAGATGCAGACACTGGCGCAAGGGGTCGGCGACCTCAAGCACTTGCTGAGCAATGTGAAGACACGCGGCATCTTCGGCGAGGCGCAACTCGAGGCCTTGCTCGAGCAGGTATTTGTTGCCGACCAGTATGCGGCTCAGGTCGCTACGCGCCCGGGCAGCAAGGTGGTTGTCGACTTCGCGATACGGCTGCCGGGTCACAGCGAGGACGGTCAACCGCTCTGGTTGCCGATCGATGCCAAATTTCCGAACGAAGATTACGAACGGCTGCTCGACGCCCAGGCACAGGCCGATGCCGCGGGCGCCGAGCAGGCCGGCAAGGCGCTGGAGGCGCGCATCCGGATGGAAGCGCGCTCGATTGCGGAAAAATACATCGAGCCCCCCTACACCACGGACTTCGCCATCCTGTTCCTTCCGACCGAAGGCCTGTATGCAGAGGTGCTGCGCCGCCCCGGACTGATGGTGGCGCTGCAGCGCGAGCATCGCGTAACCCTGGCGGGCCCGACCACCTTGCTGGCGATGCTCGGGTCACTGCAGATGGGGTTTCGCACGCTGGCGCTGGAAAAGCGTTCCAGCGAAGTCTGGCAGGTGCTGGGCGGTGTGAAGAATGAATTTGCCAAGTTTGGCGACGTGCTGGCCAAGGTCCGCAGCCAGACCGAGACCGTGCTCAAGACCATCGACGCGGCACAGACGCGCAGCCGTGCAATGGGCCGCGTGCTGCGCAAGGTGGAGTCATTGCCCGATACGCCAGCGTCTGCGTTGATTGCCGCAGAGCTTGACTCCGGCGCGGGCGCCGACGATGAAGTCGCCTGAACTCGCGCGCCTGATCTGTGGTCATGTATGTCTGCACGCCTGCATGGCGGGCACACGCATGGCCGCACCGCTGTTGGCCCTGCGTGACGGTCACAGTGCGATGAACGTGGGGATTCTGCTTGCCCTATTTGCACTGGCACCGATATTTCTGGCATTGCCGGCCGGGCGATTAGCCGACCGCCGAGGCATGCGATTGCCGGTTGGCATGGCGGTGGTGGTGGCGTCGCTGGGTGCCACTGTTGCAGTTCTTTTTCCGGTATTTCCGGTTTTGTGTGTGAGTGCCTTCATGACCGGCGGTGCTACTGGCGCTGCGTCGATCTCGCTGCAGCGCCACGTCGGGCGCGCCGCCACCGGTCCGACCGAGCTCAAGCGCGTATTCAGCTGGCTCGCCATCGGCCCGGCGGTGTCAAATTTCATCGGCCCACTTTTTGCTGGCCTGATGATCGACTACGCCGGATCGGGCGCTGGCGACACGACTGGCTATCGCGGGGCGTTCCTGCTCATGGCGCTACTGCCGATCAGCACCTGGTTCTGGATCCGCCGCATCGATGATCTCGCGCCGATCCGCAGCGTCGCGGGCGCTGCGCCGACCCGTGCCTGGGATCTCCTGCGTGAGCCAATGATGCGCCGCCTGATGCTGGTGAACTGGTGCATGGCGTCCTGCTGGGATGTGCATATGTTCGCGGTGCCGGTGCTTGGCCATGAACGCGGCTTTGACGCGACGGTTATCGGAGCGATTCTTGGCGCTTTTGCGATCGCTGCGGCGCTGATCCGGGTCGTCATCCCTTTTTTCGCGGCCCGGTTGCGGGAACATCAGGTGGTGACGGCGGCCATGCTGACAACGATGCTGATTTTTGCGGCCTATCCCTTCATGCGCGGTGCGCTGGCGATGGGCGCCTGTTCGGTGCTGCTGGGTCTGGCCCTGGGTACGGTGCAGCCCATGGTCATGAGCATGCTGCACCAGATCACGCCCGAGACACGCCATGGGGAGGCCTTGGGTTTGCGGCTGATGGCGATCAATGCGTCCAGTGTTGCCATGCCGCTGGTGTTCGGCACACTGGGCGCCGTCGTGGGCGTTTCGGCGCTGTTCTGGACGGTTGGCGTGTTTGTTGGCTTGGGCTCGCGTCAGGCCAGGCTGCTGCGGCTGGATGAACGACCGGGCCATGGGCCCGCACGCTAACGGTCAGACTGGGAATTCCGACGCGGTCCATGCGCGTTACGGCGCGCCATGGTCCCGCGCTCCGGGGTCAGAGGCCGTAGAACTCCTTGATATAGTCCCATGCCGCCTCGGGGGTATCGACATAGGTGAATAACTCAAGGTCGTCGGGAGAAATCGTGCCGGCTTCGATCAGCATGTCGAAGTTGAGCAGGCGTTTCCAGTAGTTCGAGCCGAACAGCACGATGGGCACTGGCTTGGCCTTGCCGGTCTGCACCAGCGTGATCACTTCGAACAACTCATCCAATGTGCCGAAACCACCCGGGAACGCCACCAGCGCCTTGGCACGCATCATGAAGTGCATCTTGCGCAGCGCAAAGTAGTGGAACTTGAAACTCAGTGACGGTGTGATGTAGGGATTGGCGCTTTGCTCATGGGGCAGGGCGATGTTGAGTCCGACGTTGGCCGCGCCCAGCTCATGCGCGCCGCGGTTGGCGGCCTCCATGATGCCCGGGCCGCCGCCGGTGGCCACATACAGACGCTCCGACGGATCCTTGCTTTCGCTGTACTTGACCACCAGCCGCGCGAACTGGCGTGCCTGGTCATAGTAGACGGCATTGCGCACGCCGCGTTCGGCGAGGACCAGCGCCTTGGCGTCGCCGCAAGTACGGGCGGCTTCGAGTGCCTTGGCTGCGTCTTCGGGCGCCGGAAACCGGGCGCTGCCAAAAACCACAACCGTGTTTTCGATGCCGGCGTCCTGCTGGTCCAGATCGGGCTTGAGCAGTTCGAGCTGGAAGCGGATGCCACGCGTCTCGCGCCGCAGCAGGAATTCCGGATCCCAGAACGCCAATCGGTAGGCATCAGGTTCCAGCGGGTTGCCCTGGTCGGCATGCCTTTGCAGTTCGGCTATGGCATCGGCCAGGCGGCGTTCTTTGAGTTGCTGGTGTTTCTTCATGCTTTGCATTGTGGATGAATTTTCAGCCCTGGCAGGCCTGGGTGCGTCAGCCGCCCGACCCGGCCGCCTGCAACTGCGCCAGCGCATCGGCCAGCAGCGGCGCCATGTGCACCGCGTTGCTGGCATGCGCGATGCAATCAGTACTCCATACTTCGCCGATGCCGCTGTCGCACATCAGGTCCATCGCCTGCGGCGTGAAGAGGGCGTGGGTGACGGCTGCGTCGATGGATGCGGCTCCCGCATCGCGCAACAGTCGGGCAGCGGCTGCTATGGTGTGCCCGGTGCTGGCCATGTCGTCCAGGATCACGACGGCTCGGCCGCTGAAGTCGCCCGGCGGCAGCGCTACCGCCACACTGCAGTCGCCGCTTCGAACTTTGGTGCAGACACTATGGTCAAGTCCGTGGCGTCTGGCGGCCTGCGTGATCCATTGCGCCGATTCGGCATCCGGGCCGATCAGCCAGACATTCGGGCGCCGCTGCACGATCAGATCGGCGAGCACTTCTGCGCCGGTCAACACCACGGCGTTGGCGCCGGGAACCAGCTCCTGCAAAGTGGCGACCCGATGCAGGTGCGGGTCGACCGACACGATGGCTTGCACGATGGTCGACAGCAATTGCCCGATGATGCGCTGGCTGACGGCCTCGCCGGGTGTGAACGCCATGTCCTGGCGCATGTAGGCCATGTAGGGGGCGACCAGCGTCAGGTGTTGTGCACCCAACGCAGTAGCCGTGCGGGCCAGCAGCAACAGTTCGACCAGCTTTTCGTTCGGGTTGTCCAGGCTGCGGTACACCACGATACGGGCAGGCAACTGCGGCGGCAGGCGCAACTTGATCTCACCGTCGGGAAAACGATGGCGTTCGACACATGTGGCCGTCAAGCCGGCAGCATGCGCCAGCCGGCGCGCGCCATCTTCCTGATCGTCGAAATACAAGAGCATGGGATGGGCTTTCTCAGAACTCGACGGATAGCTGAGGAACGTCCTGCGCTGTGCCGATCGCATAGGCGACGTTTTCGCGGCAGGCATCGATGCCGGAGCGGCGGATCGCCAGTTGTGACCGCGGGACGTTGTCGGACTTGATCGAGCGGTCTGCGGAGACTGCGGCCATCCCGTTAGCCTACTCGTTTTGTTCCTATCCGGGTACCGAAGGTGTGGCCCGATGTGACAGCCACGCCAGCAAGCGCTGCCGGGCCGCACCCAGCCGCTTGTACTTCAGCACCTCATCGCTCATAGAGGCCAGTGACTGATGCAGCCGCATGGCATCTTCGGCCGTGCGAACTGCGTCGGACAGCGAGTGCAGCGCGACCGAGATCGTGAACACGGCCTGACCCAGAGGCCGGCCGGCCGGGTCGGATACCGGAAAGAAAGTCTGATGTTCGCTGCGCAGGTAACACAGGCTGGCGAACTGCCGCGGTTCGTCGGTGTCCGGCCACGGAGTGGGCGCATGGCGATACGGGTGCTGGTCGAAGCGAGACGACGGGCTGATAGTCCAGACCTGGCGTTCCCAGGCCTGCCCGGCAGTCACCAGCGCGGCCAGATGGGACCAGCGGCCGTTCAGCGCGTTGCTGTCGGCCACCGGGGCGTGGATCTGCGCCAGTGTATGCCCGACTTTTTCCTCAGGGGCCCAACCGCTGGGGACACAGACACACATCCACGGCACACTGGTACTGGCCAGATCGAGCACGGCGAGGTCCTGTTCCAGCGCCAGTTCCAGTGGCAGCAATGGGTCTGGCGTCGCGATACCGTTGCGTCGGGCCTGTCGCCAGATCGCGTCCAGCGCAGGTCCGGCATCGAAGTCGGGTGCCACATGCAGGGCCTGGCCGTCCCGCGAGACCCGCTGTTTGGCGTCGAACAAGGCACTGCCCGACACCAGAGTACGCAGGTGGATCGCGTCAGCGCCCATCTTGCGCAAACTGGGTTGCATGCGAAAGGGAACCTCGATCTGCTGCAGGTCAAATGCCATGGAATCCTCGCGATCGTCGCGCCGGTATGCGGACTGAAACACAAAAGGCTCCTTACGGAGCCTTTGGGGAACGTGTCAGCCGTGCGACCTCAGACGCGTTTGCGGTACTCGCCGGTGCGGGTGTCGATCTCGACTTTGTCACCCTGGGACACAAACAACGGCACGCCAATTTCGAATCCGGTGGCAATCTTGGCCGGCTTGAGGACCTTGCCCGATGTGTCGCCTTTGACAGCGGGTTCAGTCCAGGTGATCTCGCGCTCGACGCTGGTGGGCAGCTCGACCGAAATCGCCTTGCCGTCGTAGAACACCACTTCCAGCGGCATGCCGTCTTCGAGATAGCTCAACGTGTCGCCCATGTTCTCGGACTCGACCTCGTACTGGTTGAACTCCTCGTCCATGCAGACATACATCGGATCGGCGAAGTAGGAGTAAGTGCACTCCTTCTTGTCCAGGATGACCTGATCCATCTTGTCATCGGCCTTGAACACGACCTCGGTGCCGAAGTTGTTGAGCAGGCTCTTGAGTTTCATGCGCACGGTGGCCGAGTTGCGGCCGCCACGGCTGTATTCGGTCTTCAGGACGACCATCGGATCCTTGCCATGCATGATGACGTTTCCGGCACGGATTTCTTGCGCGATTTTCATAGGGTTTCCCAACACTAAGCGCTTGCGCGCCCACTTCAAGCGCTTGCGCGCCTACTTAAATTTCCGCGCGACGGGCGCATTGCAAGCTGCAATGCTGGGGTCGACCCGTGCCAGCGGTGGATAGTTGCAGCACCAGCCGGTGAAGACCGGCGATTTCCGCAAAGCTTTGGATTTTAACTTTTTTCCAACCGATCCGAGCCAGTCGCGAGTTTTGACGCCACAAAAACTTCCAAACGCGTAGCCAGGTCATCCTGTGTCTGAAGCTGCTCGCGCGTACGCTGGGTCCAGGCGGCCCAGGTCGCGAAGGCGTCGGCCATCACGGAAATCGGAGTACTGACGATGCCATTCCACGCCAGGTGGGCTTGGCGCAGCGACGCTGGCGCATCCAGTACGTCGAGAAAGGCCAGCAACTTTGCATGGTGGGCGTCGTCGTGTTGTGCATAGATTTGCCAGATGAAAGGTTTGCCGGCCCATACCGCGCGGACCACCGAGTCTTCGCCACGTACCAGGTTCAGGTCACAGGTCCACAGCAAATGGTCAAAGTCGGTCTGGCGCATGGGTGCCAGTTCGATGATCTGCAGGGCGTCCTGCGATGTTGCGGCCGGGCCGATGGCAGACACCGCGTCGCGCGTGGCTGCCGCCGCTCGTCCTGGCGTGACCAACAACAGGGTTGGCTGCGGTCCTTGCCGCCATTGCGCCAGCAAGGCCGGCAATGCAGGCGGTTCGTAGCAAAAAAGGGACACCAGACGCTCGCCTTGCCAGCGAATGCCCTGTTCAGTCAGCCAGACCGAGCGGTCGAAATTTCCCTGACGTGACATCAGATCCGGCTCGCGCAGCAGGCCGCCGCTTGCCGTGGTGAATCCGGGGTAGAAAAAGAACTTGGTATGACCGCAAGCCGGGCCCTGCATCACGGGTGATGCCAACCCGTGGCTACGCCCGGCGAATGACTCGGCAGACAGATATTCGAGGTTGATCCACACCGCCGGCGTGCCGTTGATACGCGGTGTCGCCAGGCCGTGTGACAGGAAGGGCAGCGGAATCTCACAGCCAAAGGCCTCGAGCCAGACGTCGGCTGGCTCCAATGTCGCGAGCAAGTCGACGTCGCTGACGCTGTCCCACGGCAGAACGCGCACGCCGGGCCACCTTCCAGTCAGCGCCTCGGGCGCCATCCAGGCCAGGGCGCTCGTGTCGTCGACCCACAGGCGGACCTGCGCGCCGCGCTGCGCCAGATCGGCCGCCAGACGCCAACACACGCCTATGTCACCGTAGTTGTCGATGACCCTGCAAAAGATGTCCCACCGGTAGGCCAGGTTCATCGGCTAGATTGTCCACAATACAGACCTATGCCCCAACCCCGCGACGAACCTGTAACCAAAGCTTCCGATACATCTGTGCCGGCCGAGCCGGCTGCTTTGCCGGTACATGGTGCGCAGCTACTGTCGGACGTCGGGGCTTTGCCTGGATTGCCTGGCGTCTACCGCTTCATGGATGCAGACGGCGCGGTGCTGTACGTCGGTAAGGCGATCAACCTGAAGAAGCGGGTGGCCAGCTATTTCCGCGACACGCACGGCGGTACGCGCATAGGCCATATGGTGGGTCAGATTGCGCGCATGGAGACGACGGTGGTGCGCTCCGAGGCCGAGGCACTGCTGCTGGAAAACAACCTGATCAAGACGCTGGGTCCGAAATACAACATTCTGTTCCGCGATGACAAGAGCTACCCCTATCTGAAGTTGTCCGGCACTGCGATTGGTGCGTCGCAGCGCAAGCGTCTGGCAGCCAAGACAGCAGGCGAAGCCCCTGGCGGCACCGACGCCGAAGTGGATGTTGGCCGAACCAGGGACGCTTCAGCCGTTGTGCCAGTTGTCTCGGGCGACTTCTCACGTATTTCGTACTACCGTGGCGCGATCGAGAAAAAGCACCGCTACTTTGGCCCGTATCCCAGCGCGTGGGCGGTCAAGGAAAGCATATTGCTGATCCAGAAGCTGTTCCGCCTGCGCACCTGCGAGGACACGGTGTTCAATAACCGGACCCGACCTTGCCTGCTCTACCAGATCAAACGTTGCTCGGCGCCTTGCGTGGGGCATGTGTCGGCCGTCGACTATGCCCAGGATGTGGCCCATGCCGAGCGCTTCCTGCAAGGTGACGCCAGCGAGGTGTTGACCGCTCTGGAGGCCCGCATGATGGCGCATTCCGATCGGCTGGAGTTCGAGAAGGCGGCGCAACTGCGCGACCAGGTCTCGGCGCTGTCCAGCGTGTTGCACCAGCAATCGGTTGACAACGTGTCGGACCGCGATGTCGATATCCTGGCGGTCAAGGTGCAAGGTGGAAAGGCCTGCGTCAACCTGGCGATGGTGCGTGGGGGCCGCCATCTCGGCGATCGACCGTATTTCCCGGTGCATGTGGACGACGGCACCGCCATGCTGGCGGGGAACGACGATGCCCAGGCTCCTTCGATGTCGGTCGAGGCCCAGGTGCTGGAGGCCTTCATTGCCCAGCATTACATCGATGTGGCTGTGCCGGCCTCGCTGATCACCAGCGAACCGGTGCACAAGACGCTGGTACAGGCCTTGACGCTGCAAAGTGGTGTCAAGGTCAGCGTGGTGCACCAGCCGCGCGAGCAGCGCCGGATCTGGCTGGAAATGGCGCAGACCAATGCGGCGCTGCAATTGGCGCGCCTGCTGTCAGAGGAAGGCTCGCAACAGGCCCGTACGTTGGCGCTGACACAGGCGCTCGATCTGGCACCAGACGACATGGATGGCTTGCGCATGGAGTGCTTCGATATCTCGCATACCGCCGGCGAATCGACCCAGGCGTCCTGCGTGGTTTACCAGCATCACAAGATGCAGCCGGCGCAATACCGGCGCTACACGATCGAGGGCATCACGCCAGGGGACGACTATGCGGCCATGCGCCAGGTGCTGAGCCGGCGTTACGGCAAATGGGTCGAGGCCGCACGAGCTGCGCAAGACAGCGGCGAGCCGTTACCCGACAGTGCGCGTCTGCCCGACCTGGTACTGGTGGACGGCGGCAAAGGGCAGGTCGCCATGGCGCGTGAAGTATTCGAAGGTCTGGGGTTGGACTTGTCGCTCATCGTTGGCGTGGAAAAAGGCGAAGGGCGTCGCGTCGGACTGGAGGAACTGGTGTTTGCCGATGGGCGAGAAAAAATCTACCTTGGCAAGGACTCGGCAGCGTTGATGCTGGTGGCACAGGTGCGCGACGAGGCGCACCGCTTCGCCATTACCGGAATGCGCGCGAAACGCGACAAGGTTCGGGTCGGTGGCGGACAGTTGCAGGAGATCCCGGGTGTCGGTCCCAAGCGCCGCGCGCGGTTATTGCAACGTTTCGGTGGTGTGCGGGGCGTGGCCCAGGCCAGTGCCGAGGATCTGGCGACGGTGGAGGGCGTTTCCAGGGCTTTGGCCGAGGATATTTATCGCGCCTTGCGCTGATCCCGGGGCGTTGTCGTGCCGGTGGCACATTGGTGGCACAGGGCGTGCCACAATTCGCCCATGTTCTTGACGATTCCGACCATCATGACCTGGACGCGCATCGTCGCGATCCCTCTCATCGTCGGAATTTTCTATTTGCCCGACACCGTCATGCCGCTGCCCACCAAGAACCTGATCGCCACGATCATGTTCGTGTTGTTCGCTGCAACCGATTGGCTTGATGGATTCCTGGCGCGCAAGCTGAACCAGACCTCGTCGTTTGGTGCGTTTCTCGACCCGGTGGCCGACAAATTTCTGGTTTGCGCTTCGCTGTTGGTGCTGGTCCACCTGAATCGGGCGGATGTCTTCGTCGGCCTGATCATCATAGGGCGCGAAATCGCGATCTCGGCACTGCGGGAATGGATGGCCCAGATCGGCGCATCCAAGAGCGTGGCGGTGCATATGATCGGCAAGCTCAAGACCGTCGGACAGATGGTGGCGATTCCGTTCCTGTTGTATGACGGTGTGTTGTTCGACATGATCGACACGCGCCAATGGGGTCAATGGCTGATCTGGGTGGCTGCAGTCCTGACTGTCTGGTCCATGGTGTATTACCTGCAAAAGGCGGTTCCGGAGATACGGGCCCGGGTTAAATGAGCTTAGCGCCGGGCCGCCCCAATCAAGCGCGCACCGCAGCCCGAAGGGCGAAGGTACGCCGGTGAGCCCCGCGGGTCAGGACGATCCGCTGTTGCGGATGATGCCGATGGTATTCGTGCTGATCTGGAGCACCGGTTTCATCGTCGCACGTTACGGCATGCCGTATGGCCCGCCATTCACCTTTCTGGCGCTGCGCTACGTGTTGTCCGTCATCTGTTTTCTGCCCTGGATCTGGTGGTCACGCTCGCGTTGGCCTCGCGATCAGCAGCAATGGGGCCATCTGGCCGTCACGGGCGTGTTGATGCACGCGTGTTACCTCGGTGGTGTCTGGGCCGCAGTGAAGGCCGGCATGGGCTCGGGTGTTTCGGCGCTGGTCGTCGGCCTGCAACCGGTGCTGACGGCGATCTGGCTGGCGTCGCGCGGCACCCGAGTATCGAATCGCCAGTGGGTGGGTCTGGGTCTGGGGTTGGCCGGACTGGTGTTGGTGGTGTCGCGCAAGCTGGGCCTGTCTGAGGCCAGCGACCAGATCACTGCGGTCAATCTGTCACTGGCAGTGGGTGCGTTGCTGGCGATCACGGTTGGCACCTTGTACCAGAAACGCTTTGTCGCGCCTTGCGACGTGCGTACCGCCAACGCCGTGCAACTGGCTGCGGCCTTGGTCGTGACGCTGCCACTGGCCTTGCTGGAGTCGGAGACCATGAACTGGGAGCCGCATGCGATCGGGGCCATGGCATGGTCGGTTCTGGTGCTAACGCTTGGCGGTAGTTCATTGCTATATATGCTGATACAAAAAGGTGCGGCGACTACGGTCACCAGCCTTTTCTATCTGGTGCCTCCAACTGCCGCCGTGATGGCCTGGGTGCTGTTCTCAGAGCCCGTCACCGTGTTGACAGTGTTGGGCATGGCAGTCACAGCATTGGGGGTCAGTCTGGTGGTTCGGGCGCGGCCAGTGTCGTGAATGGTTTTGGTCGTCCGGGCTGTATTTGTGGGCCTGCGCAGGCGACATGACGAATTTTTTCAAGGAGCGGGAATGAGCAAGAAGCGTATTGCAGTGATTGCCGGTGACGGCATTGGCAAGGAAGTGATGCCCGAGGGCATCCGCGTGATGGAAACGGCGGCCGACAAGTTCGGAATTGATCTGCAGTTCGACCATTTCGACTTCTCGAGCTGGGATTACTGCGAACGTCACGGCAAGATGCTGCCGGACGACTGGAAGGACCAGATCGGCGGGCACGACGCCATTTACTTCGGCGCCGTGGGTTGGCCCGAAAAGATTCCAGACCATATTTCGCTATGGGGTTCGTTGCTGCTGTTCCGGCGCGAGTTCGACCAGTACGTGAACCTGCGCCCGGCGCGGCTGATGCCCGGCATCATCGCGCCGGTGGTCCGGCCTGACGGCAGCGCGCGCCAGCCCGGCGAGATCGACATGTACATCGTGCGGGAGAACACCGAGGGCGAGTACTCCAGCATCGGGGGGCGCATGTATCCCGGCACCGACCGCGAAATTGTCATGCAGGAGACGGTGATGTCGCGGGTGGGGGTCGACCGGGTCCTGAAGTTCGCTTTCGAGCTCGCGCAATCGCGACCGAAGAAGCACCTGACCAGTGCGACCAAATCCAACGGTATCGCGATCACCATGCCGTATTGGGACGAACGCGTGGCGGAAATGGCCAAGGCCTATCCCGGCGTCAGCGTCGACAAGTTCCACATCGACATCCTGACCGCGCACTTCGTGCAGAGGCCGGACTTCTTCGATGTGGTGGTGGCAAGCAACCTGTTCGGCGACATCCTGAGCGACCTCGGTCCGGCCTGCACAGGAACGATCGGCATCGCGCCCAGCGCCAACCTCGACCCCGACCGCAGATTCCCTTCGCTGTTCGAGCCGGTTCATGGTTCGGCGCCCGATATCGCGGGGCTTGGCCTGGCCAACCCGATCGGGCAGGTCTGGTGCGGGGCGATGATGCTGGAGTTCCTGGGCCACAGGCAGGCGCACGATGCGGTTCTTGCCGCCATCGAAAAGGTGCTCCAGCCGCAAAGCGGAGCGCCGCGTACGCGCGATATCGGCGGAACGGCGAGTACCGGCGACGTGGGGCGTGCGATTGCTGCGGCGTTGTAACGGCACTCCTATATTTCTGCTGGTGGAAATTGGCGCAGTGCCGCACGAAAATGCGGCTGCAGGCGCCAGGAAAATTGGTCAAAACCGACTAGAATCCGCCTCCGCGCTGTTGTAAACCCGCCCGCCGTATTGACACCTTGTAACCGCGTCGCTCTAATCGGTCGGTGGCTTCAACGCCGCGAATGAAGTCTCCCGCATTCTTGCTTTAACACACCGCTCGGTGACTGCAGGATGGGGAGACATAAAATTTTATGAAGAGACATTCCTGTCAACTCTATCTCTCTACGAGGGGCCCCTTGTGAACAAGACCGAACTGATTGAGCACATCGCAAAGCATGCCGATATCTCCAAGGCCGCGGCTACCCGCGCCCTGGAATCGATGATCGGCGCCGTCAAGACCACCTTGAAAAAAGGGGGCTCGGTTTCGCTGGTAGGGTTCGGCACGTTCGCGGTCGGTAAACGGGCCGCGCGCAGCGGCCGCAACCCTCGTACCGGCGCTGCGATTAAAATCAAGGCAGCCAAGGTTCCCAAGTTCCGTCCCGGTAAGGCGCTCAAGGATGCGCTGAACTGAACGGGTCAGTCACGGTGGGGTGCTTAGCTCAGCTGGTAGAGCGGCGCCCTTACAAGGCGTAGGTCGGCGGTTCGAACCCGTCAGCACCCACCAACCCCAGCGAAGGCGAACAGTTGTTCGCCTTTTATTTTTCGTTCAACCGAGCTCTGAACATGTTCGATTTCGTTCGCAAGCACACCCGGGTCATGCAGTTCGTGCTGTTCTTGCTGATCTTTCCCTCGTTCGTTCTCTTCGGACTGGAGGGGTACAGCCAGTTCAAGGACAAGGGCGAGCCGGTCGCCAAGGTCGACGGCCGCGAGATTCTCCAGGGTGAATGGGATGCCGCGCACAAACAGGAAGTGGACCGCCTGCGCCAGCAGATGCCAACCCTCGACGCCAAATTATTGGACTCGCCGGCGGCGCGCTATGCCAGCCTGGAGCGCATGATCCGCGACCGCGTGATCGCCGCTGCAGCCGTCCAGACAAAGCTGTCAACGAGCGACCAGCGGCTGGCGAGGGAACTGCAGCAAAACGAGATGATCGCCGCCCTGCGCGGCCCGGATGGCAAGCTGGACATGGCACGGTATCGCCAGCTGGTCGGGGCCCAGGGCCTGACCCCGGAAATGTTCGAAGCCAATGTGCGTGCTGACCTGTCGTCCCGCCAAGTGCTGGCGGGGCTGGGCGGCACCAGCTTCACCACGCCGGCGCAGGCAGCGCTGTCGCTCAATGCGTTCTTCGAGAAGCGGGAAATGCAGGTGGCGCGTTTCCAGGCTTCGCAATACGCAGGCCGGATCAATCCGACGGACGCCGAGCTGGAAGCTTTCTACAAGAGCAACGCGGCCCTGTTCCAGGCGCCGGAGCAGGCCCAGATCGAGTACCTGCTGCTCGACCTCGACACCGTGCGAAAAGGCCTGACCGTCAATGAGCAGGATCTCAGGACCTATTACGAACAGAATGCTGCGCGGATGGGCGGGCAGGAAGAGCGGCGGGCAAGCCATATCCTCGTCGCCGCGGCCAAGGGTGTGCCGGCGGCCGAGCGCGAAAAGGCCAAGAC
>JBKJRR010000371.1:0-31688 GCA_046594635.1 Burkholderiaceae bacterium
TTGCTGCAATAGACTGCGGCCACCTCGGCCACCCAGGGCTGGCGCAAGCCGGCGCGCATCCGCGCACGCCCGCGCTCGGAAAGCGGCCATTGCGGCACCGGCACATCGGCGCTGATCAATACATCAGGGTGGGTGATGAATACCAGTTCACGGCGCATCTATCAGGCCCCGGTCACAACCGATAAGGCGGTCACAACACACCTTCATGCGCGCCCGAAGTCATCCTGCAGACGCACGATGTCGGACTCGTCCAGCAGCGCCCCCATTTGCACCTCGATCACTTCAACCGGAAGCGACGTGCGGTTGGCGAGTCGGTGCGCCTCGCCGATCGCGATATCCGTGTGTTCGCCAACCACCAGATCGCACTCGCGAACGCCCACCGTGACATGCGCCGTGCCCAGCACGACCAACCAGTGTTCGGCGCGGTGCAGGTGCTTTTGCAGACTCAGTTGCTGGCCCGGATGAACCCGGATGCGCTTGACCAGATGGCCGGGCGCATGGGACACGGTTTCGTACCAGCCCCAGGGACGCTCGATACGTTCAATTGACTTGGGCTCTGGCGAGGAATTCACGGAAAAGGATTTGACAGCGACGCAAGCCGCGATGCTACCGCGCTTCAAGGGGCGTGTTCAGCCTGGCCTCACCCCATGCGGGCCAGTTGCTGGCGCGTCCAGCGCACGATGTCCGCGGCGCCCATGGCTCCGGCCTGACGCGCAATTTCGCGGCCACCCTTGAACAGCGCCAGTGTGGGGATGCTGCGGATATTGAAGCGCTGGCCCAGAGCCTGCGCTTCCTCGGTATTCACCTTGGCCAGGCGTACGTCGGGTTCGAGTTCGGCAGCCGCCTGCTCGAACGACGGCGCCATCTGCCGGCACGGGCCGCACCAGGGCGCCCAGAAATCCACCAGCACCGGCAGGTCATTGCGCGTGATGTGCTTGTCGAACTGCTCGGTATTCATGGCGGTTGAATGCGCGGAAAACAAGGGTTTGTGGCAGCGGCCGCAGTCAGGTGCCCGGCTTCGGTCTGCATCGGTCACGCGATTGGTGGTATGGCAATGCGGGCAGACAATATGCGCTGGAGTTGTCGTCATGGTTCGAATCCGGTTTGCAATTTCTGAACAGCGCCACATCGTGATCGACGCCAATGTACTGGACATGGCGCCGGTTCGCTGCATTTCAACTGTATCCCAGAGGGTCAGGCCTATACCTTCTAGTCGAGGCTACAAGGTATGGGCCTGACCCCGAACATGACCCCTAACACATGCAGCTGCTGGAGCGGATGAATTCACGTCACCTGGTCCAGTTTCCAGTTCATGTACAGCAATAGCAGCAGTACCAGGCAAATCGCCGGCATGATCGCCCAAAGTCCCAGATGGGCGCCGAGCAGGCCCAGCAACGCCGGGCCCAGCGCACAACCGACATATGCAAACGCTACCTGGCGACCGATCACGGTGCGGGTGGTGTCGGGGTCGAACCGGTTCGTCGCCTCGTGCATCAGCGACGGGTAGATCGGCGCACAACCCAGGCCGAGCAACATCAGCCCCGACAGGTTGACCATGGCAGGCAACAACGGCATGGCGAAAAGCACAGCGCCCGCCATGGCGCCCATGATGCCGAGCCGCACCAGCAGGCGACTGCCCAGGCGGTTTGCGATCAAACCGATGGCAAACCGACCGACCATGATGGCGCCGAAGAAACCGGCGACCCACAGGCCGGCGCGTACCGGGTCGGTGCCACGGCCCTCGATCAGTATGCTGGCCGCCCACAGGCCGGTGCCCAGTTCGATCGTGGTGTAGGTCAGAAACAGGGCCGGCGCCAGCCAGCTCGCCCATACCGGTACCCGTGTTTGCCTGACCATACGGCTCTCGTCGGCCGACACCTTGCCGGCCCCAGCCATTTCGGGCTCGGCCTGCCACAGCCGCAGGCTGCGCAGAAACAGCAGTGCCAGCAGCAACTGGGTCGCCGCGATCACGGCATACCCACCTTGCCAGCCAAACCGGCCCGCCAGAGCCGCGCCCATGACAACCGGCCCTATGGTGGCGCCGATACCCCAGCAGCCATGCAACCAGTTCATGTGGCGGGCGCTGTAGTGCCGGGCCACGAAATGGTTCATGCCCGCATCGACCGAACCGGCACCCAGACCCAGTGGAATGACCAGCAAGACGATCCATTGAAAGCCAGGCGCCAGCGCAAACCCCAGCAATGCCAGACCGGTCATGAAGCCGCTGATCGCCACCACCTTGCCGGTGCCCATGCGCGACAACACGACGCCGCTGGCGAAACCCGACACCGCCGAACAGGTGGTCAGAATCATCGTCAGCAGACCGGCGTCTTCGAGCGATCGGCCGAATTCGGCACGCATCGCAGGCCAGGCCACGCCCAGCACACTGTCTGGCAGGCCCAGGCTGATGAAGGCCAGATAAATCAGCCCCAGCAGCAGCACGTGGCCCGACAAGAGGCCCGACTTCACAAAATGCGCACCAGCGCCGCAGCCACCAGGCTGATCAGCACGGTAGTGGCCACCGGCAGGTAAAACGGGCGACCGAACAGCCGGAACCGGAAATCGCCGGGCAACCGGCCGTAACCGATCTTGTCCAGAAATGGTGCGAAAAAATTGAGCAGGATCAGCACGATGAAAACCACGATCAACCAGCGGATCATGGCGTGCTCCTGATCATCATTGCGCGCCGGGCATGCTGCTCCCTACCACCTGCGATTCGGAACCAGCGCTTCATAAGGTGTGGCTCCGATCGCCGGCGGAAAAGCCCAGAGCATTCCAGGGCGCGCCGCGGGTAAAGGCGATCACCTTGAACAGTTCGCCCATTTCATGCTCGAGCAGCAGTTTCTGCGCCATGGAGCGATCCGGCAAGCTGGCCGCATCGAGCATCGGACCGATACCGCAATTGATCAGGAACCGCGCCTGGCTGGTGTAACCCAGCAGGTTCCACGGCGCAGCGCCTTGCGGCGCAGCGTCGGCGGTGTCTTGCGCTGCCAGTGCAAGTCCGGTGAAGTTGACATGTGCCGTGATGTCCTTGGCGCCGACGTCAAGCAGCGGCTGGTCATCCATGCGATGGGCCTGGTGGCACATCAAGGTGCCCATGGACCGTTGCTCATGGTAGTACTCACTCTCGGGAAATCCATAGTCAATCAGGAACAACGCGCCCTGTACCAGGCGGTCGACCATGGTGCGCATGAACGCCTCGGCCTGCGCATGCAGCTCGGTCAGGTAGTCATGATCGCCGGCAATGTCCAATGGTGGACGCAGCAGGGTGGGTCTGTCCTGCCAGGCCAGCGCACCCTGCGGCCCCCACACGACACCCCGCTCATGCCACAGGCCGCCGACACGCGCGAGCAGCTTGACCGGCATCGCATCGACGAGTTCGTTCCCCACCACCACGCCTTGCAGCGAGCCCGGCAGTTGTTCGGCCCACAACACCTTGTCAGAAAATGCGGCCAGCGTCTCGCGCTGCTGCGCCCGCAACGTGCCCGACAGGTCCACGATGGTGTAGCTGTCCACCTGGTCACCCAAGGCCTGCAGCAGTTGCGCGGCCATGGCGCCGGTGCCAGCGCCAAACTCCCAGACCGCACGTGTGTCCGTCTGTTGCAATGCCTGCGCCACCTGCGCCGCAAGCGCCCGGCCGAACAAGGGTGACAGCGTTGGCGCAGTGACGAAATCACTGCCTCCGGCCCCGCTGCGTCGCGCCGGTTGCCGACCGATCTGCCCGCTGTCGCGGGCGTAGTAACCCAGACCCGGCGTGTACAGCGCAAGTTCCATGAACCGATCAAAACCGATCCAGCCCCCGTGAGCGGCCAGCTCCTGCTCCAGGCGCGCCTGCAAGCCGCTCGTTAAACTCGGGAATATCTCCATCCGCTCTGATTGTCCCCCAATGTCTGCCACTGCCCGCCCCCGCGTCGTCCTCGTAACCGGAGCTGCCAAGCGCCTGGGCCGTGAAATTGCCCTGAATCTGGCGCGCGACGGCTGGCATGTGGCCGTGCACTACCGTGATTCGGTCGAAGAAGCGCATCGAACCAGCGCCGAGTGCGCCGAGTTGTCGGGCAACAGCAAGTCGTTTCGGACCAATCTGGCCAATGAGAAAGCCGTGCAAAACCTGCTGCCCAGCGTGATGGCCCATTTCGGTCATGTCGATGCAGTTGTCAACAGCGCGTCGACCTTCGAGCAGGACGACACCGCCACCTTCGGCTTCGCGGCGATGGAAAAACACATGCGCAGCAATGCCGGCGCAGCGATCCTGCTGGCGCAGGCCTTGCACACCCATATCGTGCAGCGGCGCAGCGATGCGTCAGCCAGCAAGGAAGCGGAGCCACTCGAAGGCGCGACGCCCAGCGAAGGCAGGAAACCAGGCAAAGGCGAGAAACCTGTCAAAGTCGAGGAACCGCCCATTCAAGGCGTGGTGATCAATCTGCTGGACCAGAAACTGTGGAACCAGAACCCGGACTTCATCAGCTACACCTTGTCCAAGGCGGCACTGGAAGCCGCCACGACCATGCTGGCGCTGGCGCTGGCGCCCGCCGTGCGGGTGGTGGGCGTGGCGCCCGGTCTGACGCTGACCAGCAACCTGCTCAACGACGAGCAGTTCCGGCAACGCCACAAGCTGGCCTTGCTCGATCACTCATCCACTCCGGCCGATGTGGCCGCCACCGTGCGCTTTGCGATCGACAATCGCTCCATCACCGGAACCTCACTGCTGGTTGACGGTGGCCAGCATCTGTTGCGGTTCAAACGCGATTTTTCGCTGATGTAAGCGTCGGCCCCGCCACCTGACCCGAAAACAACCCATGACCAAAGCCCGCGGCAACCAGACATTGAACCTGACCGGCTTGCGCTTTGCCGCCAACCTGGGCATTCTTGATGTCGAGAAAACCGGCCCGCAGCCGATCCAGGTCGACGCCGAACTCAACATCGGTGAACAAGACCTGCATCCGACCGACGACGAGATCAACCATGTGCTGGACTACCGCAAGGTCCGCCAGATCATCATCGACGAATGCACGTCCCAGCATGTGAACCTGCTCGAATCGCTGATTGGCAAACTGGCGCAACGACTGATGCAGATCCCGGGCGTGCTGGGTGTGCGCGTGAAGATTGCCAAACTCGAGATTTTTGATGACTGCGAAGTGGCGATTCGCGTGGAAACGGGACAATGGTGATGCACGCAAGCTGGGTCGAACCCGAAACGACAACCATCCGCGCTGACGCGCGCGTGAAGATCGAGCGCGAGACGCACAAGCTCGAGAAACGCCTGTGCCGGCAAGTCGGCCAGGCCATCGTCGACTACCACATGATCGAGGAAGGCGACAAGGTCATGGTGTGCGTCAGCGGTGGCAAGGACAGCTACGCCATGCTCGATATCCTGCTCAAGATGCAGGCGCGTGCGCCCGTGCATTTCGAGCTGATCGCGGTGAACCTGGACCAGAAGCAACCCGGTTTTCCCGAGCATGTGCTGCCGCAATACCTGGAGCAACTGGGTGTTCCGTTTCACATCGAGGACCAGGACACGTATTCCATCGTCAAACGGTTGATACCCGAAGGCAAGACCTTGTGCAGCCTGTGCAGTCGGCTGCGCCGCGGCATTTTGTATCGGGTGGCCGACGAACTAGGCGCCACCAAGATCGCGCTGGGCCACCACCGTGACGACATCCTGCAGACCTTTTTTCTCAACATGTTCTTTGGCGGAAAGCTCAAAGGCATGCCGCCCAAACTGGTCAGCGACGACGGCCGCCATATCGTGATCCGCCCCATGGCGCAGGTGGCAGAGAAAGACCTGGTGCGCTGGGCCGCGCATCGTGAATTTCCGATCATCCCCTGCACCTTGTGCGGCAGCCAGACCAATCTGCAGCGCAAGCAGGTGTCGCGCATGCTGCAGGATTGGGACAAGCAGCATCCCGGGCGCATCGAGAGCATGTTCACGGCGCTGCAGAACGTCGTGCCCTCGCACCTGATGGATGGAACGCGGCACGACTTCAAGGGTCTGAAGGTGACCGGCGTGGCCAGCGACGATGGCGACAAGGCGTTCGATGCCGAGGAGTTCGCCGCACCGGCCAGCATGCCGACGCTGCAGGTGGTGCGCTTCGACAACTGACACAGCGCGGTCCCGCAGTGTGTCAGTTGCACCGCGTCGGCGAAGCGCCTTGACTGGAGGCCTGAACCATGAAAACACGATGGATCAGCTTGTGCCTGCTGATATTTGCACTCGCCGGTTGCTCCGGCATGCGCATCATCGACTCCGACGTGCGCGCCTACACCACGGCCCAGGCGGTCTCGGTGCCCGCCACCTACCGCTTCGAACTGCTGCCGTCGCAACAGGCTCAGCCCGCGCAGCGGTTCGGGCTGCAGGACATGGTGCAAACCGAACTCGACAAAGTGGGCATGCGCCGTGACGACGTTGCCCCGCAATACAGTGTGCGTTTCGACCTGCGGGTACAACGCGATGCGCGCTCGCCGTGGAGCGACCCTGTATTCGGCGGCGGATTCCTCTCCGCCTATCCGGTCGCCACCCCGAACGGGGTGATCTACCACTACCGCGCGCCCTTGCTCGTGATGGAAATGCCCTGGTACCGGCGCGAGGTGAGTCTGCTGATGCGCCGCCTGTCTGACGGCGTGCTGGTGTTCGAGAGCAACGCCCGCAGCCACGGCTATTGGGCCGACGACATCGCCGTGCTGCCTGCGATGTTTGAAGCGGCACTGCGCGACTTCCCGAATCCCCCCCAGGGGCTGCGGCGGGTGACCATCGAGATACCGCGCTGACCCATTCGGCGTCACGCCGGCAACGCGCAGCCTGAGACAGAAGCCTCGTCCTCCTAGAATCGCAGCATGGACGCCACCCGCATCATTGCCGTTCGACACGGCGAAACCGACTGGAACGCCAGTGGCCGCATTCAGGGCCACACCGACATCGCATTGAACCACCAGGGCCGCTGGCAAGCGCAACAAGCAGCGAAGTCGCTGGTGGCCGATGAGGTGATCTCGGCGGTCTACAGCAGCGACCTGGTGCGCGCCCATGACACTGCAAGTGCGATCGCCGAGGTATTCGGGCTCGACGTGGTCAGCGACAAGCGCTTGCGCGAGCGCGGCTTTGGCAATTATGAGGGCCGCACATTTGACGATCTCGAGCGCCAGTGGCCCGCCGACACCGCACGCTGGCGCGCACGTGATCCATCCTGGGCCCCACCCGGTGGCGAATCCCTGCTGGTACTGGGCAAGCGCATTCGCGAAGTGACGGATCTGCTGGCGCGGCGCCATCCCGGCGAGCAGATCGTGCTGGTGGCCCATGGCGGCGTGCTCGACATGTTGTACCGCTTCGCGACACGCCAGGACGTCGCGACACAACGCAGCTGGGCGCTGGGCAATGCCAGCATCAACCGCCTGTTGTGGAACCCCGAGGGCATGAGCGTTGTCGGCTGGTCTGATACCCGGCATCTGGACAAACTGGGCTGGCGCGACGAAGCGATAAGCTAGCGTCCGAACCGAAGCAACCCGAGACGAAGCAGACCATCCCATGACACCCAGCCAGATCATCGTCCTGGCGATTCCGGTCTTCCTGCTGATGATGCTGGGCGAATTCGCGCTGGCACGAAAGCGCGGCGTCGTGGTCTACCGCTTCAGCGACGCGATCAACAGCCTGAGCCTGGGCGGATTGAGCCAGTTGAGCGGCCTGTTCACGAAGTTGCTGGCCATTGGCATCTACACAGCCGTCTACCAGTGGGTTGCGCTGTTTCCGGACAAGGCGTTCTGGAGCACCTGGTACGGCGTCGTACTGGCGCTGCTGTTCTACGATTTCTGCTATTACTGGCTGCACCGGGCAGGCCACGAGGTAGCGGTGTTCTGGGCGGCGCACGTGGTGCACCACCAGAGCCAGCAATACAACCTGTCGACGGCCTTGCGCCAGACCAGCAGCGGCGCCCTGCTCGGCTGGGTGTTCTACCTGCCGATGGCCGTGGCCGGCGTGCCGCCGCTGATCTTCGGCATCGTGGCGCTGATCGACCTGCTCTACCAGTTCTGGGTCCACACCGAGCTGGTGCGCAAGCTCGGCTGGTTCGACCGGGTGTTCTGCTCGCCGAGCAACCACCGCGTCCACCACGCCGTCAACGACCGCTATCTCGACAAGAACTATGGCGGCATCTTGATCCTTTGGGACCGGCTGTTCGCCAGCTTCCGAGAAGAGGACGAAGCCTGCGTGTACGGTACTCGCGGCGGTCTGCGCAGTTGGGACCCGTTGTGGGCGAATGCCGAGGTCTACTGGCAACTGCTGCAGGACAGCTGGCGCGCGCGCAACTGGGCTGACAAGATTCGCGTCTGGTTCAAGCCGCCGGGCTGGCGGCCGGCCGATGTCGCGGCGCGCTGGCCGAAACCGGCGTTTGACCTGGCACAAGTGCAACGTTACGACCCGCCGCTGGGTCGCGCGGTCAAACAATATGCCGGCATCGGTTTTGTCGTGCTACTGGCCGGGGTGGGCCTGGTGTTGTGGTTCGCGCACCAGATGGCCCCACTGCACGTTGCGCTCTGTAGCCTGGTGCTGATCCTCACGTTCTGGTCGCTGGGCGCGGTGCTGCAATCGCGCCTGTCAGTGCTGGGGGCGTCAACGATTCAGGCAGCGCTGCTGGCCACGGCCACTGCCACGCTGGGCCTGCAGGAATGGCATTACCTGTTCAAACCCCTGACCATGGTGATGGCCGTATGGCTGGTACTCGGTCGTGGCGGCGTCGCATCCGCGTTACCGGCCTCTGGCAGGTGGTTGCTGGCCGCCGCCTTGACGGCCTCACTGGCCGGTGACGTGTTCCTGATGTTGCCGTCCAAGGCCTTCATCCCCGGCCTGGCATCGTTCCTGGTGGCGCACCTGTTTTACATCGCCCTGTTCCGTCAAGGCGTCGCCTGGTTCCCGAGCCGAACCTCCATGGTTGTCACACTGGCCTTGGGCATCGCCATGCTGATGGTGTTGTGGCCGAACCTCGCTGACCCGGTACTGCGAGGCGCCGTCACGGTCTATGGGCTTGTGATCTGCCTGATGGCAGCGCAGGCTATCGGCCGGGCGACCCGTTTGCGGGATTCCAACGCAAACCTTGTTGCGCTGGGCGCCTGCGTGTTCATGGCCAGCGACACGCTGATCGCCATCAACCGTTTTGTCACGCCGATAGCGCTGTCCAGCCTGTGGATCCTGTCCAGCTATTACCTGGCGCAGTCACTGATCGTGTTCCACATGGCTACGGCAAGCAGACCAACGCCCTTGCCCTTGCAAAACGCCGTCGCAACCCGCTGACGTCCGGTGGTTTCAAGCGGTACCAATGGTTGTTTGTGCCCGCGCGACCGGCTCATCACGCGCAATTTTCCCATCGACCAGCTCCACAAGGCGGTCACAACGTGCCGCCAGCCGCGGGTCGTGCGTGACGATGATGAACGAGGTGCCACGCTCCTTGTGCATGCGGCGCAGCTCCACAAACACCTCGTCGGACGAGGCGGTGTCCAGGTTGCCGGTCGGCTCGTCGGCCAGTACCAGCGGCGGGTCGTACACCAGCGCGCGGGCAATTGCCACGCGCTGCTGCATGCCGCCAGACAGTTCTGACGGTCGCTTGTCCATGGCCTCGGCCAGTCCCACAGCGGCCAGCAGTTCACGCGCGCGTTCGCGTTGCTGACGGCTCACATAACCCTCGCGGATCAACCCCGGCATGGTCACGTTTTCCAATGCGGTAAAGGCCGGCAACAGGTGGTGGAACTGAAACACGAAGCCGAGCGTGTCGCGCCGCAGCAGCGTCAGCGCCTTGTCGTCAAGCGCGCCCACGCTGGTTCCGTTGATGTGGTAACGGCCCTGGCTCATGCGCTCGAGCAGGCCAACGATGTTGAGCAAGGTACTTTTGCCCGAGCCGGACGGGCCGATCAGCGCAACGAACTCGCCCCGCTTGACCTGCAGCGACAGGCCGTGCAGCACCTCAGCCTCGTTCGGCATGCCGATGTTGTACGACTTGCGCAGATCGGCCAGGTCGATCAGTGCCTGGCCCTGGTGATCAGCATTGGACATAACCGTCACCGCCTCAGATCCGGATCGCCTGCGCCGGATCCATCGCGGCCGCGCGCCGCGCCGGAGCAATCGCTGCCAGTACGCCGCAGGCGCTGGCAATCAGCGCGACCTGCAAACCCAGCGCCAGCGGCAACACGATGGCAAACAGCGGCTGGCCGTCGGCGCCGCGCACGAAAGTCGTGAACAGGAAAATCATCAGCAGCGCCAAACCCAGCCCCAGCACCGAGCCGATGGCGCCCACAATTCCGCCCTGCACCAGAAACACCCGCACCATCTGGCCCTGGGTCGCGCCCATGGCGCGCAGGATGCCGATCTCCCGGCGTTTTTGCACCACTGACACCACCAGCACACTGGCAATACCGAGCACCACGACCACGAGCACGATCAACCGTATCAAGCCGGTGCTGACCGATTGGGCGTTAAGCGCCGACACCAGCTGCGCATTGGTTTCCTGCCAGCTCTCGATCTTGTACGGAAACTGGCCGCGCAACACGAGCGCCACGTCCTTGGCACTCCAGACGTCCTTCAAGGCCAGGTCCAGACTGGTGGCACCACCGGCCAGGCCCAGCAGACTCTGCGCCAGCCGCAGCGGAACGATGACCGTGCGCCGATTGAGTTCGCGCACGCCCAGGTCGACCAGCGCCGCAACCCGCACCGTCTCGCTGACATTGCCGGTCAGAATCGCGAAGCGGTCGCCCGGCCGCAGGCCCAGGTCGGACGCCAGTTCGGTGCCGATGATGGCATCGCCGGGCTCCAAACGGGCGGCGCCGGCCACCACTTTTTCGCGCAGGCGCACAACGCGGTCATAACGATCGAGCTCGACACCCGAAAGCGCGATCGATTGCGTCGCCTCGCCGCGTAGGGCCAGACCACCACCGGAGACGATCGGTGACACGGCCGCGACATTCGGCATCTTTTCGAGCAAGGGCAACAGCGATTGCCAATCGGCCACCGAGCGCAGACGCTGCGCCTTGGACTGCACATCGCTGAACACCACGATACCTGGCACAGGCGCCCGCGCCGGCACCACGACATCGTCCAGCGCCTGCACCGTCACATGGGGCTGACCGCCCAGCGTCTTGTCAAAGGTGTTTTTCTGCAAACCGATCACCAGCGCCGAGATGTAGGCAATCACCGCCACGCCGGCCGCCACCCCGACCATGATCAGCACCGTCTGCAGTCGCCCCTCGCGCAGGAAACGCACCGCGACACGGGTTTCGAAACCTAGCCAGGCGCGCCAGTGCATGGTGCTATCACCGCCCCATCATGTTGGTCAGCTGTGCGGCGCCACCTTCGCCGCCCGCGCCAGTGCCCGTGCCTGCAGCATCGAGCGGCACCTCGACCCGACGGCTGCGTACCCGCGTGCCATCGGGCAGCGCCGGACGCAGCACCACCTCTTCGCCATCGACCAGGCCATCGCGCACTTCGGCCGCACCCAACGTGCGCAGGCCCAGACGCACGTCGCGCAATTCGATGCGCCCGTCCAGCACCACACGCAGCGTCGCGCGTGTCGGATCAGGTCCGACCGTCAAGGCGGCGATTGGCACTACCAGCGCCCGCGCGCGGCTGCCGGTCTCCACCTCGATCGACAAGGTCATGTCTTCACGCAGGAACGCCGGTGTCTCGCCCACCAGCGCGAACTTGACCTCGATCGCGCCGCGTTGCGCATCCACCGCCGGTGCGATCGACATCACCCGCGCGGCAAAGCGGCGTCCCGGATAAGCGTCGGCCATTACCGTTGCCGACTGCTCGAGCGCCAGCTGGTCGAGAAACCGCTCGTCGACCTGCGCCGTGAGCTGCGTCGGCCCATTCAGGGCCAGTGTCAGCAAGGCGAGCCCCGGCTGCACGATCTGCCCTGGCTCAACCTGGCGCGCCAGAATCTTCGCGTCAGCCGGCGCGCGCAAGCGGGTTTGGGCCAACCGGGCAGTGGCAGCGGCGATACCGGCATCGGCCAGTTGCAGTTGGGCTTGCGCCTGCATCACATCGGTACCACTGTCAGCCACTGCCTGCACCTGGGAGCGCGCCGCCTCCAGCTGCGCCTGGGCCACATCGCGGACCCGGCGTGTGTCGTCAAGCCGCGATGCGCTCAAGAAATTCTGCGCCACCAGTTGCGTGACCCGGTCAAATTCGGCCTGCGCCGCGTGCGCCGCTGCCTGGGCCTGCTGCAGCGATGCCTGCACTGCGCCGCGCCCGGTGCTGCGCAAGCCAGCCAGTCGGGCCTGGGCCTGCAGTCGCGAGGCCTGGGCCTGGGCCAGGGCGGCGCGCAACTCCTGCGACTCCAGTTCCACCAACACATCGTCCTTGCGTACCAACAGGCCTTCAGTTGCCGCCACCCGTTCGACCCGACCGGTTACGGTGCTGCCGACATCGACCCGCGACAGGGCTTGGACACGCGCAGAAAAACGCAGGCTGCGCACCAACGGTGCATAACCAGCCTCCACCACCTCGACATCAACTGCGCGCTTGTGCCAGGTGCGCACACCCACCAGCACGGCCGCAATCACCAGCAGTGCCAGCAAGCCACGGATCCATCGTCTGGTCATGGAGCAGGAACTTCAATCGCCGAAGATGTCGTCGCCACCACGATTCGGCGCGGCCACGCCAAGGTGGTGATACGCCGCCAGCGTGGCGATACGCCCGCGCGGCGTGCGCTGCAGGAATCCTTGCTGGATCAGATAGGGCTCGATCACATCCTCGATGGTTTCGCGCTCTTCGCCGATGCTCGCCGCAATGTTGTCCAGACCTACCGGGCCGCCGTCGAAACGGTGCACCACGGCCTCGAGCAGTTTGCGGTCCATCACATCAAATCCTTTCGGATCGACATCGAGCATGACCAGGGCGCGGTTCGCCATGTCCAGCGTGATGGCACCGTCGCCCTTGACCTCGGCATAGTCTCGCACCCGGCGCAGCAGGCGGTTGGCAATACGCGGGGTGCCACGGGAGCGGCGGGCGATCTCGAAACCGCCATCGTTTTCGATCGGAACTTTGAGCAGACCGGCGCTGCGCCGCACGATCAAGGCCAGTTCTTCGGCGGTGTAGAACTCCAGCCGGGCCACGATGCCAAAACGGTCGCGCAGCGGATTCGTCAACATGCCGGCACGGGTGGTGGCGCCGACCAGCGTGAACGGCTGCAGATCAAGCTTGATCGAACGTGCCGCCGGCCCCTCGCCGATCATGATGTCGATCTTGTAGTCTTCCAGCGCCGGATACAGGATCTCCTCGACGACGGGCGACAGCCGGTGAATTTCGTCAATGAACAATACGTCGTTCTTCTCCAGATTGGTCAGCAGTGCCGCCAGATCCTTGGGTTTCTCCAGTACGGGCCCACTGGTTTGACGCAAATTGACGCCCAATTCGTGCGCGATGATGTGCGATAACGTTGTTTTACCCAATCCCGGCGGACCGAACAGCAGCACATGGTCGAGCGCCTCTTCGCGTTTGCGCGCAGCACCGATAAAGATCTCAAGCTGCTCCCGGATCTTGGCCTGGCCGACATATTCGTCCAGCAACTTGGGACGCAAGGCCCGCTCCACCGCCTCTTCGTTAGGCGTGGTGGTCGACGCCGACAATACGCGGCGCGCCGGTGCGGCAGCAAAATCGTCGGTCTGGATGGTCACGGTCGGTCGTCTCGCTGGGGTCTGCAAAAAGTCGCCTCTGACTATACTGCGCGGCCATCGGGTTCAAGTCCGGCTGCCCTGGTGCCGATAACAAGTCCATGAACCGTGACCGGGGTACAGGCCGGCGCTGGATTTGTCTCCTCTACCGCTGCGCGCGCGCCCCACCCATGTACTGTTTGTTTGCTTCTTCGCACCTATCGCGCCGACCTGCTGGAATACAGCCCCTTTTGTCGGCCGTGCTGCTGACCGCTGCCATGGCGCCATGGGCGGCCATGGCGCAGGCTCAAGGAGCGGCTAACGCACCTGCACCCGTATCAGAGGCCAAGCAGATTGGCCAGCAGGTGCGCCAAGCCCTGGCGGCCGGTGTCACCGACGGAAAGATGCTGATGGTCAGCCCTGCGCCAAAGCTGGCGCCGGTGCGCAATCCGAAAACCAGCCGCGAATATATTCGTGCCAAGGCTGCGGCCCTGGCCGCCAAAACCACCGACGCGCAAGCGCCGATGTCTGCGGAACATGGAGACGCGCATTGGGCTTACGACGGTGCCCACGGACCCCTGGCTTGGGCTGACCTCAAGCCCGAGTTCGCCACTTGTGGCAGCGGCAAGCAGCAATCACCGATCCATATCGACGAATCGCAGACCTTGCGCGGGCCAGCCGAGGCCATCGCCTTCGACTACGGCACCAGCAGCGCAAGCGTAGTCAACAACGGGCACACGATCCAGATCGACATGGCCGGCGACAACGGCATGACCGTGCGCGGCACACGTTACCAGCTATTGCAAATACATTTCCACCATCCCGCCGAGGAACGCATCAACCACCGGGGTTTCGCGATGGTGGCCCACCTGATGCACAAGGATTATCTGGGCCGACGGGCCGTGGTGGCCGTACTGCTGGAGCCGGGCGCCGCCAATGCGGTGATCCACAATTTCTGGACCTATATGCCACTGGGGGCGGGTGATCGGGTCATGATGCCGCGCGGATCGGTCGACCTGCGCGGCCTGCTGCCCAAGGACCAGCGCTACTACCAGTTCATGGGTTCGCTGACCACACCGCCCTGTACCGAAGACGTGTTGTGGATGATCCTCAAGGAACCGGTAACGCTGAGCCAGGCGCAGATGCGGCTATTTGCCCAGCAGTTTCCGAACAATGCGCGTCCGGTGCAGCCCACCAATGGGCGCGTGGTACGCGACGCGCAATAAGCGCTGCACACGCGGGCCCGGTCTCGCGCGCGCACCCGAATCGCCCATCGCATCGACATCACCGGAGCACAATCGGTTGCTGCCGGCCCCGTCGGAGTGAACGGATCTTACCTATGCCCAAGATCGACATATGGTCGCGCCTGACGCTGCAAAGCCAGGCCGCGGTGGAAAAAAGCCGCGAACTGTACGCCAGCCGGGTCTCTGAACCTGGCGCCGCCACCGACGCGCTGAGCGTGGCGCGCGCCAGCTACAACCACGAGCGGCACTATTGGAACGCAGTCCCGGTGGCGCTGCCCTCGGTCCGGGAACTTGCGCTGGAAACCGTGCACGGCCGCGTGCCGCTGCGGTTGTACAAACCGACCGGGGATCAGTCCCTGCCTGTCGTGTTGTATGTGCATGGTGGCGGCTACATGCTGGGCAATCTGGACACGCATGACCGCATTTGCCGGCTGCTCGCGCAAAAAAGCGGCTGGGCCGTGCTCGCGGTGGACTACACACTGGCGCCCGAAAAGAAATTCCCGGTGCAATCGGAGCAGGTTTTCGCTGCGCTTGAATATGTTGCCAGCCATGCGTCGGAGCTGGGCCTGGATGCGCAGCGCATTGCCGTGGCCGGGGACTCTGCCGGCGCGCACCTCAGCCTGGGTACCAGCCTGCGGGCGCGCGCCGCCGGCAATCGACCGGCCATCCGCGCACAGCTGCTGTATTACGGCGGTTTTGGACTCAAGGATTCAGCTTCCAAACGCCTCTACGGCTGGGCCGATCTCGACGGATTGGGCGACGAAGACGCCAAAACCTACACCAGCCACTACATGTCCAAGCCGGAAGATCGAGACGACCCGCGCGCCAACCTGCTGGCGTCCGACATGGCAGGCTTGCCGCCCACCTTCATCGGTGCGGTGGCCTATGACCCGCTGCGCGACGATTCGCTGGCATTGGCGGAATTTTGCAAGGAGCGCGGCGTGCCGTACACATTCAAGCTGTACGAAGGCGTGCTGCACAGCTTTCTGCACTACTCCCGATTGGAGCCAATCGCCATGCAGGCGATCGAGGACGGCGCGGCCTTCTTGCGCGACGCCACCTGACGGTGGTTGCGTACGGTCAGGCGCTTGCCTCTCACGCGATCAGCCGCGCGACAAGGCCTTGAGTGCCATCTTGATGCCGTCGCTGACGCTGACATCAGCCGGCAAGGCCTTGAGCGACAACGTCGCCTCCTTGTCGCTGTAGCCCAGCGCGACCAGTGCCTGCAGAATGTCGCCCTGGTTGCCGCCGGCCGCGCCCGCCGCCACGCCGATGTCCGCGCCCAGTTTGCCCTTGAGTTCGAGCAGCAGCCGCTCGGCCGTCTTCTTGCCGATGCCCGGCACCTTGACCAGGCGACCGGCCTCCTGTGCCGTCACCGCGCGCGCCAGGTCGGACACGGTCAGGCCCGAGAGAACCGCCAGCGCGGTACGCGGGCCGACACCCGAGATTTTGATCAATTGACGGAACGACTCACGCTCGGCAGCAGTGGCAAATCCGTACAGAAGTTGCGCATCCTCGCGCACGACAAAATGAGTCAGCAGGCTCACCGTCTCGCCGCGCGCCGGCAGGTTGTAATAGGTGCTCATCGGTACCAGCACCTCGTATCCGACGCCGCCACACTCCACCAGAACCTCGGGTGGATTTTTCTCGCCCAACACGCCGGTCAATTTGCCTATCATCGGGATACCTGCCCTTGCCTGTCATGGGCACCCCATTGGTCCCCGCACCGCCGGAATTATCAACTTGATCTACAGACACCTGTTCTCGCCGCCCAACAACAAACGCCTGACCCATATGTGCGGCCCGATGGACGAACATCTGCGCACCATCGAAGTCGCGCTGCAGGTCGTCATCGCCCACCGGCATGAACAGTTCAAGGTCGACGGGCCGAAAGAAAAGGCCAAACGCGGCATGGAAATGCTGCAGGCCCTGTATGAGATGGCCGACCGCACCATCGACCCGGCCACCGTACAGTTGATGCTCGCCGGCAACAGCAGCATGAATGAAGCCGATGGGCCGGGTCTGCAGACCCGGCGCGCGGACCTCAAGCCGCGCACACCCAACCAGGCCACCTACCTGGACAACATCACCGCCCATGACATTACGTTCGGCATCGGCCCGGCCGGCACAGGCAAGACCTACCTGGCGGTGGCCTGTGCGATCGACGCCTTGCAGCGCAGCGCGGTGCAGCGCATCGTCCTGACACGCCCGGCGGTGGAGGCCGGGGAGCGCCTGGGCTTCCTGCCCGGCGACCTGAACCAGAAGATCGATCCCTATCTGCGCCCGCTGTATGACGCCTTGTACGACCTGATGGGCTTTGAGCAGGTACAAAAAGCCTTTGAGCGCCAGGCGATCGAGATCGCACCGCTGGCCTTCATGCGCGGACGTACGCTGAACAACGCCTTCATCATTCTGGATGAGGCGCAGAACACCACGCCTGAGCAGATGAAGATGTTCCTCACACGCATCGGCTTCGGCGCCAAGGCCGTGGTCACCGGCGACGTGAGCCAGATCGACCTGCCCAAGACCCAGCTCAGCGGACTGATCGATGCCGAACGTGTGCTCAAGCGGGTCAAGGGTATTGCCATCTGTCGCCTGACCAGTGCCGATGTCGTGCGCCATCCGCTGGTGGCGCGTATCGTCGATGCCTACGACAAACGGCGCGAGGCGCCTGAAGACGCACCGCTGCATGCGACCGCCGGTAGCGTCGCCGCGCGCAAACGGTCTTCGTCTTGAGGCCTTAGCGCCAACCCGGCATGGCCCATCAACTGACTCTCTCACTGCAATTTGCGCTGCAGGAGCAGGCCGCCACACACCGGGCCGCACTGCCCCGACACAAGGTGGCGCGCTGGATCCGCCACGCGCTGGACGAAAACGCGCAGATCACCGTGCGCATCGTCGACACCGGGGAGGGACGCGCGCTGAACCGCGACTATCGGCAAAAGGACTACGCCACCAATGTGCTGACCTTCGACTACGACGAGACACCGCTGTGCGCCGACCTGGTGTTGTGCGCGCCCGTGGTGGCAGTAGAGGCACGTGAGCTGAACAAGGACCTGCAGGCCCATTACGCGCACCTGATCGTGCATGGAAGCCTGCACGCCCAGGGCTGGGACCATGAGACTGGCGAGGCTGACGCGCGTGCGATGGAAGCGCGGGAAACGCAGATCCTGGCAGGATTGGGTTTCGACGACCCTTACGCCTGAGGGTTCGCTCGATCGACCTGCGCCACGATCCGCAGCGGAATCGTCACCGGTCCGTCATTGACCAGCGCCACCGCCATATCGGCGCCGAATTGCCCGTTTTGCACCACCGGGTGGCCCATACGCGCACGCGCCAGAAAATACTCGTAAAGCCGCAGACCGTCAGCCGGTGGCGCGGCACCGGTAAACCCGGGCCGGTTCCCACCCGAGGTGTCCGCTGCCAGCGTGAACTGGCTCACGACCAGCAAGCCGCCTGCGATGTCCTGCACACTGCGGTTCATCTTGCCATTCGCATCACCAAAGATGCGCAGCTTCAATATCTTGGCCAGCATCCGGTCGGCTTCGCTCTCGCTGTCGCCGTGCTCGGCGCACAACAACACCAGCAGCCCTGGCCCGATCTGGCCGATCAAAGCGCCATCGACCGTCACGCTGGCCTGCGACACCCGCTGCAGCAAAGCGATCAAATCAGATCCTCCTGGTCGTCGAAATGTGCCTCCACGTCACTGGGCAGCAACTGGATCGTCGCGCGCAGGCCCGGCACCGCACTCATAAGGGCCTGCTCGACACTCATGCGCAGGGCCGCGGCGCGCCCAAGTGTCCAGTTGGCCGGCATGTGCATATGCAGGTCGACAAATCGCCGCTGGCCCGAGCGGCGCGTACTGACGTGGTCAAAACGGATGGTCGGATGATCAAACTCCTGCAGCGTACGCTCGATCTGAGCCTGCACCTCGAGCTCCAGCGCTTCGTCCATCAGTCCCTGGGATGAACGCCACACCAGATGAAAGCCTTCACGCAGGATATTGATGGCCACACCAATGGCTACCAAGGGGTCCAGCCACAACCAGTCGGTAATACCGACCAGGCCGATGCCAATCACCACGCCAACCGAGGTCCAGACGTCGGTGACCAGGTGCTTGCCATCGGCCTCCAGCGCAATCGACCGATGCTTGCGGGCCACATCGAACATGACCCAGGCCAGCAGCCCGTTGAAAACCGAGCTGACAACGGACAGCGCAAGTCCCCAACCGACCGAGGTCAGCGGCTGCGGGTCGAACAGACGATGACCAGCCGCCCAGATGATGCCACCGGCCGCACCAATGATCAGAATCCCCTCGAAACCGGACGAAAAATACTCGGCCTTGTGGTGACCATAAGGATGTTCGGCGTCGGCAGGTCGCTTTGCAATGGTCACCATGACGAGCGCGAACATGGCACTGGCAAGATTGACAAACGATTCCATCGCATCAGACAGCAGGCCGACCGAATCGGTCAGGTACCAGGCCAGGGTCTTGAGCGTGATCGTGATGATGGCCACCACGACCGACACGCGCAGCAGAAACTGGGGCGTCAGGTAATGGTTTGGCACGGGTTGCATCGGGTCATTGTCGGTGATCGCGTGAACCCGATGCACTGAGCTGGCGCAGCCGGCGGGCGCAAGAATTCTCTCGCGGACCCCGCATAATGACAGCCAATGTGCCATTTGCTGAACAACGGCCCGGTCGCTGATGCCTATCGTTTTCGGGAGATCGAAGCATGGCCATGCTAGATGCGCGTTGGCGGTCTGAAAACGGCTGGGCGCTAACCATCGTGTGTTGCGGGTTGCTTCTCTCGGGGGCAGGTGCCTTTTTCATGGCCAGGGAAATCACCAGCCAGGCGAACCAACGATTTGCACAGGCGGCTGACCGGGTTGCCAATGAAATCGAGGGCCGGCTTAAACGAAGTGGTCTGGGCCTCAGGGGAGTCCGGGCCTTTTTCATCGCGGCCGGCCAGGTCAACCGCAGGCAGTTCCAGACCTATGTCGAAGCACAGAACCTGGCCGCGGAGTTTCCTGGCGTTCGTGGCTTTGGCCTGATCCAGCGCATCGAGCGTAGCGATCAGGAGCGAATGGTAAAGGCTGAACGCGCCGATGGTGCTCCCGGATTTGCGATTCGGCAACTCGACAACAAGGATCACAACGATCTGCTGGTTCTTCGCTTTATCGAGCCGCAAGCCTGGAACCAGGGCGCACAGGGCTTGGACATCGGGTCTGAACGGGTACGTCGCAGCGCGGCTGACCATGCGATAGCCACTGGCAAGGTGACGATGAGCGAAAACGTTACGCTGGTTCAGGACAATCAGAGCACCGCCGGCGCACTGCTGTTTGACCCGCTCTATCGGCTTGACATGCCGATAACCAACGCGCAGGAGCGGCGCACGGCGTTGATCGGCCTGTTGGTTTCGCCCATCGTGGTCTCGGAGTTGATGCAGGGCATAGCCGCCGCCGAGGCGGGCGCCATCGAATTCCAGTTGTTCGACAGCAAAACCCCGACCGGCGCTGACAACAGCGCGTTTTACGCCAGCGGCAGCGTGAATGGTTCCCCAGCGACGAGCATCGCGGCCCGCTTCCAGCGTACCCAGGTTCTGTCACTGGCCCAACGCGATATCCGGTTGCACATTGTCGGCACGCCGCTGTTGGAAAGCGACATCAGCCACGCCCCCGCTTGGGGATTGCTGATTGCAGGCAGTTTCGTCAGCTTCCTGCTTGGATTGTTATTGCGCCAGCAGGCCAGTGGCCGCCGAAGGGCAGAGGAACTGGCACAGGAAATGACACAGGACCTGGATCGACTGGCGGCTGTTGTGCGCCACACATCAAACTCGGTCTGCATCAGCGGCAGCGACCAGCGGATCCAGTGGATCAACGAAGGATTCACCCGAATCAGTGGCTACTCCATGCAGCAGGCGCAGGGCAAGACGCCGGGCGAGCTGCTCGGCAGCGGCAACGCGGATCCGTTGGTGCTGCAAACGCTCTCCGATTCCATTGCCGCCGGTAAAAGCTGCCGCGTCGAGATCCTCAACCGTGCCAAGGATGGGCACGAATACTGGATCGATACCGAGATACAGCCGCTGCGCGACGCCCAAGGCAAGTTGACCGGCTTCATGGAGATCGGCACCGACATCACGTCAAACAAGGCGATCGAGGCGGCGCTGCAGCAGAATGAGAACCTGCTTCGACTGGTCACGGAAAACATGGGTGGTCAGCTTGCCTATTTTGACCACGATCGCCGTCTGCGTTTTGCCAACCAGGCAAACTACGACTTCTTCGGCGGCACTCCGCAGTCTCTCATCGGCTGCCGGTTTGAAGAAATTCTCACCCCCAGGCAGATGGCCCATGTCGGCGACGCGGTCAATCGGGTATTGGCCGGCGAGCCACAAACGTACGAAAGTTCGACCGTGCTGGCCGACGGTCATACCAAGAACACCATTGTTCACCTGGTGCCGGACCTGCAAGGGACTACGGTGCGGGGATTTGTCGCCTTGGCCGTCGATGTCACGCTGGCCAAGCAAGAGGCGCAGGAGCTGGCACGACAGGCCGATACCCTGCTGCGCACCGCGCTGGAGGCCGCAGGCTTGGGACTGGTTCTGTTCGATGCGCAGGAACGCCTGGTGTTCTGCAACGAGAACTATCGCCGGCTTTATGAGGGCGACCTGGACATGCTGGTGGCGGGCAACCGTTTTGGCGACATCCTTCAGACATCGGTGGAACAGGGTCTGGTGCCGGAGGCGACGGGCCGGGAATCTCACTGGGTCGCCGAACGCCTGGCCCGCTTTCGCGAAGCCGCGGGCGAGCACTTGCGGCAAATGCGGGACGGCCGCAGCGTCCGGATGATCGAGCGAAAATTACCGGAAGGCCATTTCGTCGGACTTCATCTGGACATCAGCGACCTGGTGGGCGCGACCGAAGCAGCCCAGGAAAGCGCCCGGGCCAAGGGCCAGTTTCTGGCCAACATGAGTCACGAAATTCGCACGCCGATGAATGCGATTCTCGGTCTGTTGGCCCTGTTGCGCAGGACCCCGTTGGGCACCCGACAAGCCGATTACGCGGCGAAAACCGAGAACGCGGCACGCGCCATGCTCGGACTGCTCGATGACATCCTGGACTTTTCCAAGGTCGAATCGGGCAAGATGGCACTCGAGCGCCGGCCCTTCGAACTCGATGGCATGTTGCAGGATCTCAGCGTAATCCTTGCCGCCGGAGTCGGAGACAAGCATCTCGAGCTGCTGTTCGATGTAGACCCGGACATTCCGTCAGTCGTGGTCGGAGACAAGCTGCGCCTGCAGCAAGTCCTGATCAATCTGGGAGCCAACGCGGTCAAGTTCACGGAACAGGGCGAAGTGGTGCTGTCGCTGCGTGTGCTCGAGCGCAGTGACACGACTGCCATGCTGCAGTTCGCAGTTCGCGATACCGGTATTGGCATCGACACCCAGCACCACACCAGTATCTTCAGTGTCTTCTCGCAAGCCGAGGGTTCCACCACCCGGCGCTTCGGTGGTACGGGCCTGGGCCTCTCCATCAGCAGCAAGCTGGTGCAATTGATGGGTGGGAAGATTGAACTGCAAAGCAGTCCCGGAGAAGGAAGCCGGTTCACCTTCGCGATCCCCCTGGAATTGCCCGGCACAGAAGCCACCCCGGCATTTGGCGCGCCGTCCGTCAAACCCCAGTTGCAGGCCTTGCGTGCACTCGTCGTTGACGACAACCCCGTTGCGCGGGAATTGCTGCAGTCGATGGGAGAGTCGCTCGGATGGACTGTTGCCGTGGCCGAACGTGCCGAACACGGCTTGGCGATGCTGGCCGCCCAGGCCGGAACGCCATCCGCATTTCAGGTGGTCCTGATCGATTGGAAGATGCCCGCAATGGATGGTTGGCAGGCGTGTGAACGCATTCGGCAAATGGAAGGCCTCGCCCGGTCTGCGCTGATCCTGATGGTCACGGTCCAGGGGCGCGAAATGCTTGCGCAACGCAGTCGCCAGGACAGCGCTTTGCTCGATGGTTATCTGGTCAAACCCATCACGGCTTCGATGTTGGCGCGGGCCGTGGACGTGGCGCGTTTTGGAGTCGACGGCGAGGCGCCCGGCATGAAGGCCGCTCCAGTCGAGTTGGAGCAACGTCTTTCCGGGTTGCGTGTATTGCTGGCCGAAGACAACCAGGGCCTTCAGGAGGTCATGCGCGAGTTGCTCAATGCCGAAGGTGCCATCGTCCACATCGCGCCCGACGGTCAGGCAGCGCTCGACATACTGGCAGCTTGCGCCAATGCAATTGATGTGGTCCTGATGGACCTGCAGATGCCCGTGATGGATGGCCTCACCGCGACCCGGCACATCCGGTCGATACCCGACCTGAAGGCTCTCCCCATCATCGCCATGACGGCCAATGCTATGGCCTCCAACCGGCAGGCATGCCTGGCGGCCGGAATGAACGACCACGTCGGGAAACCGTTTGAACTCGACAACCTGGTTGCGGTGCTGCGTGGTCATTGCGGTCTTGCAGACGCTGTGCCCCCACTTGATGTGCCTACCGCCGGTGATTGGCCGATTGCATTCGAAATGGCAGCCACCGAGTCCGGCATCGAACTGCAGGCCGCTGTCCGTCGCATGGGTGGACGCACGGATGTTTACCTTCGCATGCTGGGCCTGCTGCGCGAGGAGATCGATCGTGCGCCTGCCGAGCTTCACGCGTCGCAGGTAGCGCAGGACACCGAAGCGATCGGGATGCTGCTGCACAGCCTGCGCGGGCAAAGCGCTTCGCTTGGTGCGACCCGGCTTTCGGCTGGCCTGACCGAGGCCGAGATGCTGCTGCGCCAGCAACCGCGCCAGGTGGACAACGCCATCGTTGTAGAAAAAGCCGTCAGCTACCTGCTGGCCGCCCGACCCGCGATACAGGTGCTGCTCGAGGCCCTGGTCGGAAAGCCGGAGTATTGCGACGCGACAGCCGAACCCGCGACGCCCACGACAGGTCTGCGGCAGGAATTGCAGCGACTGGTCGTTCAACTGCGGGAATCGGACATGGCTGCGACCGACACGATCCAGGACCTGTGCCAGCGTTATGGTGGCCATCCGGTCGGGCGTGAATTGCGCATGACGCAGGACGCCATTGACAGGCTGGATTTTTCGCGCGCGGTGCAGCAATGCAATGAACTGATCGAGACCTATTGACCATGAACAACCAGGTCCCGGACCCGCAAGACTTCCTGGCCGACATCGCGATGCAGCCGCAAAGGCAACCTCGCCTGCTGGTCGTGGACGACCAGCCGATCAATATCCAGACGCTCTACCAGACCTTCTCCGAGGATCATCAGGTTCTGATGGCGACCAGCGGCATTGCGGCCTTGCAGGTTTGTGAAAACAAACTACCCGATCTGATACTTCTAGACGTGATGATGCCCGACATGGACGGCTACGAACTGTGTCGCCGGCTCAAGGACGACGCGCGCCTGCGCGATATTCCGGTGGTTTTTGTCACAGCCCGCAATGACGAGGCTGCCGAGACCCTCGCCCTTGATGTCGGCGCCGTGGATTTCATCTCCAAGCCCATCAACACCCGCATCGTGCGAGCCCGCGTAAAAACCCATCTGGCACTCAAGTCGCAACGCGACCTGCTGCGTTCGCTGGCCTACATCGACGGCCTGACGTCGGTATTCAATCGACGCTTGTTCGACGAACGGTTGGTGATGGAGTGGGATCGGTCGGCACGCAATGGTGCGGTGCTCAGTGTGATTCTGATCGACGTAGACCATTTCAAGCGCTACAACGACCACTATGGCCATCTCGAGGGTGACACCTGCCTGCGCGCTGTTGCGCGCGCGCTCAAGGACAACGTTCGCCGCCCGGCCGACCTGGTGGCGCGTTATGGGGGCGAGGAGTTCGGTTGCATATTGCCTGAAACCGATTTGCCAGGGGCATTGCAGTTGGCTGATCGCTTGCGACAAGCAGTTGCAGAACAGCAGATCCTGCATGCCGACTCTCCCGTGAACGCATGCGTCACCATCAGCCTTGGCGTGGCCAGCATATATGGTCCGCACGAAAAGCACGATCCGCAGACCTTGCTGGCCACGGCCGACACAATGCTGTATCAGTCCAAGTCAGACGGCCGCAATCGCACGACGGGGGTGAAGATTCCGGTCACTTGAGCGCTTACCTGATTCGGGCGCTCTACGCCAACGTCAGCCGCACGAACTTGCGTTTGCCGACCTGCAGCACATAGGTCCCGGCGCCCAGCTTGAGCCCTTTGTCGCTGACCACCACGGCGTCGATACGCACGCCGCCGCCATCGATCAGGCGGTTGCCTTCGCCACCGGAGGCCGTCAGGCCCGCGGCCTTGAGCAAGGCTCCGATGCCGACTGGCGCGCCGCCCTCGCCCAGCGGCAACGTCTGCGCCGCGATATCCTCGGGTATGCCGCCCTGGGAACGGTTGTTGAAATCAGCCTCGGCTGCATCGGCAGCGGCGGCCGAGTGAAAGCGTGACGTGACTTCCCGGGCCAGCGCCACCTTGGCATCCTTCGGGTTGCGCCCACCCTCCACCTCGGCCTTGAGCGCCGCGATATCGGCCTCGGAGCGGAAACTGAGCAAGGTGTACCAGCGCCACATCAACACATCGGAGATGCTCAGGACCTTGGCGAACATGGTGTTGGGGTCTTCGGAGATGCCGATGTAGTTGTTCTTGCTCTTGGACATCTTGTCCACGCCGTCGAGCCCTTCGAGCAGCGGCATGGTCAGGATGCACTGCGGCTCCTGGCCGTATTCGGACTGCAGGTGGCGCCCGACCAGCAGATTGAACTTCTGGTCGGTGCCCCCGAGTTCGAGGTCCGATTTGAGCGCCACGCTGTCATAACCCTGCATCAGGGGGTACAGAAACTCGTGCACGCTGATCGAGCGACCCTCCTTGAACCGCTTGGCGAAATCGTCGCGCTCCATCATGCGCGCCACGTTGTACTTTGCCGCCAGCTCGATCATGCCGCGTGCGCCCAGCGGATCGCTCCATTCGCTGTTGTAGCGGATCCCGGTGCGCGCCGGGTCCAGCACCATCGACGCCTGCTGGTAATAGGTCTGTGCATTGGCCTCGATCTGCGTGCGGGTCAGTGCCGGACGGGTGGAGTTGCGCCCCGACGGGTCACCAATCATGGTGGTGAAGTCGCCGATCAGGAAGATCACCGTATGCCCCAGCTCCTGCAACTGCCGCATCTTGTTGAGCACCACCGTGTGACCGATATGGATGTCGGGCGCAGTCGGATCCAGGCCGAGCTTGATGCGCAGCGGCACGCCGGTGACTTGGGAGCGCGACAGTTTGCGGACCCAGTCTTCCTGCGGGATCAGCTCCTCGCAGCCGCGCAACGTCACCGCCAGCGCTTCTCGCACTGCGTCGGTCACCGGAAAATCAGTCTTTATGGTTACAGTCATGTCGCTTTTTGGCTTGCACTAACGAGGTGCGTCGATATAATTTCCGCTTTTCCGGGCGATTGATTCTAAGTCGCGCCAGGAACACAGCATCGACGGTGCGCCAGATACCGCGGGCACTCACCAATCGTTGGGAAACTCGATTTGAATCACGGTCACCTTGCCGTAGTGCGTGCAGTTTGCACCTCTGCCAGCAGCGCGATTGCGCAGCACCCCAGACGACTCACCACCCTGATTGCAGCCATGCTGCTGGGTGCAGGTTCCCTGTCCATCGCCTCTTTTGCCCCCGATGCATCCGATCTTGCGGTGTCGCAGATCGTCGAGGCAGTCGAATCGCAGCCCATCCAGGTCCAGATCGAGCAATTAGCCGACTTTGCGCAGCGCCTGTACCGATCCGAGCTGACACGCTCCAATGACACAGCCGACACCCTGCTCAAACGCCTGGGCATCAACGACCCGGTGGCATCGAGTCATTTGCGCAATGACGCGCTGTCCCGTCAGTCACTGATTGGCCGCGCCGGGCGCAATGTGCGCGCCGAAGCCGACGAGAACAACAATCTGCTGCGCCTGACGGCACGCTGGAGCCAGGACGACAGCGGCAATTTCAAGCGCCTGGTGGTCGAAAGAACCACCAAGGGCTTCGACTCCCGCATCGAGACTGCACCCCTGGTGGCGACAACGCGTCTGGTCAGCGGCGTGATCCAGTCGTCCTTGTTTGCAGCGACTGACGACGCGCGCATTCCCGAACCGGTGGCCATTCAGGTTGCCGAGATATTCTCGGGCGACATCGACTTTCACCGTGCCTTGCGCAAAGGTGACCGTTTCTCCATCGTCTACGAAACCCTCGAAGGCGACGGCGAGCCTCTGCGCAGCGGCCGCGTCCTGAGCACCGAATTCGTCAACAATGGCAAGACCCTGCAAGCCATGTGGTTCCAGGAACCCGAGGCAACCACCGGTGTGAAACCCGCCAAGGGCGGCTACTACACGCTAGACGGTGAAAGCCTGCGCCGCAGCTTCCTGGCCTCGCCGATGGAGTTTTCCCGCGTGAGCAGCGGCTTCAAGATGCGCTTTCACCCGATCAAGAAGGAATGGCGCGCCCACCTGGGTGTGGACTATGCCGCGCCGACCGGCACGGCGGTGCGGTCCGTCGGAGATGGCGTGGTCGAATTTGCCGGTGTGCAAAACGGTTACGGCAATGTGGTGTTCATTGCCCACCGCAACCAGAGCACTACGGTCTATGCCCATCTGAGCCACATCAACGTGCGCCGCGGGCAAAGTGTCGGCCAGAGCGATGTGATCGGTGCCGTGGGGTCGACCGGCTGGGCCACGGGCCCGCACCTGCATTTCGAGTTTCGTGTCGCTGGCGAGCACCAAGACCCGCTGACCATCGCCCAGAAGAGCGAGGCGATGCCGGTCACTGCCATGGGGCGCCCGATATTCAACCGAGAAGCTGAAATGGCCCGTGTGCAGCTCGCAGCAGCTGCAACCGTGGGCAGGGTGACGATCGAATAATTACGCCCGCTCGAACCGCATGGCGACTCTCTATGTCGGTTTGATGTCGGGCACCTCGCTCGACGGCGTGGACGGCGTGCTGGCGGACTTTGCCACTGGCTCCCTGGTGGTCCAGCACCATGTCTATCAGCCGTTCGACGCAAACTTTGCGGCAGAGTTATTGGCGCTCAACAGCCCGGCAGACAACGAAATTCATCGCGGCGCACTGGCGGCCAACACGCTGGCACGTAGTTATGCCGAGGTCGTGCACGCGCTGCTGCAGGCCGCCGTGGTCAATCCGACCCAAGTGGCCGCGATCGGCGCGCACGGACAGACGGTGCGCCACCGGCCGCAGGAATTCGACGGCCTTGGCTACACGGTACAACTGAACAACCCCTCATTGCTGGCCGAACTGACCGGCATCGACGTGGTGGCCGACTTTCGCAGCCGCGACGTCGCCGCAGGGGGCCAAGGGGCTCCGCTGGTACCTGCGTTTCACCTTGACGTTTTCGGCCAACCGGACGCCACCGTTGCGGTTGTCAATATCGGTGGCATCTCGAATCTGACGGTGCTGCCGCGCGCGAGTCAAGCCGGGTTGCCAAGCAGCAAAGGCAATGTATTGGGATTCGACTGTGGCCCCGGCAATGCGCTGATGGACTACTGGTGCCTGCGCCATACCGGCCAGGCGTTCGATCAGGGCGGCGCCTGGTCAGATACCGGCAAGGTGGACAGGCAGCTGCTGGCGCGGCTGCTAGCCGAACCTTATCTGGAACGCACGCCACCCAAGAGCACCGGCCGCGACCTGTTCAACCCGGCTTGGCTGAACCAATTGATGTCAGAGCTTGGATCGCCGGCCTTAACTGCCGACGTACAGGCCACACTATGCGAATTCACCGCCAGGGTCTGCGCCAACGATCTGCAGCGCCAGGCACCGGACAGTCAAGTACTGATCGTCTGCGGCGGCGGCGCGCGCAATCAGGCGCTGATGCGTCGGCTGCAGGCCAGGCTGCCAAAGGTGCGCGTGGAGCCTTCTGACGCACATGGATTGCCCGCATTGCAAGTGGAGGCCGCGGCCTTCGCCTGGTTGGCGCGCAAGACGCTGCAACGCGAAACGGGCAGTCTGCAAAGTGTTACGGGCGCCAGCGGCGCCCGTATTCTCGGGGCCATTTACCCCCGCTGAACCCCTGAACGGGGCTGACCCGAATGCTCAGGTCGAAAAACTCGAACCGCAACCACAGGTCGTGGTGGCATTCGGGTTCTTAATGACGAATTGCGCGCCTTGCAGGTCTTCCTTGTAGTCGATCTCGGCACCCAACAGGTACTGGTAGCTCATGGCGTCGATCAGCAACGAAACGCCATTTTTGGTCATCGTCGTGTCGTCTTCGTTGGTAACTTCGTCGAAGGTGAAACCATACTGAAAACCTGAACAACCACCGCCCTGCACAAAAACACGCAGTTTGAGATCGGGGTTGCCTTCTTCGGCGATCAGGTCAGCCACCTTGGCAGCAGCACTGTCGGTGAAAAGGATGGGTTCCGGCATTTCGACCGGTAGGGCTTGGGCAACAGCGCTCATGGGCGACTCCAGAAAAATGAAACGAGTGGCCTGATGCTAACGCAATGCAGGCAATGAATGCGTTACTTGTTGTTTGCCGCCAATTTAAGTGTGGGCTTTGCCTCGCCTGCGGCATGCGGATGCATCGACCCGGAAATGGTCGCACCCTGGTGCATCTCGAGCGCCCGATAGTACACATCTCCCTCGATCCGGGCCTTGGGCTGGAGTTCGAGCATCACATGGGCATGCACCGGGCCATGGACATGGCCATTGATGATGATGTGGTCGGCATGGATGGCGCCTGTCACCGATGCAGTCTCGGACACCACCAGGATGCTGGGCTGCTCCTCGTTGGCGCGGATGTCGCCGACCAGTTCGCCGTCGATGCGCAGGCCGTCGGTGAACCGGAAATCGCCCGCAATATGGCTGCCATGGGCGATGAGGCTTTTGATCGGGGGCTGTTTGCGCTTGTTGAACATGTTGTTTCTCCTTGTCTGTCGTGTTGCATCAAAGATTGGCCGACTCTGCCGCCCGGACCTTGCTGCCTTCCAATACCTTGACCGAAATACTCTTGACCACCGCCTGTGCCGGCAGATCCACGAATCCCTGGAAACGGCCGAAACGGGAGAACTTCACGCTTTGCGGCTTTTCGCCCGCGGCCATTTGCCAAGGCTTGCCGGCCAGCAGTCCCACCAGTTTGAGCTCGATCTCGCCCTGGAACTCGGCCGCAGCCTTCTGGGGCTGAATCAACAGCACACGCCACTTCAAACGTTTGTCGGCACCCACCTCGGCTTGCAGCCCACGCACCGCAATTCCCTCGGCGCCATCCATCGGGATCAGCTTCTCGAAGAATCCAAGGTCGTCGCGCAGGCCCAGGATTTCTTGTTCAAGTTGCTTGTTGTGCCCCCGTAATTGCTCCTGCGCCGCCTGCCCGGCGGTGATCAAGGTCTGCGAGGTATTGGCCACCAAACGTGCCTGGTCGCGCTCACGCCGGATATTTTCGAGGTCAACGCGCAAAGTGACAAGCTCGTCCTGCACGTCACTGTGCACGCCTGCAATGACCTTGCCGAACTCGAATGCCCACAAGGCGATGGCGGCACAAAAGCCGAACACCACGGCCAGCATGGCCCAGCGAAACGGCCACGGCAAGGCACTGCGCACCGCCATGCGCGGCGCGCTGACGGTCAGGCGGCGACGCAGCAGGCGAAAGCGCATGGCACGGTGAAATGCAAAAAACCGTCGCAAGGACGGTTTTGGTAGATGCGCCACCCACGGGTGGTGCACCTGACGAGTTGCCGGGACACCACCCGCAGTTCCGGCCAGGTTTGCACCTGTTGCCTGGAACCGCCTGGCGCCATCTCGGCAATCCGGTTCAACGCTTGGAGAACTGCTTGCGACGGCGTGCGCCGTGCAAACCGACCTTCTTACGCTCGACTTCGCGCGCATCACGCGTCACGAAGCCAGCTTTCGACAACTCGGGCTTGAGGGCCGCGTCGTAGTCGATCAGCGCACGGGTGATGCCGTGGCGGGTTGCGCCGGCCTGGCCGGACTCACCACCACCTGCCACGTTGACCATGATGTCGAAGGTTTCGACATGGTTGGTCAGGTGCAGCGGCTGCTTGCAGATCATGATCGAGGTTTCGCGGCCGAAGAACGACTGAATGTCCTTGCCGTTGACCGTGATCTTGCCACTGCCTTTTTTCAGAAACACGCGGGCGACGCTGGATTTGCGACGGCCGGTGCCATTGTTCCAATCACCGATCATCGCGAAGCTCCTTGAATTTCCAACACTTTGGGCTGCTGGGCGGTGTGCGGGTGCTCTGCACCACCGTAGACCTTGAGCTTCTTGATCATGGCGTAACCGAGCGGGCCCTTGGGCAACATGCCCTTGACGGCCTTCTCGAGTGCGCGACCCGGGAAGCGTGACTGCATGTCCTTGAAGTTGATCGACGAAATACCGCCCGGATAACCGGAGTGGCTGTAGTAGATCTTGTCAGTCGACTTGGCGCCGGTGACTCGCAGCTTGGCGGCGTTGATGATGACGATGAAGTCACCGGTATCGACGTGAGGCGTATAAATGGCCTTGTGTTTGCCGCGCAAACGGAGAGCAACTTCGCTGGCTACTAGTTCGAGGACCTTGTCGGTCGCGACAATCACAAACCACACGTGCGTCACGACAGCGGGTTTGGCGCTGAACGTTTTCATGAGTTACTCTTTACAGTGGGTTTGTCGGGCTCCTGTCGCGGAGCCACAAGCGGCGCCTCTTTTCTACGGTCGGGTTCTCCTCTGGTGGGAGTCTCTTAGGTAGGTCTTGGCGGGGTAGAAACCGTTTGCCCTGCTACTGCAAGGGCCCTCAGGTACGATCAC
>JBKJRR010000385.1:0-2925 GCA_046594635.1 Burkholderiaceae bacterium
CTTTTTGCATCTGCTGCGCTGCAGCCAGGTCGGTTTGTGCGTCGGCCTGAGCCTGCAATGCCTGCAAGGTCACCCCGGGTTTGAACTCGACCAGACCGTTCTTGCTGAGGATTGCCAAAGACGCCAGTGGCGTTTTCACATCCTCGTGTTTGTAGCGCTTGACGATCTTGCCTTTGTCGCTCACCACCTCTGTGGCGAACAGGCACGGGCGGTGCAGATTGAGCCACGGATTGAACGTCTCTTGGTAGAACAGGTTGATGGGCGCGGCGTAGCGTTGGGGGATGTGGCTGTAGCCCATGTGCTTGCGCACGACGCTGGCATTCTTGCTCTCGGCCAGCGCGTTGTCGTTGCTTTGGCGCGCGCGTGATTTGGTCTGCTCGATGCGCAATTTCTCCAGCAATTGGGCGACTCTGCCATTGATGAATTCAGAGCCGTTGTCGGAGTGAAAGCCTTCGATCACAAAAGGAAATTGGTCAATGACCAAGGCCAGTACCGGCAGCAGGAACGCCTCGCTGATGCCCTGCACGCAGGCCATCACTTGCCACTGGCTCACGCAGTCCACGCAGGTGATGTGGTAGACCCCCTTGATACCGTCAAGGTCACCCTGGTGCACGGTGTCGATGCGCACAAAGCCGGCGCGCCCATTGGGCCGCGGGGCCCGGCGCACTCCGATCGGATTACACACGGGCCGCGTCTTGGTGAAGTGCCGGCGTCGGCTCTGGTAGCCTGTGCTCTTGCGCAGGTTGTATAGGTGCGACACGGACAGATCGGCCAGCCGTTCGTAGCGTACATCGCCATAAACGAGCCAGGCGCGTTTCAAGAGATGCACGATGGCAGGACCACAGACATCCTCGTTAGCGCGGTCCATCTCCACCAGCAACTCGATATCGATGGCGCTGTACTTGCGTGTGAACGGCGCTGCTGGAGATCGATAGCACTTGGTCAATGGTGCCGCGCTCAGGCGGTTCTCGCTCCAGCGCGCCACCAGCCGGGTGAGCTGCGCACGACTGTGGCCGCTGGTACGCACCAGGTAGGCACGCACCCACGCCACGCTCGGGCTTGGAACACCGGGGATAGTCAAAGCGCGCCAGTACGGCGCTGATGTGCTGGTAGCGCTGGCTATCGCCATCGCCGCCATGGGCTGTGAACTGCACCTGCGGCGTCGCATCCAAAAATTCCTGCAGTTGCGCGATCGTGCGAAGCAGCGATTCGTTCATGTTGATCACCATCCTTGGAATGATCAACCTGGCAGTGCAGTCACCTCAATTCGCCCCTTCAGGCTCATACCTCATTGGAAATACAGGCATCCTTCAGGCTCACACCACGTTGGAAAGGGCTAGGGTTAGGCCGATCGCAGCGCTCTGGTTATAATCCCGGGGCTTTGCCAGCGCGCAACAGCACACGTCAGGAGCAGTTCCAGCACCTGGCGCAAGTTCAACCCGGGGGTTATGGCCAAATGCGCCGCCCCCTTCACAGGAAATGAAATGATTGCTACGAGTATCAAGGCCACCGTTGTCCAGGAAAACGCCCGCAAGGTCGGAGACACGGGCAGCCCGGAAGTCCAGGTCGCACTGCTGACCGCCCGCATCAACGAACTCACCCCCCACTTCAAGACCCATGCCAAGGACCACCATGGTCGGCGCGGCCTGTTGCGCATGGTGAGCCGTCGACGCAAGCTGCTGGACTACCTGAAGTCCAAGGATGCGGAGCGTTACACCGCTTTGATCGTCAAGCTCGGCTTGCGCAAGTAAGTCGCGGTGAGTTGACAAGCGCCTGAGTTGCACCTGTGCCTCAGGCGTTTTGTTGTTGGTATTTTTCTTTTTTGGGGAAGACGCAGTTTGAGGGATGGTGATGACGCACAGGCGTGTCACGGTCAGGCTCAAGCAGCTGCAGAGCGAAGCTGTGTCATTCCAGGGGAGTTTGCGTTGGAACGCGCAGCTTCACTGGAATGGCATCGTGTTCTGCGAGGTTGACTCCAGGCATTGGCAAGGTGGCCCACACCTTCCGCAACGAAGCAGGAGATAAGACATATGAGCATGTTCAAAAAAGTCAGCAAGTCCTTTCAATGGGGCCCTCATTCCGTCACCATGGAAACCGGCGAAATTGCCCGTCAGGCCAGCGGTGCCGTGCTGGTCAACATTGACGACACCGTGGTGCTGGCCACCGTGGTGGCCAAGAAGGACGCCAAGGCCGGTCAGGACTTTTTTCCGCTGACCGTCGATTACACCGAAAAATCGTATGCCGCCGGCAAGATTCCCGGCAGCTTCTTCAAGCGTGAAGGCCGCCCCAGCGAACTCGAGACGCTGACCTGCCGCCTGATCGACCGCCCGATCCGCCCGCTGTTCCCCGAAGGCTTCTACAACGAAGTCCAGGTCATCGTGCATGTGCTCAGCCTGAACACTGAAGTGCAGGCAGACATCGCTGCACTGATCGCCACCAGCGCTGCACTGTCGATCAGTGGTATCCCGTTCAACGGCCCGATTGGTGCCGCGCGCGTCGGTTACATCAATGGCGAGTACGTGCTCAATCCGGGTCAGACCCAGCTCAAGGACAGCCAGCTGGAGCTGGTGGTTGCCGGTACCGAAGCAGCCGTGCTGATGGTCGAGTCCGAAGCCCAGCAGCTGTCGGAAGAAATCATGCTCGGCGCCGTGGTATTTGGCCACGAGCAGGGCAATATTGCGATCGCAGCGATCAACGAACTGGTGCGTGACGCCGGCAAGCCGGTCTGGGACTGGAAGGCCCCCGAGCGCGACGAGCCGCTGATCGCCAAGGTCGAAGCCCATGGCGCCGAGAAACTGAGCGCCGCGTATCAGATCCGCAACAAGCAGGATCGTACCCACGCCTGCCGTGCCGCCTACGCTGCCGTGATGGATGGCCTGAAAGCCGACGGCGTCGCGTTCGACAGCGTCAAGGTCGAGAGTCTGC
>JBKJRR010000377.1:0-3437 GCA_046594635.1 Burkholderiaceae bacterium
ACGGGTACGCTCGGCATTGACCAGGCTGCCCTTTTGCTGCACATGCGTGCCCAGCACCGCGCGCAAGGCCTTGTGCATCAGGTGGGTGGCCGAGTGATTGCGCACGGTTGCAGCGCGGGTGCTGGCGTCCACATGGGCGGTCACCGAATCACCGACCTTCAAACCACCCGTTGTCAGCGTGCCATGGTGGGCAAAGACGTCGGACTTGATCTTCTGGGTATCGACCACGGCAAACATCGCTGAATCGGTAAAGACCGACCCCTGATCGCCGACCTGGCCACCACTCTCGGAGTAAAAAGGCGTGCTGGCGAGCACCACCACACCCGACTGCCCCGCGACCAGCTCGGTCACGGCGACACCATCCACATAGACGGCGGCAACAGTGCTGTTTTCGGTCAGGCTGTCGTAGCCGACAAATTCATTGCCCGCGCCGCTGTATTCCAGCGCCTTGTCCATGCGGAACTTGCCGGCCGCGCGGGCTTGGGTCTTCTGCCGATCCATCGCCGCAGCGAAACCGGCCTCGTCAACCGTCAAACCGCGCTCACGGCAGACGTCGGCCGACAGGTCGAGCGGAAAGCCGAAGGTGTCGTGCAGCTTGAACGCCACGTCGCCGGGCAAGACCTTGACACCACCCGCCAGGGCGCCATCGAGAATCGTCATGCCGGTCTCCAGCGTCTCGAAGAAGCGCTCCTCCTCGGCCTTGAGCACCTCGGTGATACGTTGCTGCTGCTGCGCCATACGCGGATAGGCCTCGCCCATCACCGCCACCAGATCGACCACCAGTTTGTGAAAAAAAGGTTTCTTGCGGCCCAGCTTGTAACCGTGACGGATGGCGCGGCGGATGATGCGCCGCTGCACATAGCCGCGGCCTTCACTGCCGGGGATCACGCCGTCGCTGACCAGAAAGGCCGTGGCTCGAATATGGTCGGCGATGACCTTGAGCGAGTTGTTCTGCAGGTCGGCACAACCGGTCTCCCGGCCTGCCGCGGCGATCAGCACCTGGAACAGGTCGATCTCGTAATTGCTATGCTGGTGCTGCAGGATCGCAGCCAGACGCTCCAGCCCCATGCCGGTGTCGACACACGGCGCCGGCAGCGGCCTGAGCGAGCCGTCCGCCTGCATGTCGAACTGCATGAAAACGTTGTTCCAGATTTCAATATAACGGTCGCCATCGGCGTCGGGCGAGCCGGGTGGGCCACCGGCGACTGCCGGGCCGTGGTCGTAGAAAATTTCGCTGCACGGGCCGCAGGGCCCGGTGTCGGCCATCATCCAGAAGTTGTCGGAGGCGTACTTGGCGCCCTTGTTGTCGCCAATACGCACCACGCGCTCGGGCGGCAGGCCGATCTCCTGGGTCCAGATGTCATAGGCCTCGTCATCGTCGATGTAGACCGTGGCCCACAACTTGTCGGCCGGCAACCCGTAGACCTTGGTCAGCAATTCCCAGGCCCAGGTCAGCGACTCGCGCTTGAAGTAGTTGCCAAAACTCCAGTTGCCCAGCATTTCGAAGAACGTGTGATGGCGCGCGGTATAGCCGACGTTTTCCAGATCATTGTGTTTGCCGCCCGCGCGCAGGCAGGCCTGCACCGATGCGGCGCGCACGTAGGAGCGTTTGTCCGAGCCCAGAAACACGTCCTTGAACTGCACCATGCCCGAATTGGTGAACATCAGGGTCGGATCGTTGCCCGGAACCAGCGGACTCGATGCGACCACGGTGTGGCTCTTGGAGGCAAAAAAATCCAGAAATATCTGGCGGATGTCGGCAACGGAGGCGGCAATGGTGGTCATGAACGTGGAGTGCAAGGCGGGGTGCAGGGCGAACGCCGCGTCAAGCGGTGTTTGCCCTTGCGGGCCGGGTTGGAAAGCCCCGCGATTTTACCCGCTCGCGGCAGGGCAGCAGGGGTGACGGAAGGGGCCGGGGTGGTTGGCGCAACAGGGCGTCTGTCAGGACTTGTCGACGGGCTTGCCGGCCTGCGGAACCGACGGCTTCGCCGGCCGATCGAAGAACCACAACGCCACCACCAGCGCAATCGTCATGAACGGCATGCCCAGGGGTCGCACGATACCCACGACCAAGGGCGAAATGATCAGGAAAAAGCGCAAGGCCCAGCTGTACAACAAGCCGGCGCGTTTGACGTATTCCTTTGCCATCGGATTGAGCCCCGGTCGCTCCGCGGACGCCACCGGCATCGACATCACGAAGCCGGCGTGGCTGAAGTAGCGCATTGACATCGCAGAACAGACATAGGAGGCGAACAAGGTTGCCATCAGCAGGATCTCGAGCACGATGCGCAACGGCGGCGTGCCGTCGAACGTCGCCGATTCGAGCGTGCTGCTGGCCAGGCTGACGGTGCCCATCAAGGCCAGTGCAGCAGTCGATGCGGCAATCGTGGCCGACATCAGCGAGTTGCGCAGCGCCTGTACGGCGACGATCTCGAAACCTGGCTGGCGACTCAGCGCATCCACCCAGCTGGCACGCATGAAGGCGTGGGCCGAGCGCGCGATGCGGTTCGGATGACGCCATCCAACCCAGAGCACCCACACCTCGTAAAGAAAGAAAATCGCGCTGCTGACGCCAAAGGCGATCCAGTTCTGGTCGGCCATCATGAAAATGATCTTTGCATATGGGAGCCGGCAGGATGCAGCCCCACCCGGACACCCATGGTAACGACTCCATTCAGGCCCTGTCTGCAGCCACAGTGCTGCCGCGCCAACACACTGGCCGTGACGCGCGCCGTGTATCGGCATAGACTGGGCCCAGAGCCAAGGTAAAAGGAGGCCGACATGAGCCACATCGACCAACTGGTTGAGCAGCACATCCGCGAGTCGGAGTCGCATCTGCGGCATATCGACGAGATGATGGAGAAGGCGCGCGAAGCACGCCTTCGCAGCCAACTTCCCGCCCCACCCGATCTGGCGAAACTGGAGCACGACCGCATGCGGTTGGCGCAGGAACTGCATGGCTTGCGCAACGAACCTCGTCCCGCGTCGGCAGATGCCGCCGAACGCGGCAAGGGACTCAAGGGCATGTTGCAATCCGTGGGTACGGAACTCGAAAAAGTCCTGGTGGCCGTCATCGACCAGAACCGGCACTGAGCGGTACCAGGCCTGGCGGCCCGTCGTCGCGAGACCCTTTCGCAGCAGCCGTCCGTCTGGCGGACTATATTCGCGTCATGCCAGCGATACGCTCCACTCTTGTGCCGATTGCCGCCGTCGCGGCGATGTTGCTTGTGGTACCCGGCGCAGCAGCACAAAACCCGTCGGTCCCATCGTGTCCGGCCATCCTGCAGCACCAGTTCAACCGCTTGCAGGATGAGGCACCCCAGAATCTTTGCCAGTATGCCGGCAAGGCCGTGCTGGTGGTCAACACCGCCAGCTATTGCGGCTTCACCCATCAATATGAAGGGCTGGAGCAACTGCATGCAAAGTACCAGCGCAAG
>JBKJRR010000379.1:0-9232 GCA_046594635.1 Burkholderiaceae bacterium
GAGCTGGCGCAGCGCGTCGACCAGATCGGCGATCGGGCGCTCATGCATGCGCGCCACGCCGCGCATCGAGAAGTCGCCACCCAGCACCGCGAGTGCTGCCGTCAGAGGCCGCATCGCCGTTCCTGCATTGCCCAGGAACAGGTCTGCCTGTCGGTTCGCCAGTTGGCCGTCCAGGCCGCCTATCATGACCCGATCGCCATCATGCTGTACTGAGCAGCCGAGCGCACGCAACGCGTCCAGCATGACACGTGTGTCATCCGAGTCGAGCAGGTCGTGCAGCGTCGTGGTGCCAGCGCACAGCGCCGATAGCAGCAACACCCGGTTGGAGATGCTCTTGGAGCCTGGCAGCGTGACCGTGCCGCCGGCGCTGCGCAGAGGGGGCAGGTCGAGAAATTCGGTGGCGAACATTATTTCTGCTGCTTGGCCATGCTCCAGTTCGCACGCGTGCTACTGGCGTTCTCGATCTGCTCCAGCAATGCTTCTGCGTTGCCGTTGGCAATCATCAGATCCAGCGCCTGCAGATTACGCTGGAAAATTTTGGACTGCGCCAGCAGTTCTTCGCGATTGGACAACATGACGTCGCGCCACATCGCCGGTTCGGCCGCCGCGATACGGGTGAAATCGCGAAAACCCGGACCTGCCAGAGACAGGAAATCCCGGCCCATGGGTTGTCCGCAGATCGAATTCATCATCGCAAACGCAATCAGGTGGGGCAGGTGGCTCACGGCGGCGAAAGCCGCGTCGTGCGCCTCAGGTGCCATGCGCACGACCCGGCAGCCCAGCGCGGACCAGACGTCCACTGCCTGCTGAATCTGTATCGTGTGGGTGCGCTCAATCGGTGTGAGCACCACCTGGCGCCCCATATACAGGTCGGCGTCGGCGTTTTCCACGCCCGACAACTCTTTGCCGGCAATCGGATGCGCTGGTACGAAACAGCCGATCTGCTCGCGCAGGGCGCGGCGGGCCGCATCGACCACATCGCGTTTGGTCGAGCCTACGTCCATGATCAGCATCTGGGGAGTGATCAGATGCTTGATAGCTTTGAAACTGCTTTCTGTCGAGGCCACCGGAACGGCCAGCAGTACGATGTCGGCACCAGAAACCGCGAGCAAGGCGGATGGCGCCTCGACGTCGATGACGCCCATTTGCCTCGCCCGCTCTGTGGTCGACGGTGATTTGCTGTAACCCACCACCCGTTTGACAAGGCCTGCGCGTTTGAGTGCAAGGGCGAAGGAGCCGCCCATGAGGCCGCAGCCGATCAAGCCCAGTTGTTCAAACATGGCGCAGTGTGGACGTAGGGGTCATTGTGGAGCGGCTGGGTAGGCGCCCAGCATTTTGTAGAACTCGCATAAGCCTTGAAGCTCCTTCAGGGCCGCCGCGACGTTTGCCTGGCTGGGGTGGCCCAGGATGTCGATGTAGAAAAAATAGTCCCACTGGCCGGATCGGGCCGGACGGGACTCGAACCGGGTCATCGAGACGTCATGGCGTTTGAGCGGCACCAGCAGGTCATGCACGGCACCAGGCTGATTGGGCACGGACACCACCAGACTGATGCGGTCATTACCAGATGCTGGCGGCACCGCCATGACCTGGGGCAGGCAAACGACGCTGAAGCGCGTGCGGTTGTGGATGTCGTCTTGAATCGAACTGGCAACAAGATGCAGACCGAACTCGGACGCCGCACGTTCGCTGGCAATGGCCGCCCAGGCCGGGTTGGTCGCGGCCAGACGCGCACCCTCGGCATTGCTTGAAGCCGCGCGCCGCTCCGTGTTCGGCAGATGGGCACCGAGCCAGGCGTGACACTGCGCCAGCGCCTGGGGGTGGGCCAGCACGACTTCGATGCTGTCCAGAGTGTTCTGCTTGCGCATCAGATGATGGCGTACCAGCAGGCTGGCTTCACCCACGATATGCAGCGGCGAGTGCAGCAGCAGATCAAGCGAGCGCGCCACTACGCCTTCGGTATTGTTCTCGACCGGAACCACGCCAAAGTCGGCACGCCCACCTGCCGTGGCATGGAAAATCTCGTCAAAGTTGGCGCATTGCACATGCTCGAAACTCGAGCCGAAAAACTGCACTGCCGCCTGTTCACTGAAGGTACCGGCCGGGCCCAGGTAGGCGATACGCTGACGCGCCTCCAGTGCGCGGCATGACGACATGATCTCGCGCCACACATTGGCAATGCCCTCGGCCTTGATCGGGCCGGGGTTGCCATCCTGCAGGCTGCGGATGACCTGTGCCTCGCGTTCCGGGCGGAACACCGTCGAGCCTTCCTGGCGCTTGATTTCGCCGACCTCCAGCGCGAGCGAGGCACGCCGGTTGATCAGGGCAAGCAATTGCTGGTCGACGTCGTCGATCTGGATCCGGAGTTCCGGCAGTGTTCTGGTCATGGATTCAGTGTGGGGGCAGAGCGGTTCAAGCCGCAGAGCGTTCAAATTCTCGCATGTAGGCGACCAGCGCCTGCACGCCTTCGAGTGGCATGGCGTTGTAGATACTGGCGCGCATGCCGCCCAACGACTTGTGCCCCTTAAGCGACAGCAGGCCGTGTTCGCGCGCTCCGGCCAGGAATGTTTCGTTGCGCGTGGCGTCCTTCAGGAAAAACGGAACGTTCATGCGTGATCGGCAACTGGGGTCGACACGGTTCTCGTACAGTTGCGAGTCGTCGATCGCCTGATACAGCATCTGCGCCTTGGCGATATTGCGCTGCTCCATGGCCGCAATGCCGCCTTGGCGACGGATCCACTGGAACACCAGGCCTGCAATATAGATGGCGTATGTCGGCGGCGTGTTGTACATCGACTGGTTGTCGCTGACCAGTTTGTAATTGAACGCGCTCGGGCAAGTCGCCAGCGCCTGGCCCAGCAGGTCCTCCCGCACGACAACAACAGTCAGCCCTGCAGGCCCCAGGTTTTTCTGAGCGCCGGCAAACGCCAGGCCGATACGCGACCAGTCCACCAACCGTGATGCGACATGCGATGAAAAATCGACTACCAGCGGAACCTGGCAACCCAGCACGGACAGGTCGGGCAGCGACTGGTATTCGACGCCGTGAATGGTCTCGTTGCTGCAAATGTGAACGTAAGCTGCGTCGGCATCGAGCTGCCAGGTCGAGGGAGGCGGAATGCGGGTGTGGTCGTCGGTCGCATTGCTTGCCGCTACCCTCGCGCGGCTGTATTTGGTGGCCTCAGTTTGTGACTTCTGGCTCCATCCGCCGGTGACGACAAAGTTGGTAATCGCCTGCGACGGATCGGCGTGCAAACGTGTGGCCAGATTCATCGGCACGATGGCGTTTTCCCCCAGACCGCCACCTTGCATGAAAAGAATGCGGAAGTCCGTCGGGACGGCGAGCAATTCGCGCAGGTCCGCCTCGGCGGCTTCGTAGATCGAAATGAACTCCTTGCCGCGATGGCTCATCTCCATCACGCCCATGCCGGACCGGCGCCCATTGGCGTCGGGCCAGTCCAGCATCTCGTCAGCGGCCTGTTGCAATACCTCGGTGGCGATTGCGGCCGGACCGGCGGAGAAGTTATAGGGTCGTTGCATCAATCGCCGCTCGTCTTGCAGACTGTGGTTGGTCCGATTCATGTGTCGCGGCGCGTTGTCCGACCGTCGGTCAGGTGGCCTCGCCGCCCGCTTCCGGGGCGGCATCTTCTCCGTCGTCGCTGCTGTCGTTGGCGTCATTCTCGACAAGGCGTTGCAGGCCACTGAGCGACGAGCCGTCGTCCAGTCCGATCAGTGTCACCCCCTGGGTTGCACGACCGAGTTCGCGGATCTCGCTGACGCGTGTGCGAACCAGCACGCCTTTATCAGTGATCAACATGATTTCGTCGTCGGCATGCACCAGCGTGGCAGCAACGACCTTGCCATTGCGCTCGCTTTGCTGGATGGCGATCATGCCTTTGGTACCACGTCCGTGGCGGGTGTATTCGGTGATGCTGGTACGTTTGCCGTAGCCGTTTTCAGTTGCGGTCAGCACCGATTGCTGCTCGTCTTCCGCCACCAGCATGGCAATGACGCTCTGACCGTCTTCAAGCATCATGCCGCGTACACCGCGGGCCGTACGGCCCATGGGGCGAACATCGTTTTCATCGAAGCGCACCGCCTTGCCGCCGTCGGAGAACAACATCACGTCATGGGCTCCGTCGGTCAGGGCAGCGCCGATCAGGAAATCGCCCGGATCCAGATCGACGGCGATGATGCCGGCCTTGCGTGGGTTGCTGAATTCATCCAGCGCTGTCTTCTTGACCGTTCCCATGCTGGTCGACATGAATACATAGGCATCGGACGGGAAGCTGCGCTTTTCGCCGGTCAGCGGTAGTACCACGGTGATCTTTTCGCCTTCCTGCAGCGGGAACATGTTGATGATGGGGCGACCGCGCGATCCACGCGAACCCTGAGGCGCTTCCCAGACCTTGAGCCAATAAAGTCGGCCTCGGTTGGAGAAGCACAGGATGTAATCGTGTGTGTTGGCGATGAACAACTGGTCAATCCAGTCATCTTCTTTTGTGGCGGTTGCCTGCTTGCCGCGTCCGCCGCGCTTCTGGGCCCGGTATTCGGACAGTGGCTGGCTCTTGATATAGCCGCTGTGGCTCAGCGTGACCACCATGTCGGTGGGCGTGATCAGGTCTTCGGTGCTAAGGTCGAACGAGCTGTGCTCGATCAGGCTGCGGCGTGCGCCGATCTTCGTCTGGCCGAACTCCAGCTTGATGTGGCCGAGTTCCTCGGAAATGATGGTCGAGACACGCTCGGGCCTTGCCAGGATGTCGAGCAAGTCCTCGATCTCGGTCATCACGTCCTTGTATTCAGCGACGATCTTGTCCTGCTCCAGACCGGTCAGGCGCTGCAGGCGCATCTGCAAAATTTCTTGTGCCTGCGTATCGCTGAGACGGTACAACCCGTCAGCGCCCATGCCGTAGGCTTTTTCCATGCCCTCGGGGCGGTAGTCGTCGGCGTTGACGACACCGCCATCTGCGCGGCTGCGGGTCAGCATCTCGCGTACCAGTTTGCTGTCCCATGAGCGGGCCATCAATTCGGTCTTCGCAACCGGTGGCGTCGGCGCATTGCGGATGATCGCGATGAACTCGTCAATGTTCGCCAGCGCTACGGCCAGGCCTTCGAGCACGTGGCCACGTTCGCGTGCCTTGCGCAGGTTGAACACTGTGCGGCGCGTGACCACTTCGCGCCGGTGGTCGAGGAAGACTTCGATCAGGTCGCGCAGATTGCACAACTTCGGCTGGCCGTTGATCAGCGCCACCATATTGATGCCAAAGGTGTCCTGCAACTGGGTCTGCTTGTACAGATTGTTCAGCACGACCTCGGGTACTTCGCCGCGTTTGAGCTCGATCACCAGCCGCATGCCGGACTTGTCGCTCTCATCCTGAATATGACTGATGCCTTCGATCTTTTTCTCATGCACCAGATCGGCCATGCGCTCTTGCAGCGTTTTCTTGTTGACCTGGTAGGGCAGCTCGTCGACGATGATGGCCTGGCGTTGTCCGCGGTCAATATCTTCGAAATGGCACTTGGCCCGCATCACGACGCGGCCTCGACCGGTGCGATAACCATCCTTGACGCCGTTGATGCCGTAAATGATTCCGCCTGTGGGAAAGTCCGGCGCCGGGATGATCTCCATCAGGTCGTCGACCGTCGCTTCGGGATGGCGCAGCATGTGCAGGCAGGCGTCCACCACCTCGTTCAGATTGTGTGGCGGAATGTTTGTCGCCATGCCGACCGCAATACCGCCGGAGCCGTTGACCAGCAAGTTGGGCAGCTTGCTGGGCAGAACCAGTGGCTCCTTCTCCGAGCCATCGTAGTTGGGCCCGAAATCCACTGTTTCCTTGTCGATGTCTGCCAACATCTCATGCGTGATCTTGGACAGTCGGATCTCGGTGTACCGCATGGCGGCGGCGTTGTCGCCATCAACCGAGCCGAAGTTCCCCTGGCCGTCGACCAGCATGTGGCGCATCGAAAAATCCTGCGCCATGCGCACGATGGTGTCGTAGACCGACTGGTCTCCATGAGGGTGGTACTTGCCAATCACGTCGCCGACGATTCGCGCTGACTTCTTGTACGGCCGGTTCCAGTCATTGTTGAGCTCGTGCATCGCGAACAGTGCGCGCCTGTGTACCGGCTTGAGTCCATCACGGGCATCAGGAAGGGCCCGACCCACAATCACGCTCATCGCGTAATCGAGATAGCTGCGCCGCATTTCCTCTTCCAGGCTGATGGGCAGGGTTTCTTTGGCAAACTGGGTCATGGGGATGTCTTACGGCGGAAAGCGTTGATTTTACGGGCAAGGGGGTGTCGCAATCTGGCAACAGATGGTGCTGCACGGGTGGATTTCCTACATTTGAAGTGTCGCTCAACGCTTGTGTGACCACCTGTGTATGGCACAATCCAGCCATGCGTTGGGTGGTGGTCACCTGGCGCGTCCAACGCTTCGCAGCGCCGCTGCGGCTAATGTCTCGACAAGGAGAATCATGAAGAATTTGAATAAAGTGGCCCTGCTGTTCGCTACCGTGGCGCTCGCAACTGCCGCCAGCGCACAGACTGTAGACAACTGGCGCAGTGGTGCTGGCGATGCGGTGTGGAAAAACGGCAGCAACGAACTTTGCTGGCGCAACAACTACTGGACCCCGGCTACGGCCGCGGTGGGCTGTGATGGCGCGATCGTGGCTCCTGCCCCTGCACCAGCTCCTGTTGCCGCACCTGCTCCGGCACCGGCTCCCCGTGCTGCTGCACCGGCTCCTGCACCAGCTGCCGCGCCGGCTCCTGCACCAGCACCAAGACCAGCACCTCCGCCACCTGCTGCGACCAAGGTCACTTATGCAGCTGACGCTTTCTTTGACTTTGACAAGTCGGTGCTCAAGCCAGAAGGCAAGGCCAAACTGGATGATCTGATCAGTAAAGTCAAAGGCATCAACCTGGAAGTCGTGATCGCTGTGGGCCATACTGACGCTGTTGGCTCGGACGCCTACAATCAGGGCCTGTCGATGAGGCGCTCGGAAGCCGTCAAGGCGTATCTGGTGTCCAACGGTGTTGAAAAGAACCGTGTCTACACCGAAGGAAAAGGCGAGAAGCAGCCAGTGGCTGACAACAAGACCAAAGAAGGTCGCGCCAAGAACCGCCGCGTGGAAATCGAAGTCGTCGGTACCCGCGCCAACAAGTAAACTTGCTGGGCAACTAGGGCGCCCTTGTCAGGGGCCCTGCACAAACCCCGCCTCGGCGGGGTTTTTATTTGGTGCGCCCAACATGGGCGCACTCTTGGAGGTGCAAGTCCTCCCGCGAGTTGGTCACAGTGAGCGAAGTGAAGCGCAACTGCACGAGGGCGACCGAGTGTGGCAAGGAAGCGTGGAGCGTAAATCACGAGCCGATGGACAAGAACCAGATAGAAGGCGGTGCCGAGCGAGGCGTGCGGGCCAATAACCGCAAAGCTTTTGTGACCAAGGCTCAGGTGGCGTAAATCTGGCGGTTGGCGCAACAGTAGAAAGTTGCTCAACCGCCTGCTGACCATCAATCACTTTGATCGTCTGGGTCTGCCGTGACTCTCATGACCTCAACTTCTCGAACCGCCCGGTGCGGACCTGCATGCCGGGTGGTGTGGCAGGGGTACAGCCGATAATGGCTGTCCCCTATGCCGCTGACGGTCCGCAAGTGAAATTTGCCTTGTCGTGGAACCTGACCGCCAGTTGTCCATAATCGAGCTATGAATACTCGTGTGAATGTGGATCCGGCCGAATTGGCCAAGTTTTCGGAACTTGCCCATCGCTGGTGGGACAAGGACAGCGAATTCCGCCCCTTGCATCAAATAAATCCACTGCGACTGGACTGGATTGCGTCCATCTGCCCGCTGCAAGGCGTGGTAGCGCTGGATGTCGGATGTGGCGGCGGCATTCTGGCAGATTCCATGGCCCGGCGAGGGGCGCAGGTGCTGGGCATTGATCTGGCAACCAAGGCGCTGCGTGTGGCACAGTTGCATGCGCTCGAGGCCCAGACGTCCAACGTGGACTATCGCGAGGTCAGTGCTGAGGATCTTGCACGCGAACAACCGGGGCATTACGACGTGGTGACCTGCATGGAGATGCTCGAGCATGTGCCCGACCCGGGAGCGATCGTGCAGGCTTGCTCCGAGTTGGTGAAGCCTGGGGGCTGGGTGTTTTTCTCGACGCTCAACCGCAATGCCAAGTCTTTCTTGTTTGCCATCGTCGGTGCGGAGTACCTGCTCAACATGTTGCCCAAAGGCACGCACAGTTACGATCGATTGATCCGTCCGAGTGAATTGGCGCGGTTTTGCCGCGATTGCAGTCTTGCCCTGCACGAGACCCGCGGCATGGAATACAACCCGTTGACGCAGCGCTACTGGCTCAGTGCCGATACCAGCGTGAACTATCTTCTCGCGACCCGCAAGCCACTGGAGAAAAGCTGATGGGAGGTCTGAAGTTGCCGATGGAACAGGTCGATGCAGTGTTGTTCGACCTCGATGGCACCTTGATTGACAGCGCGCCGGACCTTGGCGCGGCCGCCGACCTGATGCGCGTTCAGCGCGGTCTGCCGTCCTTGCCTCTGTCAATGTACCGTCCGATGGCCGGCGCTGGTGCCCGTGGCATGTTGTCGGTGGGATTCGGCATGAGTCCGGACGATGCGCAGTTCGCCGAGTTTCGCGAGGAGTTCTTTGGCAACTACGAGCGATGCATGACGCAGCAGACCTATGCATTCGATGGGGTTGAAGCCTTGATCGCCCAATTGCGTCAACGCGGCACGCGCTGGGGCGTGGTGACGAACAAGTCTTGCCGGTTCACGGATCCGTTGACTCGCGCGATGCCATTATTCGCGTCGGCCAGCGTGGTCATCAGTGGCGACACCACCGCCCATGCCAAGCCGCATCCGGAGCCTTTGCTCGAGGCCGCTCGCCGGTTGGGCATCGCGCCGGATCGATGTGTCTATGTCGGCGATGACGAGCGAGACATTGTTGCAGGACTGGCGGCTGGCATGGCGACGGTGGCAGCCACCTATGGCTATCTGGGTTTGCAGACCGATATCACGCAGTGGCGCGCACACGCCTCGATAGAAAATCCGCTGGAGCTGTTGCAATTGCTTGGATCGGCCTAAAATAGTGGTTGAGGGGCTGCATTGGTTTCGACGTGGGTACGGAATCGCTGTGGTGCATGTCGAGCATGGGCTACGCTCGTAAATCTTGGTTCAAAAAACTAACTGCAAACGACGAACGTTTCGCACT
>JBKJRR010000441.1:0-4920 GCA_046594635.1 Burkholderiaceae bacterium
CCCAGCGCCATGGACAGGCCGACCTGCTGCATCAGCGCGGCAATGCCAACCACCAGCAGCAGCGACGCAGCGGTGAAGATTTCGGGTGTGCGCGAGCGGGCGATCCAGCGAAACAAGGGGCGCAGCAGCAACCGGCCACCGAGCACGATGCCGGCGATCACGAGCACAATGCGGGCGATCTCCAGCCAATGGCTCGCGGCGTCGTTCTCGGCCGCCGCGGCCACCATGCCGGTACCCAGCAGTGGCAGCAACGCCAGGATCGGGATTGCAGCCACGTCCTGGAACAGCAAAATGGAGAACGCAGCCTGCCCGCTTGTCGTGGGCAGCATGTTGCGGTCGCTCATGACCTGCAGCGCAATCGCGGTGCTCGACAAGGCCAGGCCCAGCGCCGCCACCAGAGCGATGCGCCATTCGATACCCGCCACCATTGCAACGACCGCGAGGGCTGTCGTACAACCGAGCACCTGCAGTCCACCCCAGCCGAAGATCGGCCGGCGCATGCTCCACAGGCGCCGGGGTTCGAGCTCCAGGCCGACCAGAAACAACATCAGCACAACGCCGAATTCGGCGAAATGCAGGATGTCCTGCACGTTGGTGACCAGACCCAGTCCCCAGGGACCGATCGCCATGCCCGCGGCCAGGTAGCCGATGATGGCGCCCAGGCCCAGTGCCTTGCTCAGTGGCACGGCAATGACGGCGGCGCTCAGGTAGATGAAGCTGTTGATCAGCCAGGCGGGTGTGTGTTCCATGAGGCGGGCCCATGTGGCGGATGACGTTTTCGGCTGGCAGCGCACGGCGCAGTGCCAGGAATTGATCCCGACAATGACGTATGGCCGGTCAGATGACAGCGGGACGCTAACATAGCGCGGAGAAATCAGCCTGGGGGTACCGAATGCCAGTTGTTGTTGTCGCCAATCCCAAGGGCGGCGTGGGCAAGTCCACGTTGTCGACCCATATTGCCGGGTATTTTGCGTCGCGCGGACATGCGGTGATGCTGGGCGATGCGGACCGGCAGCAGTCTTCGCGCCTTTGGCTGGGTCTGCGGCCACTGGCGGTCCGGCCGATCCAGACCTGGGACATCAACGCCGATCTGATCGCCCGACCGCCGCGCGGCACCACGCATGTGGTGGTCGACACGCCGGCCGGCCTGCACGGCTGGCGCTTCAAGGATGTGATGAAAATGGCCGACAAGATCATCGTGCCGGTGCAGCCCAGCGTGTTCGATATCTTCGCCACCGGCGCCTTCATTGAAGACCTGGCCGCGAACAAGCACGCTGACCGGGACAAGATCGCCCTGGTCGGCATGCGCGTAGATGCGCGCACGATTGCCGCCGAAAAATTGCATGCCTTCATCGATTCGACCGGGCTGCCGGTGTTGTCCTACCTGCGCGACACGCAGAACTATGTGCATCTGGCCGCCCATGGGCTGACGTTGTTCGACGTGCCGCCGTCCGCTCGCTTCGAGAAAGACCTGGAGCAGTGGAAGCCGATCTGCGATTGGCTCGACGCCTGATTCTGTCAACAAACCACGCGTGACGCGCGTAATTGCCCCATGAGAATTTTTCGAACCTTGTCTGACCTGGCCGCCTGCGTGGGCCAGGAAGTGGCCGTCAGCGACTGGATACCTGTCACCCAGGAGCAGGTCAACCAGTTCGCCGACGCCACCGGGGATCACCAGTGGATCCACGTGGATGTGGCAAAGGCCAGGGCCGGGCCATTTGGCGCGCCAATCGCCCACGGTTTCCTGACCTTGTCGATGTTGCCGCGCTTCTTCGAGTCGGCCTTGTCGATCACCGAGTCGCGTTTGGGCGTGAATTACGGTCTGAACAAGGTGCGCTTCATGGCCCCGGTACCGGTGGGCAGCCGCCTGCGCGCCCGCTTGGCGCTGGTGTCCAGTGACCCGATCGACAACAACGGCCGGCAATTGGTCTGGGATGTGGTGGTCGAGAAGGAGGGTGAGGCCAAACCGGTCTGCGTGGCGCAGTCGGTGGTGCGTCGCTACCCTTGAGCGCTGGCTGAGAGCGACTGCCTGGCGGCCGTGATCAGGTGGTCGTGAAGCCGTTCTGGCGCCAGGCTTCAAACACCGTGACCGCCACCGCGTTCGACAGATTCAGGCTGCGCTGGCCCTCACGCATCGGCAATCGCAGGCATTGCGCCACCGGAAAGCTGTCGCGCAGCGATTCGGGCAGTCCACGTGTCTCTGAGCCGAAGACCAGCCAGTCGCCTGGCGCAAACCCCTTGTCGTAGGGGCTGGCCGTGCCGCGCGTGCTCATGGCGAACACCCGCGCTGGATCCGGATTTTCCTGTGCCAGCAGTGCAGCCCAACTGGCGTGGCGGCGCAGCGGAGCCCACTCGTGGTAGTCAAGGCCGGCGCGGCGTAGCTGTTTGTCGTCGAGCGAAAACCCCAGCGGCTCCACCAGATGCAGCTGGCAGCCGGTATTGGCGGCCAACCGTATCACGTTGCCGGTATTGGGTGGAATTTCGGGTTCGACCAAAACAATGTGAAACATGGGCGGGATTGTCTCTTTTCACGCTCACGCATGTCCGCCAAGGTCGGCCCGGGCCAGCACCAGGCCGGTGATATGGGCTGCGCCGGCCTGGCGCAGTGTCGCCGCGGCGCTGAACATCGAGGCGCCGCTGGTCATCACATCGTCCACCAGCACCACTCGGGCACTGGCCAGTTCGGTGTGGCGCAGGGGTTCGACAGCAAACGCTTCGCGGACGTTGTGCATGCGGGCGTCGCGGGCCAGCGCGCTTTGAGGCGTCGTTTCGCGGATGCGCAGCAGCAGCTTGCTTTCGACCTTGTCGGGCGCCAGGTGGCGGGCCAGTTCCAGCGCCTGGTTGTAGCCACGCGCGCGCAGCCTCTGCCTTGAGAGCGGCATGGGAATGACGTATTGCGCCAACTCCAGGGCCGGCTCGACCCAGGGGGCGCTGCGCAACAGTGTGGCCAGACAACGCGCCCAGTCAGGTCGGGAATGGAACTTGAGCTGCAAGATCAGCCCGGACCAGGGGTAGGCGTAATGCACGGCGGCCACACAGGCGTCCAGCGGCGGCGGTTTGCGCACGCAGGCGCCGCACTGCAGGACCGCTTCCGGGGTGGGTAGCGCACAGGTGATACAGCGATGGCAGGGTTGCGCGAACCGTTCGACGCAGCATTCGCATACCGATGCGGCCGGCCAGCGCCGGCAGACCGTGCATTGACCGGGAATCCGGTCGGATATGCTTTGACACAGGGCGCGAAACATCGGGCCAATATATGCTGCGCCGAAGTCATGTCTGCCGACCTTCCTCCCACAATTGATCCACAAGCTGCTGCGCGCTGGGCGCAGCACCGCCATCCGGTGTCGCCCTGGTTACACGAGGAAGTGGGTCGACGCATGCAGGAGCGGCTGCAGTGGATCAGACTAAAGCCGCGCACGTGGGTCGACTGGGAGCCGCTGTCAGGTGGCATGACGGCCCATGCGGCGGTTGCCCAGTCCTATCCGGACGCATCGTGTTGGGTTGTGGAGCCCAGCGGGGCGCGGCAGCAGATGGCCGAGCAGGCATTGCACGCCCCGTGGTGGCGGGTCGCGCGCTGGCGCCAATCGCCGCCACGATTCACCATGCCCCCCGATGGCACGACCGACATGGTGTGGGCCAACATGGCCCTGCATATGGCGGCCGACCCGGTGGCCCTGTTGCGTCGCTGGGGCAGGATGCTGGCTGCCGACGGATTTCTGATGTTCTCCTGTCTGGGGCCGGACACGCTGATTGAGCTGCGCGAGCTTTACCGGTCGCTGGACTGGCCGGCGCCGGCGCACGAGTTCACCGATATGCACGACTGGGGCGATATGCTGGTACAGGCCGGATTTGCCGAGCCGGTCATGGACATGGAGCGACTGACACTGACTTTTGCCTCGCCCGAGCGTCTGTTCGGGGAACTGCGGGGGCTGGGACGCAACCTGCACGGCCAACGATTTGCCGGGATGCGCGGGCGGGCCTGGAAGGCGCGTCTGCACGAGGCCTTGTTAGCGCGACAGGCGGCGTCGCAAGCCGATCAGTCGCTGGCGCTGACCTTCGAGGTCATTTACGGCCACGCGCTCAAGCCCCAGCCGCGGGTTTCCGTGTTGCCCGAAACGGTCTTGTCGCTCGATGAAATGCGTCAGGTGTTGCAACAGCGGCGGCGTGATCCGCCGGTCAAGCCATGAACCGGGGGCCGCCATGTGTGTCAGATGGCCGGGGTCGGTCGGCTACAATCCCGCGGTGTTGGTTGGGCATTTTCCCGCTGGTTTCCCCGTGGCGCACCGCATAGATGCGTCCTCTGAGGTGGCAAGTCACGTGATGAATCCGATTTTTCGCTTCGCGACTGTGCAGGGCCAGAATTTCCAGTGGTTTTTGCGGCGCAATTGCTCGGTCACGCCGCGTCAACTGGGATATATCTATCTGTCGCTTTGTGTGGTGTCGCTGGGAATGGGTGTCGGCTTCTGGTTGCAGGGCGCCACGTTGATATTGCCGATCGCCTGGCTGGAACTGATGGTGGTGGGCGCAGCATTTCTGATGTATGCCCGCCATGCGACGGATGGCGAGACTATTCGCCTGATCGACGGGCAATTGGTGATCGAGCAGGAAACCGCCGGCAAGTTGAGCCGATGCGAGTTCCGGCGTGAATGGGTGAGGGTGGAGCCTGCCACGGCCGACAGTTCGCTGATTGCGCTGTCGGGCCATGGCAGGACTGTGCATGTGGGGCGTTTTGTGCGACCTGAATTGCGGCCGCAGCTGGCGCGCGAGATCAGGATGGCTTTGCGCGGGGCGTGAGGTCGGTGGCACCGTCGGGGGCGGACGCCCGCTTAATTGAGGCAATTTGAAGTGATCATGATGAAGAGCATTCAGGGCAAACTGGCTTATGTGTTGACAACGGCACTTGCTTGGGTGGGCGCAGCG
>JBKJRR010000077.1:0-3815 GCA_046594635.1 Burkholderiaceae bacterium
CAATCATGTTCTACCAGCGCTTCGGGCTACGCCCTCCGCGCACGGGAAACATTAAAAACTTACACCACTCCCGGGGACATTACCCTGACTCGAGCCAATCTGCTCAATCGCCTGTAAGTCAAGAAGTCACGAATTGGAGGCTTCATGCTGGCGAAAATGTTCTTGGCGGCTGACCGGTCGTGGTCGAACTTTGCAGTGCAGCGGCAACGCAATCAGTAGCATGACCATAAGTCATTGAATTGATTGATACGTGAGCGATTGCAAATCCGATTAGCCCGGTTCGACTCCGGGTCGCGCCTCCAGTTTTTCCTCCCCGCTCGTATCTTCGCATTGACATCGCACATTGCCCCGGCTTTGATAAAGGCCTACCGGGAGACGGAGTTTCGGGTGCTGGGCGCGCATGCGATGGTGCTGCACCTTGACGTCCATGCAGCCTCTTTAGCGGCCCTGCATCAGGCCCTCGCGGTTGACTGCAGTGTATTCATCACCGCGTATAACCCGCACAGCCAGGCGGTAGACGCCCCAGCCAACATCCAGCATCAGTCAGAACTCTCTGACGTACTGAAAGCGCGGGGCCTTGTGGTGTTCCAACGCATTGGCGAACACCCAGGTGGCAAGTGGGCCGGTGAGCCGAGTTTTCTGGTACCGGGCATCGCGTTGGACGAGGCTCGGGCGTTGGGGCGACACTTCCTGCAGAACGCCGTCGTCTGGTCCGGCGCGGACGCGACACCCCGGCTGATTCTGTTGCGCTGATATGCCGGATCGGGGCCACATTGTCCCGTCGGTCTTGGGCCAAAGGGTTGTACGTGAGAGTGGTGCGCGGGACGGGAATCGAACCCGTACACCCTTTCGAATACGGGATTTTAAGTCCCGGGCGTCTACCAATTCCGCCACCCGCGCGTTGCGTCGGGGCATCGTAGCAGATGCATAGCGCATGCTGATACTCTGTCCAGGTTATTGATGTCATGTCATTTGACCGCATGGCCTTGGTATTCGCCTGCGCGCCTATCCAGTTGCCGAAAGGCAGTCGGACCCTGGCACTTGAATCCTTGGCATCGTCAGTCTTTCGTGAGTGCCCAAGTTGTCCGACAAGGACCATTGCTGCGGCCGCAAACACACGTCCCGTGCAAGGGGTGGCGTGGCACAATGGGGCCTCTCATGCTGGTCCTGCGCCGGTGGCCCGAATGATGTTTCGGCTGCCGGTTGGGGCTGGCGGAACTACCAGGGAACGATCCCATGTACATCCGGCGCCTCCCAGGTCTGTACCATCCCCATGGTCGCGCCCCAGTTTCCCTATAAACGCCATGTCACGCTCAGACCCCCCCTTTGAAATCCACCTGCATGGTGACGTGCAGTTACGCGTCGAGGCGCAATTCGAGCAGATCCAGGAAGCGCTCAAACCGATCTGGAAATATGCCGGTGCGCGATCGCTGGCCGACGGTGCGCGCAGCACTTATGAGGACGAGCCCGGTATCCGGTTCGACGCCGCCAAGCATCTGCTGCAGTTCTGCTGGACCATCGGCGGCGATGACGATTTCCGCCAGACGCTGGACGAGATGTGCATGAATCTCAATGATCTTGCCGACACTGGGGCTGCGATCGAAGTCAGCTTCTACGACACCGCGTTCGACGACGAGGATGGCGAAGAGGATCCCGAAGGGGAGTCGCGCGACGATTTCCTGATGTTGTTCGTCGGCCCCAATCCGGCTGCCATCATGCAGGTCCAGCGTGACCTGTTGGTGCAGGACCTGGTCGCACTGATGGAGCGCCATTTCGATGGCTCGGAGCTCTCGGGTGTAGTGGCCGAAGTCGACAAACTGTTCACACAACGCTTTGACGCCTTGGTCAGTTCGCTTGACATCGGCAAACCCAGGCGTGGGCCGGGCGGAGGCCATGGTGGCACCGGCCATGGTGGCGGACGCAAGCCGCGCCATCTGCACTGAGGGCGCGAGAGGCAATCGCCGCAGAGACTTGAAGTCCCGATCAACCGCACAAGGAACAGGTTTGCGCAAGAAGATCAGTGTCGATGAACTCGAGCCAGGTATGTATCTGGAGGAGATCTGCGGCTCCTGGATCAACAGTCCGTTCTGGCGTTCCCGATTTGTCGTCTCCGACCCCCAGGATATCGCGCTGCTGCGTGCCAGCAAGGTGCGTGAAGTCTGGATCGATGTGGCCAAGGGTGCCGATGTCTGGCCGACAACTGAACATGCGCCGTTGATGCCGCTGCCGAAGGACGCGGCAACTGCAGCAACGACTTATGCCGCGACGCGGGCCCCGCTGCCGATTGCGGACGAACTGGTGCGGGCCCGGCAGATTTGTGCCGACGGCAAAGAAGCCGTCACGTCGATGTTCCGCGAGGCGCGGATGGGCAATACAGTCGACGCCGCCAGCGTCGGACGTCTGGTCGAGGAGATATCGGATTCTGTGGCGCGCAATACCAGTGCCTTGATCAGTCTGGCACGTTTGAAGACCGCAGATGACTATACCTACATGCACTCGGTGGCGGTTTGCGCGATGATGATCGCGTTGGCACGCAAACTGGGCCAGAACGAGGACCAGGTACGATCCGCCGGTGTGGCCGGACTGCTGCACGACGTGGGCAAGATGCTGTTGCCGATCGAAATACTGAACAAGCCCGGTAAATTGACCGATGCTGAATTTGCCGTGATCAAGAGCCATCCAGCCAGGGGCCATGCGTTCCTGCTGGAAGCCAGCCATATCGATCCGGTCGCACTGGATGTGTGTTTGTACCACCACGAAAAAATAGACGGCACCGGTTACCCTGAGGGCCTCAAGGGCCCGGATATCAGTCTGATGGCCAAGATGGGGGCGGTATGTGACGTGTACGACGCGATCACCTCAAACCGGCCGTACAAGGTGGGTTGGGATCCGTCGGAGTCGCTGCGCCAGATGGGCCTGTGGGCCAGCGGGCATTTTGATCTGCCGGTATTCCAGGCGTTTGCCAAGACGCTGGGCATCTACCCGGTAGGGTCCCTGGTGCGACTCAACTCCGGGCATATCGGTGTGGTGACCGAACAGACCAGGGTTTCGTTGACGATGCCGATCATCAAGGTGTTTCACATCGTTGCCACTGGCAAGCGGGTCGAGCCATTCGTGCTGGATCTGTCAGCGCCCGGCTGCAAGGAAAAGATCATTGCCCGTGAAGACCCGGCGCGGTGGAACTTTCCGGATATCAATGCCTTGTGGTCGGGCGACGTAGCCTGATCACCCGCACGCAGAAGTTTTCTCGCGATCTGGCCTTATCCTGACCTTTGCCCAGAATTTGCCCCGCTGGCATGTCGCTTGCCAGCTGGTCGGTGAGAACAAACCGGCCTACGGAACGGCCACGTAGAAGCAGTCCCGCCTTTCCCGGAGGGTGTTGATGGTGCGTCAATTGCCGCGCGTGATCGGCATCTCGACCGCCTTGGGATTGGCGGCGTATTTGCCCAGTTCCATTGTTGCGATGGCATTGCGACGCACCTGGTCCGGGCCGTCGGCGAAGCGCAGTGTGCGCGCAGCGGCATAGGCATAGGCCAGCGGCAGTATTGGCTTGCAGTTCGGCCTTGTAATGGGCTTGGGCGGCGTAGACGTGGTCGTCCATGAACCGCTGTACCTGAATCTGCAGGTCCCTGGTCTTGGGGGAGTAATCGAAATCCACGGTGGTCTCCTGTTGCAGACGAAAAAACTGCGCTGAAGATAAACGTGTTGCGCGGCGTCAGGTGCTCAACGCGAATTTCCAGGCCATTTCGGCCAGAGGTCGCACGCCTTGGGCCGAACTGGCGGCTTGCGCACTCGACGCAGTTCCCGCCTCGACG
>JBKJRR010000155.1:0-6902 GCA_046594635.1 Burkholderiaceae bacterium
GTCATACCCAGCGCCTTGACCAGGTCGTCCACCGAGCGGGTGGAGATGCCCTTGATGTAAGCCTCCTGGATCACGGCGGTCAGTGCCTTCTCGGCCGTGCGCCGAGGCTCCAGGAACTCGGGGAAGTAGCTGCCGCTGCGCAGCTTGGGGATCTTCAGCGCAACGCTACCGGCCCGGGTGTCCCAGGCTCGTTCTCTGTAGCCATTTCGGCTGTTGATGCGTTCGGCTGATTTCTCGTCGTAGGTCGCGCCGCAGCGCGCATCCACGTCAATCTCCATCAGGCGCTGGGCCATGAACTGCACCATCTGGCGCAGCACGTCGATGTCGGCTCCCTTTTCGGCGAGCTCAGCAAGTGCGATAGTAGCGGTGGTCATCGTGATTTCCTTTACGGATAAGGTTGGTGGGTTGCACCTCAACCATATCCGGAACCACGATGGCCACCTTTTTTTGCGGATGGCCAATCATGTTCTACCAGCGCTTCGGGCTACGCCCTCCGCGCACGGGAAACATTAAAAACTTACACCACTCCCGGGGACATTACCCTCCTTCACCCAAACTTATCCGAATATTCCTATTCGTGTCCTGGCATCGGTATGGGCCGGTGAGCCGCTGGATGCCGAGATTCAACTCGACGTAAGACTTTCGGCCGCGCCGACGCGTGGGATGGAGAACCACCAACTAACGCATGACAGTGTGTTTCCGGTCTGTCGGCCATCGCGAGCCAAGAAATCTTGGGGATTTGAAGACCTGAAACATGCCCCTCTCTTGCATACTGTGGGTTTTCAGCAGGGCTGGGTCCAATGGCTGGCTGCGCAAGGGTTTAAACGCAAGCCGCTCCCCTGTGACATGGAATTTGACTCGATGCAGCTGTCGCTGGACATGGCCGTATCCGGGCATGGCATTGCGTTGACCCGCACCAGTTACTGTCAGGACCTTTTGGCCTCTGGTCGCCTGATCAAGCCGTTTGAGCTTTCTATTCCTGCCAAGGACAACATCTACTTGGTCCACACCTTAGGAATGGGGCCGACGACGCCTGCGGTAATGTTGAAGAACTGGTTGATTGAAACAATGGGCAGCAGTTAGCAATTTGCAAATAGACGGGCGACTGGGGGTCAGCATGGTTCCTGAGGCTGATGTTTGTAGGCATGCTTGGCTGCATCTCCACGGAACACTGACCCCTGCGACTTTTGCTAATGTCGCGATCCGAGAATGTCGTGTCCCGCATCTTGGCCGAGGTGCAGGCGGCATTGAACTGTCCGGCCGCTTTCGTTAAGGTTTGTAGGATGCCCACCCGTGCAGGCGTGACAGTGGAGCCGCGAGTGCCGACAAGGGCGGGCGTCGTATAAACCTTAACGGTTGCAGACGTTCGATCAGGTGGGTTGAAACTCTGAATACGGTCACTCGAATTGCCTGGGTGACCTTGCCCACGGCACATTGCATTGATAGGCATCACACAACGGCGCCTTCATCGTTGACGATGGCTCATCAGGCCGCGACAGGTCTCTCCAGGACCATGCAGACCGTCGAATCCGCCGGGTCATTCGCAATTGCGACAAGGGCTAGCGCACAAGAATCCGCGGGGAGCGACATGGTGTCGCCCACACGCGGAATCTTGCCCTGCTTCAGGTCGCCATTAACGCTGCTGGAGTGGGCCCAAAAATTCAGGTACTGGCCTGCGGAAGTTACCCTTGCCGCGTTTGCCCGTGATCGACTGCACGTTCATCGCATACTGCAGTACCGAATAGGCCACCGCATCCGAATTAACGGCCAGCGCAGTAAGGCTGATGTTGCTGAAGGTATCGCATGCCAGGTGGTAGCAGGGGTCGTATGGTGCGCCCGCCTTGCCACCCCACAGAGATGCTTCGCCCGCTGTCTTGATCCCTTCCGCACCGGTGAACAGGCCGCCCGACGGAATTCCGACCGCGATGAACGGACCGTAATCGGAACGGCCGCTGAAGTCGGTTCCCTTGAATGGCAAAGCCCGCTGGATATAGAAATCTTCGAACAACTGCTCTATTGCGGCAGAGCCAACGGGTCCGGGGCCTGCACCAACACCATCGGAATCGTCACCGTCATAGATGAAATAAACATGGTTGGGCGAACCGATCATGTCGAAGTTCAGGTACAGCGCCACGCGATCCTGCTCGGCTTGCGACAAATTGTTGACATAGTAGGTCGAACCCACCAGGCCCGACTCCTCCGCGCCCCACCACGCAAACCGCACCTTGTTGCGCGGTTTGACCTTGGCCATCTGCAATGCGGTCTCCAATATTGCGGCGCTGCCCGAGCCATTGTCCTGAATGCCCGGTCCGGTATCGACCGAGTCCAGATGGGCGCCCGCCATCACGACCGTGTTCGGATCGCCATCCTTTGACTCGCCGAGAACGTTGTACGACGTGGCCAAACCTTTAAACGTATTCGTCTTCAGCCGCAAGACAAGGCCAGGGGTTGCTGCAAGGGTCTGGCCCACAGCCTGCGTCACGGAAGATACACCGATGTTCAGCGTAAACGCATTGCCCAAAGTGCCGTTCAAGGGGCCGGCGGCGTTGTTGTAGATCACGACACCCGATGCGCCGGCGTTGAACGCGTTGGTCGCCTTGGTCGCGAAAGTGCATGCACCGCGACTGATCAGTGCAATATTGCCGGCGGGAAACCCGGCAAAATCGGCCGCTTGGCATCCAAGAATGGCCGCGGGTGTACTGACTGCGGCCGTGACATCGCCACTGCCTGAATACGACATGATGTTGGTGACAACAGGTCCGGCTGGCGGCGGAGACACCTGCTCCAGAATCGTGGGGGAAAGCGTGATGAAGGTCTGGTACTGAAATGGCTGCACCACGACCTGATAACCCGCCGCCCGCATCTTGCCTGCCACATAGTCGACCGATGCCTGGTGCCCTGGCGTACCTGAAGCGCGAATGCCATTGTTGGCGTCGGCATGGGCCTGGAACGCTTTCTGATGCGCGCGCACCCCATCGATGGTGACGCACTCCTGCAATTTGGCATGGGTGTTGTTGACACGATTGGCACATGAAGCACTCTGCCCAACGGCCGATGATGGCAGCGTGATGGCAGCCATCGCAACAATGGCGCTTGCCACGGAACTGAGCTTGGTCGACAGTCTCATTTTTTATCTCCCGGATTGAATACTGGTTGATCGATGACGCGCCCAACCGACATGCAATGACACGTCACGCCCGGCCGCCGGTTCGGCCAACGGTCGGCTTCCAAGGTAACACCATCGACTCGCAAACGCAACCGATGGTGCGAAGAGTGTCAGGAGTAAATTGATGGTCCGGCTCAAAGCAGGCAATCTGTCCGGTTTGTGGAGAGCGATGCAATACGCCCCCATAAGCCGGGCCCGCTACGTGCAGGAGAACCGGAAGATGGTATTTCTAGAAGCCTTCGATGGCTGGACACAGAGGCTTGTGACATTGGCCGTCATGTTTGCTGCGTTCGTGGCCGTGCGATTCGGCGGGTTGAAAATCTGGATCCGATCGTGAAACGACGTTGACGCCTGGCAATCCGATTCCTGAGCGCAACCCAGGGCCTTGCACGTTTACAGGCGTATTGACTTCCGGGCAATCAACAGACATCAACATCTGTCACAACAATTTCAAGGAGATACCATTCGCAACACCCGAATGATCCTCACTCTGTCAGCCGCCGCCATGTTGCTGGGGGCCTGCCCAACGCCCCCTTCCAGTGGGTCGATGGGCTTTTTCGTCACGAGCGCCGGCCCTGGCGATGGCGCCAACCTCGGTGGCCTGGCCGGAGCCGACGCGCATTGCCAGAAGCTGGCGACCTCGGCGGGTGCTGGCACGCGAACCTGGCACGCCTACCTCAGTACCGGCTGGACCAGCAACACACCGGTCGTCAATGCGCGCGATCGCATTGGCAAAGGGCCCTGGTTCAACGCCAAGGGTGTGTTGATCGCGCGGGATGTGGAGCAACTGCATGGTGCCAACAACCTTACCAAGGCCACCGCCCTTGACGAAAAAGGCGCATTGGTCAATGGTCGCGGCGACACGCCGAACAAACACGATATCCTGACCGGCTCGAGCAGCGATGGCAGGGCGTTTTCCTCAGCTCCGGGCATGCCTGAGATGACCTGCGGCGAATGGACAAAGAATGGCGATGGCTCGGCGATGACCGGCCACCATGACCGTACTGGCCTTGCCGCCGACGCCTGATCAATGTCCTGGAATTCGTCGCACAACTCGGCCGGTTGCAGCCAGCAGGCGCTCACGCGCACGGGCGGCGCCGGACTTCTTTACTGCTTCGCGGCTGACTGATGTCGGCAATGGGTACAGCGGGGTGTCGCGCTTGGTGTCGACAGACAGTGTGGCAAGGCGCTCAGGTAGCGCCCCCCGCGCCATGGCATGGCATGCACCAGATCGCCAGCGTGCAGTAGCTGCGTTCTGCGTGACGGGTGCCCTCGCATTCATGCGGTTCGCGACCAGCACCCCAAGATCATCAGCTGCTGAGCGGCCGGCACGGCGAAACGGCAGCGCCTCCGTGAACCACCCCGAATCGGTTGGGCCAGCCTCGACGCGCCCGGGCATGGTGCGGCGCCACGGATTTTCTGGTTCATGGAATAAAGGCCTTACGGCCGGTGTTTACCCATACGCAGGGCTTTCCTGTACAACCCCATGACCGGAGCAATCCATGAAACGAATCCTGTTCGCCACTGTCACCTCAGCACTGCTGGCCGCATGTGCATCCATGTCCGGCGCAGGTCCGGCCAAAATGGCCGATGGCATGCTGGTCGGCCCCAACGGCATGACGCTGTACACCTTCGACCGCGACCCGGCCGGCGCCGGCAAGTCAGTTTGCAACGGCCCCTGTGCCGTCAACTGGCCGCCGTTGATGGCCGCGGACATGGACAAGGCCAGCGGCGATTATTCGGTGATCCAGCGCGACGATGGCAAGAAACAGTGGGCGCTCAAGGGCAAGCCGCTGTATTACTGGATCAAGGACGGCAAGATGGGCGACAAAACCGGTGACGGCGTGCAGAACGTCTGGCACATCGTCAAACCCTGATCCATCCTGCTGGCCGTTTTCGCCGCGATGCCGCGTCAGTCCATCGTCGACCATATCCCCGGCCTGCGTCGTTATGCACGGGCGTTGACGGCCGACGCCTGGGCGGCCGACGATCTGGTGCAGGACACGCTGGAGCGTGCCTGCGGCAAGTGGCGCCTGTGGCTGGTCGGCTCGGATCTGCGGGCGTGGTTGTTCACACTGATGCACAACATCTATGCCAACCAGGTCAGAAGCGCTGTGCGTCGCGCCAGCCACGCGACGCTGGTGGACCTCGATGCCCATGCCGCGGAACTGGTGGCACCAGCGCAGGCCGCCGATCTGGGCCTGGACCTGCAGCGCTGCCTGATGCGACTGCCCGAGGACCAGCGTGCCGTGCTGCTGCTGGTAACTCTGGAGGACATGGCCTATGCGGATGTCGCCCGTGTCCTTGGAGTTCCGATCGGCACGGTGATGTCGCGCCTCTCGCGTGCACGCAGCCGCTTGCGTGAACTTATGGAGGGTGGCGCCGCGCCGGCGCATGACGCTGCGGCCGAACCCGGGGTGCAACCGACGCCGGTGCTGCGTCTGATGAAACAGGCTGGAACCACGCCATGAAGCACCATCCGAACGAAATTGCCGCCAGCTTGACCGAGGACGAGCTGCATGCGCTCGTCGATGGACGGCTCGATGCGGCGCAGCGCGCCGCGTTGCAGGCGCGGCTGGCGCACGACCCGCAGGCCCATGCAACATGGCTGGTTTGGCAGCGGCAGCGCGAAATCCTGTCTGGGTTGCACCGCGAAACGCTTGAGGCCGAGGTGCCACCGGCACTGGCTGCCGCTGCGCGCCGGGTATCCACCCGCCAGCAGCAGTCCGGGCGCTGGTGGCGCTGGGGTGGCATGGCTGCGAGCGTGTTGTGTGCGTTCGGCCTGGGCTGGATGTCGCATGGCCGGCTCTCCCAGGTGGCGGGTACCGCCAGTACGCTGGCGCAGCATGCGGCGCAGCCCGGTAGTGTGCGCGAGTTCGTGCACCAGGCATCAGTTGCGCACATGGTGTATGCACCCGAAGTACGGCACCCTGTCGAAGTGACTGCCGCGCAGCAGGAACACCTGGTGCAGTGGTTGTCCAAGCGGCTGCAACGGCCATTGAAGGTGCCGGATCTGGCCGCCGAAGGATACGAGCTGGTTGGCGGTCGCCTGCTTCCTGGCAGCGATGGCGCACGGGCTCAGTTCATGTTCCAGGACAAGGCGGGCGAGCGCATCACCTTGTACCTGGGTGCGATGAAGGCGGCAGCTGCGTCACCGGCACTGGTATCGGCCCGGCCGCAGGAGCCTTCAGCACTCTCGCCGAAGGCCCACGTGCGCGAATCCGCGTTCAGCTTCTCGGAGGGCGGGCCGGTACCCGGTTTCTACTGGGTCGAGCAGGGCTTCGGTTATGCGCTGACCGGCAAACTAACCCGTGAGCAGCTGATGCGGCTGGCACAAGCGGTGTATCGGCAACTTTAGCCTGGGACGGGTGCGCCGCAGCAGGTTCAGGACCCTGACGTGCGGCTTTGTGTGGTTGTGTTGCGACGCAATTGCCATACCTGGTCAAGAGTTGGCATCGCCAGCCGCAGTCCAATCGCTGCGCCACAACCTGCCACTTGTCGCTGGTCATGAACGTGCGTGACCTCGATTTCGGACCAGGGTTACATCTGACTCATCGGCTCGCGAACGCCGTAGCGAACTGGCTCGCAGCAATCGATGCTGGCACCGCAGGTGTTGCAAGTCATGCACCGCGTGATCACGCGCAACCTGATCGGCTCGCCGTAGCATGGCTCACCGGGAGTACCCGCTTCCTGCCATCAGTTGGCCCCGCCGGGGAAAACTGATAGCGCGACCGTG
>JBKJRR010000250.1:0-5015 GCA_046594635.1 Burkholderiaceae bacterium
GCCCAGGGCTCTTTCGGGCCCCAGTAGCCGTCGAAGCGGTCGAGCACCAGATCGCCCTTGGGTTGCCACGACACGTATTTGTAGGGGCCGGTGCCTACCGCTGCCTTGCCTGAATTGAAGGCCTCATTGGCGGTGTCCTTGGTCAGGCCGGCTGCAGCCTTTGCTGACACGATGAACAGGCGGATGAAATCGTTGGGCAGCGTAGGCGCCGCACCATCGGTGATGACAAGGATCGTATGCGGGTTGATGATCCTGGTGTCCTTGACACGGCGCACGTAGATCGTGGTCGGGTTAGGGCCGGCCACCATCGGGATCCGCTCGATCGAGAACTTGACGTCGGCGGCGGTGAAGTCAGAGCCGTCATGGAATTTCACGCCCTTGCGTAGCTTGAACTCCCAGGTGGTGTCGTTGATGGCCGTCCAGCTCTCGGCCAGACGCGGCTTGAGCTCGAGCCCGTCGCCGGACCACACCAGCGTGTCAAACACGTGTTTGAGCGCCTCGGCATGGGTGCCTGTGGCGGTGAAGTGCGGGTCGATCGAGTCGGGGCCACCCCGTACGCCTATCGTCAAGGTCTGGGCGACCGCGGACGACAGCAGTGCGGTGGCGCACAACACGCCTGTCAAGAAGGAACGCATGGTGAATCTCCTGTTGAGGTTTGGCAACGCGTTTGCCGCGGGCCTTGAGGGACCGAATTTAAGCCTCCGCTTTCTTCCAGTCAATACCTTTTGGAACTAATTTTGATTTTTTGATGTACCGGTCCAGCGCATGCATCTGGCAATTGAACCATCATGGTGCACAGTGAAATATGATGCGCAATAGTAGTTTGCAGCGGCGAAGAAGTTTGATAGTATCCGGACACAAAACCTCATTACTGTTCATTTTGGAACCAAATCCGCCATTTATTGCAGACCTCCCGGGTGGCACCGAAACGGGTATGGGAACCGGCGCCGAGATGCTCGGACGCCACCGTCTGGACGCGTTCACGCACGCGCGGCTGTGGCGCAACCCGTGCGGATTTGCAGCGCGCTTCAACTACCTGGGCCTGCGCTACAACACGCCGCTGTATGGCTGGGTCGAGGAGCATTTTGGTCTGGCACGCGCCGAATTTGTCATCCTGTACAGCCTGGGCCTGGTCGACGGCGTCACCGCCAGCGAAATTGCCGCTTCCACCGCATTCCCCAAGAACACGCTGAGCCGGGCGGTCAACCGTATCGCCAAGCAGGGCCTGATCGAACGCAGCGCGGGTACGACCGACCGGCGCCAGCAGAACCTGAACTTGACGCCTGCCGGCCAGGCCATCCTGGATGAAGCTATGCCCCGTTTTGTCGCCCTTGAAGAAGAAATGTTATCGCCGCTGAGCCTGGTCGAACGCGAAACCCTGTCGGCGCTGATGGCCAAAGTGGTGCTCTCGATGTTCGACAGCACCGCGCATCCATCGGCCGAACCAGCCAAACCCTGAGAAAGAAACCCGACCATGCGACTCGCCGACATGAACTGGATGCAGGTGCAGGAACACGTCAAGCACGACCAACGTGCCGTGTTGCCACTAGGCTCGACCGAACAACACGGCTACCTGAGCCTGTGCGTCGATGTGATCCTGGCAGAACGGGTCGCGATCGAGGCCGCACAGCCTATCAAGGTACCGGTCTACCCGACCATCAACTACGGCTTCACGCCAAGTTTCGTCGACTATCCCGGCACAGTGTCACTTCGGCTGTCGACCTTGTGCGCGCTGATGTGCGACATCCTGGACCACATGGTGCGCACCGGCTTTCGGCAGATCGTCATCGTCAACGGCCATGGCGGCAACGGGCCCGCCCATGGCGCGATTATGGAGTGGCTGGGCCGCAATCGCGGCGTGCAGGTCAAGTGGCACAACTGGTGGAACGCGCCCCAGACCATGGCCAAGGTCAAGGAGATCGATCCTTTGGCCTCGCATGCATCGTGGATGGAAAACCTGCCCTGGACCCGGCTGGCCGACGTGGCCATGCCCACCGAACGCAAGCCGATGATCGACATCGCCAAGTACCAACGGGTCGATCCGGGTGAAAAGATGAAGCTCATCGGCGATGGCAACTTCGGCGGTCTGTACCAGCGAGCGGACACCGAGCTGATGGCGATGTGGGACATTGCCATCGCCGAGACCCGCTCGCTCATCGAGAGCGACTGGGACTGAACCGGCCGCCACCACCGTGCTCGCATTCATCATCCAGCGCCTGATGCAGGCGGCCGTCGTGATGCTGGTCATCTCGGCGCTGGTGTTCGTCGGTGTCTACGCGGTCGGCAATCCGATCGACGTGATGATTGCGCCGGACGTGACGCAAGAGATCCGCGAACAGACCATCCGCGCCTACGGTTTCGACCTGCCGCTGTGGCAGCAATATGGCATCTTCCTGCAGCGTCTGGTCACGGGTGATTTCGGCCGCTCCTTCGTCTACAACATGCCGGTGCTCGACCTGATCCTGTCACGCCTGCCGGCAACGCTGGAGATCACGCTGACAGCGGTCGTCGGCGCCGCAGCGCTGGGCGTGCCACTGGGCATGTTTGCCGGCTACGCACCACACAGCATGGCGGCCCGCGCCATCATGGGTGTGTCGGTGCTGGGCTTTTCGGTGCCCTCGTTCTGGATCGGCCTGATCCTGATCTTCGTGTTCGCCGTCAACATGGGCGTATTGCCCGCCGGAGGGCGTGGCGAGACGGTCATGTGGTTCGGCATCGAGTGGAGCTTTCTGACCGGCAACGGACTCAAGCACATGCTGTTGCCAGCGGTGAACCTGGCCCTGTTCAAGTTGGCACTGTTGATCCGGCTGGCACGCGCCGGCACACGCGAGGTCATGCTGACCGACACCGTGCGCTTTGCGCGCGCTGCCGGCGAAAGCGAATGGACCATCCTGCGCCACCATGTGCTGCGCCTGATCGCAATCCCTTTGGTCACCGTGTTCGGCCTCGAACTGGGCTCCACGTTGGCGTTCGCGGTGGTGACCGAGACCATCTTCTCGTGGCCCGGAGTCGGCAAGCTGATCATTGATTCGATCTCCACACTGGACCGACCGGTCATGGTGGCCTATCTGATGCTTGTTGCATTGCTGTTCATCACGATCAACCTGACGGTGGACATCGCCTACGCCGCCCTCGACCCGCGCCTGCGTGCACGCAAGTCAACATGACAACCGTAAGTGCCCCGATTGAAACGCCACTGCGCGGATTCATCCGCGAGTTCACGCAGGACCGCGTGGCGGTCGTCGCCTTCGTCGTGCTCGCGTTGATCGTGCTGCTGGCGCTGCTGGCGCCATGGATCACGCCGCAGGACCCTTACGATCTGTCCAACCTGGTGCTGATGGACGCGCGCCGGCCGCCGGGATATGTCGGCAGCAAAGGTTTCACCCATTGGCTGGGTACCGACTCGCAAGGGCGCGACCTGTATTCGGGCATCCTGTATGGTCTGCGCATATCGCTGCAGGTCGGTCTGATGGCCGGCGCGATTGCGTTCGCACTGGGCGCATCGTTGGGCACGCTGGCCGGATTCGCCGGCGGACGCACCGAGACCTTGATCATGCGCATCATCGACCTGCAGTTGTCGTTCCCGGCCATCTTGCTGGCACTGGTGCTCGCGGCCCTGCTCGGCCAGGGCAAGTGGCCTTTGATCGCGGCGCTGGTCACCGCGCAATACGCGTACTTTGCACGCACCGCGCACGGTGCGGCGTCGTCGGAGCGCTCCAAGGACTATGTCGAGGCGGCCTTGTCGACACCGCTGAGTTCCGCACGCGTCGCGTTCCGCCATGTGTTGCCCAACTGTCTGCCGCCGCTGATCGTCGTGGCCACCGTGCAGGTCGCCAACTCGATTGCGCTGGAGGCCACGCTGTCGTTCCTCGGCCTGGGCATGCCGGTGTCGGAGCCCTCGCTGGGCATGCTGATTGCCAACGGCTTCCAGTACATGTTGTCGGGCCGCTACTGGATCTCCATCTACCCCGGCATCGCCCTGATCGTGCTGATCGTCGCCATCAACCTGGTCGGCGACCAGATCCGCGACCAACTCAACCCGAGACTCAAGCGATGAACACCGCCGGGCCGTTCCCAAGGTGTTCGCACCGCAGACCGCAGGGCGAAGGTGATCCTATATCCACCGCCGGGCCGTTCCCAAGGTGTTCGCACCGCAGACCGCAGGGCGAAGGTATTCCATGAGCACCGTCTTGCTTCAGGTACGCGACCTCGCCACCGAGTTCGCGACACGCACGGGAGTCGCCCGCGCCGTCGACGGCGTGTCGTTCGACGTCCATGCGGGCGAGATCATCGGACTGGTGGGCGAGTCGGGTTCGGGCAAAAGTGTCACCGGTTATTCCATTCTGGGCCTGATCGACCCACCCGGACGCGTTGCCGCGGGCTCGGTCAAGCTCGACGGACAGGAACTCGTCGGCATGCCGCGCTCACAATTGCGCGCGTTGCGCGGGCGGCGTATCGCGATGGTGTTCCAGGACCCGATGAGCACACTCAACGCCGTGCTCAAGGTATCGACGCAGATGGAACTGGCGATGCGTGCGCACGGCAATCCCAGCAAACAGGAGATGCGCCAGCGCAGCCTGCAGGCGCTGGCCAAGGTGGGCATACCGGACCCCGAGCGTCGGCTCGACGCCTATCCGCATGAACTCTCGGGCGGCATGCGCCAACGCGTGGCGATTGCGATCGCTTTTCTCAACAACCCCGGCCTGGTGATCTGCGACGAGCCGACGACGGCGCTGGACGTGTCGATCCAGGCGCAGATCCTGATCGAGATGCGCACGTTGGTGCGTGAGGCCGGTGTCAGCCTGGTGTGGATCAGCCACGACTTGGCCACCGTCTCGGTACTGGCATCCCGGCTGCTGGTGATGTACGCCGGGCGGTTGATCGAGGAAGGGCCCACCACCGAAGTGTTGCGCCGACCGCACCACCCCTATACACAGGGCCTGATCGACAGCCTGCCCTCACGCGCGGCGCCCGGCAAAGACCTGCTGCAGATTCCTGGATCGACGCCCTCATTG
>JBKJRR010000404.1:0-5266 GCA_046594635.1 Burkholderiaceae bacterium
TTGACGTCACGGGTCTCGCGCAGATTGAGCTGGCGTGTGCCCAGGTAAGTCACCTCGATGATCTGGATGCCCATCTTGGCGGCCACGGCCTCGTAATACGCCTTGCCGATGGGGCCACGCATGACCTTGGCCAGATGGTCGTAGTCACGGAAGATGTAGCCGGCGCTCATGATGCCGTACTCGGGCATCTGCTGTTCGACTTCGAAAGTCGTCATCGTGCTCATTTCCAGGTTGCCGCGTTGCAGCGCCGGCACCTCGGTGCCCTGGCGGAACAAGGAACTGGCGCCATGGACCTGCACCGCCACCTGTCCGGGCAAAGCGGCCTCGACCTTCTCCTTGAACATCAGCATCGATTTGTGCAACCAGTCGGTCTCGGAGGCGGCATGGGAGATGCGCATCGGCATGGCTTGCGACCAGGCATTGCTGCTCAGGCCCAAGCCGGCGACGAGAAGGGTTTGGGCAATCAGGGTTCTGCGGTTTGGCATTTACGATCCTTTGCTGAAATGGAGAAATTGACGCTGGTGCACCAGGCAAGTCGCAGGTTATAAAAATAAAATCTTTGTGTCAATATAAATTTTTATCGTGCATATAATTTGACACATCCCCGATAACCATGTCAAAAATTGCACCGCAACGCAAGCCAAGGCGCACTGCCGCGGTGCCGTTCGCCGAGCCCGTGCCGGCGCCTGCCATGACGACGGTGTCGGATTCGGCGGACGACAACTCCGACCGCACGCTGGCCGAACGCGCGTTTCGCCTCCTGCGCGATGACATCCTCAACGGCCGCCTGGCACCTGATGCGCGACTGCGCATCAACCTGTTGCAACTGCGTTATGGGCTCGGTCTGAGCCCTTTGCGAGAGGCGCTGTTGCGCTTGTCCAGCGAGGGACTGGTGGTGGCCCAGGGTCAGCGTGGCTTTGCGGTGGCGCCGGTATCGCTGGAAGAGCTGCAGGACCAGACGGTGGCGCGCAAGTGCCTCGATATCGCCGCGCTCAAGCAGTCGATGGTGCAAGGCGATGCCGACTGGGAGTCGCGGGTCATGGCGGCCAACCATCTGCTGGCACGTACGCCCTTGCCGAGGGACGCAACCGACATTGCTGCGGCCAGGTTGTGGGAGGAGCGCCATCGCGCGTTTCACCGCACGCTGATTTCCGGATGCGGCTCACAGTGGCTGATGCGGCTGCACAACCAACTGGTGGACCAGATCGAGCGTTACCGGACCATGCGTATCCTGCACCACCAGGAAGCGGCTGCCCAAGTGCGCGATGTCGTCGCCGAGCATGCGGCAATTACCGATGCAGTGCTCAAGCGAGACCCGTCGCTCGCATCCGAACTGATGGACAGGCACATTAGCGCGACTGCCGAAGCGATGCGCCAGATCTTCGAACCGGACAACAAGCGCAAGAGCCGCGCGGCTTGAGCGTTGGGTCAAGGCCACGGCCACTTCGACGTGCTGGCCTCGTGCGCTTGAAGCGCTACAGCACCACCAGATGCCGGGCCGCAGCATCGGGCACCGCGCTTAGTGGTATCCGCTGGTCAAAGCTGACGAGCCTGCCGTCATTGCGTACGGCCAGAGCGAGCAGATACAGGTCGGTCAGTTGGCGCGCACCATGAATATGCGGATGGTGAAAAATGCGCTCGTCCAGCACGCTGACGTCGTCGTGCCAGAACCGGTGTTGCGGGTGCGCGGTTGCGCTGCGCAGCATGGGAACCAGTACCTGAAGCGACTGCGCGTTCGGGTATGCGGACTGACTCATGACGCGCAGGCAGCCATTTTGCGTCAGTGGACAACTGGCCCAGCCGTGCCCGATGTTGTCGGCGAGCCAGTCGCTGGCACGTCGGTGGTAGACATGATCGCGGTCATGCAGGGCTATCAGGATATTGATGTCCAGCAGAGCGCGCATCACAGCCCTTGGGCATCGCGCAAGCGGTCAATCAGTTCATTGCTGACAATGCCACCGCGTGCGGGCAGCGGTGCAATGCCGTATGCGGCCAGTGGCTCTGCAGCAAGTGAGGTCTTGCCGCGCGCTGCGCGGGTTCCTTTGACTTCGGGTGCCTGGGCAAAGGCCTGGCGCGCCAGTTCACTGATGACAGTGCCCACGGACTTTTTTTCGCGTTGCGCGCGCTCCTTGGCCGCAAATAGCACGTCGTCTGCAATATCCAGCGTTGTCCGCATCGTGCACCTCCCTGCATGTGATGTTTGATGCTAGCACATCACGCATCACATGCCGCCTTGACACATGGACTGCCGCTTCAGCTGCGGGCAGGAGCCTGCACTCATCCCAGTGCGAACCAGGCCGACTTGTCCTGCATGTATGACAACATGCTGTCGATGTGTTTGTCGCGCGAATTGCCCGACTGCTTGTAGCCGCCAAACGGCTGTGTCATGTCGCCGTCGCCAAAGCAATTGACCCAGACCACGCCGGCCTCGAGTGCACCCACCATGCGGTGCGCCTTGTTCAGATCAGCGGTCCAAACCGATGCGGCCAGACCGTAGACCGAGTTGTTGGCCAGCGCCAGCGCCTGTGCCTCGGTGTCGAATACCGTCAATGCTGTCACCGGGCCGAACACTTCCTCGCGGTTGATGGCCATGCCGGCGTCGGTGCCGGTGAACAGCGTCGGCGCGACAAAGGCTCCTTGCGCTGGCAATGGGGCCTGGGGGCCGCCCAGCGACACCTGTGCGCCTTCGTCCAGCGCGCGAGTCAGATGCGCCAGCACGTTGCGTCGGTGTTCGGCGCTGACGACTGGCCCCATGGTGGTGGCCGGGTCAAGTGGATCCCCCGGCTGGTACAGCGCGGCACAGCGGTCGACAAATCGTGCGACGAACGCATCGTGGATGTCGCGTTGCACCAGCAGCCGCGATCCGGCGTTGCAGACCTGACCCGCGTTGTCGAAGATGCCGCCGATGGCCCGGTCGACCGCCGCGTCCATGTCGTACAGATCGGCAAAGAAGATCTGCGGGCTTTTGCCGCCCGTCTCCAGTGCCACGCGTTTCATGTTCGATTGCCCGGCATAACCGAGCAGCAGTTTGCCCACCGCGGTGGAGCCGGTGAAAGTGAGCTTGGCCACATCCGGGTGCAGTGCCAGCGCCTTGCCGGCTTCGGCGCCCAGGCCGCTGACCACGTTGAAAACGCCGGCCGGGCCACCGGCCGCCAGAAACAGATCGGCCAGGCGCAGGCACGACAGCGAAGCCAGTTCCGACGGCTTGAGCACCACGCAATTGCCCGCCGCCAATGCCGGCGCGACCTTCCAGATCGCCATCAGCATCGGGTAGTTCCACGGCGAAATCGCGCCCACCACGCCCAGTGGTTCGTGCACGATCATGTGCAGCGAACCTGGCGCAGTGTGTGTGACCGCGCCCTCGATCTTGTCGATGCACTCGGCGAAGTAGCGGATGGTGCGCAGCACCTCGGGCAGGTCGATGTTCAGCACATCACTGATCGGCTTGCCCATGTCCAGCGTTTCGAGCAGTGCCAGTTCGTCGGCATGTTGCTCGACCTCGTCGGCAAAGCGCAGCAGAATGTCCATGCGCGTGCGTGGCGCCAGGGCGCGCCAGCGACGATCTGTCCAGGCGACCAGCGCGCTGGACACGGCCAGGTCGATGTCGGCCTGGTCGCCTTTGGCCACCTTGGCCAGCACCGTGCCGTTGGCCGGGTTGATGCTGTCAAAGGTCGCGCCGCTGCGTGCGGCCAGCCGCTGGCCGCCAATCACGTGGCGCCCGTCCGGTTTCAAGGCCGCCGCACGGGCAGCCCAGTCTGCGTGGGTCAGGGGGATATCTGCCATCGCTTATTCGGCCACAAGCTCGCTCGGGTAGCCGGGTGCGCGCAATTCCAGCCCGCAGGCCTGCTCGATCATGCGCACCACCTCGGGTGACTGGGCCTCGGAGCCGAACAGGCCGCGCGCACGGCGGAAGATCTGCTGGGTGTGGCTGCCCAGTTCCAGTGGAACGCCGAGTTTTTCGGCAATGGCGTTGACCAGGCCCAGGTCCTTGCAGGCCAGGTCCATCGTGAATTTGACGTTGTAGCTGCCCGAGAGCACCAGCTTGGACTCGGTTTCGTGCACAAAGCTGTTGCCCGAGCTGGCCCGGATCGCGCGCCAGGTGGCATCCGGGTCGACACCGTATTTGGCCGGCAACATCATGGCCTCGCCGGCCGCTACCAGGTGGATGAAGGCCAGCATGTTGGTGACCACCTTGACCACCGACGCATTGCCGAGTTTGCCCATGTAGATGATCTCCCCACCCATGGCTTGCAGGATCGGCGCGACGCGATCAAAAGTACCCTGTTCGCCGCCGACCAGCACCGTGATCTGGCCTGAATGGGCCAGGTGCACGCCGCCGGTCACGGGGCATTCCAGCACGTCGATCCCTTTCGCCTTGGCCACGTCCTGCAGGCGCTGCAGATCGGTCAGGTCAGTGGTGCTCATTTCGATCCAGACGCCGCCAGCGGCCAGGTGCTCGAAAACGCCGCCCGGGCCTTCAACGACTTTGCGCGATGCCGCGACCGACGGCAGTGCGGTGATGACGATGTTGGCATCGCGGCAGACTCCGGCGATGTCGTCGGACCATTTCGCGCCAGCATCGAGTAACCGCTGGGCGTTGTCACGGCGCAGGTCGGTCACGGTAACGTTGAAGCCCTTGCTGACCAGGCTGTTGCACAAAGGCTCGCCCAGGTTGCCCAGGCCGATGAAGCCGATCTTGAATGCGGATTGCTTGTCCATGAAGTTGCCCATGCGAAGTGAGGTGGAAGAAGAGTGAGGGGCGCGCCGGCGCGGTGCGTGTGGCCATGGCGCGCACCGTCCGGGCGATCTGTGCGCAGTGTGCCGCAAGCCCGGCGAACGGGCAAACAAGCAAACGCCCGGTATAAGATTAGCGATACTTATGGGCAACTAATGAGAACGGCATGGCGCGACTCCCCCCGTTGAACTGGCTGCGTGCGTTCGAGGCGTCGGCGCGCGCGTTGAGCTTCACCGAGGCGGCGCAGGAACTGCACATGACGCAGTCGGCGGTGAGCCAGCAGATCAAGAGTCTGGAAAGCGCGCTGGGCCGGCAGTTGTTCCACCGCCGCGCGCGCGGGCTGGAGCTGACCGACATCGGGCGCGGCTACCTGCCCACAGTGCAGGCGGCGTTCAATACCCTGGAAGAAGGCACTGCGATTCTGACCGGGCGCAACGAACCGGACGTGCTGGAACTGCATTCAAATATCTCATTTGCGATCTTCTGGTTGACGCCGCGGTTGCATGACTTCCTGCAGCAATATCCCTGGGT
>JBKJRR010000518.1:0-27343 GCA_046594635.1 Burkholderiaceae bacterium
ACTGTCTGCGCGAACACCCATGCCAAAGCGATCAGCCCGAGTTTGAATTGCATGCCATGTCTCCCGAAGGGTTTATGAGGAGCCCCAGTTTAGTGTCTGTTCTCAGCGGCAGCGGGGCGATATTCGCCCAGAAGTTTCAGCGACGGATGTCGTTGAGCGTCCAGTCGTAGTCGAGGTACCGGATGCGTACCGAACCGGCCCTGATCGGCGCGCGCTCGGCCATCGGTACGCCCAGACCGTCGGCATAACGCAGCACCAGGTCGTTCAGACTGCCGATGCCTCGGTGGCCTTTCTGGAAGTCTTCGCCGAACCATTTGAAAATTTCACTCAACTCGGCGCGTCCGTCGACGTAGCGATTGCGTGTCGGGTCGGACATGAAACGGTTCATGCCGTCGTCCATCTGCTCGTTCAGCCGCGGGGCGACAAAGGCTTCGGGCCGCAGCGCCGGGCAACCAATCGACGCGCAATTGACCGCGGCATGCACCCGCCAGTCGTTGTAGCCGGGTCGCAGCTGCTCGTGTTCAATCCAGTCCAGATGGCGCTCTTCACCTAGCAGTCGGAAGAATTTCTTCTTCCACGGGCTCTGGAACACACTGCCCAGTTCCTTGATCGACTTCAGGTTCGGGTATTGCGTGAGGATCAGCTCGACCGTGAAGCCGTTGTAGGCGTTGATCAGGAAGGCCATCTTCTGTTCGCGGCTAAAGCCGGCGAACTGGGTCGCCGTCACCGCTGACCAACGAGCCAGGATCTGCTGCAGTGATGCGCGGTCGGCTGCGAACGCCTTGTAGTCGACCTGGCTCTGCTTGTTGTCGGGCAACCAACGCACATGCTTCTTGAGCAGCGTATCCCAGGCTGGATAGAGGTGATCCAGCGCGCCCTCAGCGCCTTGTGCCTGCGCGGCCGACGCGAGCCAGCCCGATGCAACCGAGGCGCAGGCGGTCAGGAAAAATCTTCGATTCAGCATAGGGTGTCAACCTCGTTTCCAGTCATGGTATTTGCCGACCCATTCAAGCAGGCGCACCGGCTGGTGTGCCCGCTTCCATTCTCCGGCGGCGTATTTGTTGGCCTCCGACCATGTCGGATAGGTATGGATTGTGCCCAGGATCTTGTTCATGCCCAGGCCGTGTTTCATTGCCAGTACGTATTCGGCCAGCAGTTCCGCCGCGTGAGAGCCGACGATGGTGACGCCCAGAATCCGGTCCTTGCCCGGCACTGTCAGCACCTTGACGAAGCCGCGCGCCTCGCTGTCGGCAATGGCCCGGTCCAGGTCATCGATGCCGTACTTGACGACCTCATAGGCGATGCCCTGTTCTTTCGCGTCCTGCTCGTTCAGTCCGACCCGTGCCACCTCGGGATCGATGAAGGTCGCCCAGGGGATCACGGAATAGTCGGCCTTGAACTTCTTGAAATCGCCAAACAAGGCGTTGACCGCCGCATACCAGGCCTGGTGCGCCGCCGTATGTGTGAACTGGAACGGACCGGCCACATCGCCTGCAGCGTAGATGTTCGGGTAGAGCGTCTGCAGGTACTCGTTGGTCTCCACCGTCTTTTGGGTCGGGATGCCCAACTCCTCAAGGCCGTAGCCGGTGAGCCGCGCAGCGCGCCCGACCGCCACGATCAGTGCATCGAACTCCAGCCGTATTTCCCGGCCCTGATGCTCGACGATGATGGACTTGGCGCCGTCGGCAGATTTTTCGCAGCGCAAGGCCTTGTGCGACACCCGCACCTGTACGCCATCGTCCTGCAGGGCCTGGCGTGCGAACTCGGAGACCTCTTCGTCCTCGCGCATCATGATGCGCGGCGCCATCTCGATCTGGCTGACCTCGGCGCCCAGACGCGCAAACGCGTGGGACAGTTCGCAGCCGATAGGACCACCGCCGAGCACAACGATGCGCCGCGGCATCTCGTCCATCTGCGCGAAGACATCCCACAAGGTGTCGCTGGTGACATAGTCGACGCTGTCCAGGCCGGGCAGCGGCGGTACAAACGGTCGGGCGCCGGCCGCAATGACGATGTTGCGCGTCGTGAGTCGCCGGGTGGCGCCGTCATGACCCTTGATCTCGACCGTCCAGGGGTTGACGATGGTGGCGTGACCCAGCTGAACGTCGACGCCCAGCCCGGTATAGCGTTCGACGCTGTCGTGGGGCGCAATGTCGGCGATGACCTTGTGGACACGCGCCATCAACTGGCGAAAGTCGAAGTCGCTGGTGGCCGACCCCAGTCCATAGTGCGAGGCATGCCTGATCTGGTGGCGCAGCTTGGCGGTGCGGATCAGTGCCTTGCTTGGCACGCAGCCGAAGTTCAGGCAGTCGCCACCCATCTTGTGTGACTCTACCAGCGTCACCTTGGCCTTGACCGCCGCGCCGATCAACGACGCCACCAGTCCGCCGGCGCCCGCGCCGATGACCACCAGATTGCGGTCGAAGTGGCGCGGGCGCACCGCGCTCCAGCGCGCGAACACCTTGCGGCGCTTGAGTGCGTCGACGAATTTCTTGGCCAGCAGCGGGAACAGGCCCAGCACCACGAAGGCGCCGATCAGGCCGGGCGACAGGACAGAGCCGAGCGAGTCGATCTCGGCGATCTCGGTACCGGCATAGACAAACGCCACGGTTCCGGCCAGCATGCCGACCTGACTGACCCAGAAGAAAGTCAGGGTTTTCATGCGGGTCAGGCCCATCACCAGATTGAGCACGAAGAACGGGATGGCCGGAATCAGTCGCAAGGTGAACAGGTAGAACGGTCCTTCGCGGGTGACGCCTTTGTTGACCTCGGCCAGGCGGCGGCCAAAGCGTGCTTCGATCGCGTCGCGCAGCACATAACGTGCCACCAGCATGGCCAGCGTCGCGCCCATCGTGGACGCCAGTGAGACCAGCACCGTACCCCAGAGCAGGCCGAACACGGCACCGCCGGCAAGCGTCATGATGGCAGCGCCCGGCAGAGACAGCGCCGTGATCGCCACGTAGATCCCGAAATATGCCAGGCTGATCTTGAGTGGCTGGTCGGCATAGAGCGCCGCAATCTGGCCCTGGCTTTGCTTGACGAAGTCGAGGCTGAAAAAGCGGCCGAGGTCGAAAGCGAAAAATACGATGACGCCGATAACGACGACCAGCAGGATCAGAATTTTTTGGAGGCGCACTGTGGGACCGATTCCTGGTTGTTGGCGGCAAGTTCGGCGCCGCAGTGGATCATGCTGGTTGTCGCCAGATTTCCGAAATTCTTACATGATTCGCGCCAAGGATCCGCCCGACTGGCGTCGCCCATCGCGTGGCCGGCGCTCCTCGCCTCAAGGTAGCGCCAGGGCCAAATCGCCGACGTAGCCTACGCTGTGCGAGGATGTGTTGTCGGTGTCGGCTCCTACGGCCAATGCCAGCAGCGGCGGTACCACAGCAGATTCGTGCCCGAACACGCGCAAGAAGTCGCTGGCCAGGTCTCGTTCCAGCGTCAACCACTGACCCGGCCGGGCCGGACCTTGGCTGACGACCACATAACGGACCCGCGGACTGAAGATATTGGGCAGTTCGGTCCCAACCGGCAATTGCCGGTCCCAGACGTAACACAGCGTGGCAGCTGGCAGCGCTTCGCCTGACACGGCACGCGCGAGGCGCAGCCGGGACTGCTCGCCGAACGACATGCCTTGCAACGGCATGTCGAACAACGCGCAGACCTTGAGCGGCGCATCGTCGCCGTCCTTGCGCCGCAGATCTGTGCCTTGCGGACTACGCTCCAATTGCCAGCGCCAGCGCAGCAACGCGCCAGCAGGCAGCGAGGTAGCTTGCATGTCAAACACCAGGTTGCCGTATGACGCATCAGCCTGCAGTCGCAACACCGATGTGTTGCCACTTTGCGTGATTGCAAATCGGCTCAGCGGAAATTTCTGACCAGGCAATCCGACGACGCGCCAGGGTGCGACCACCGGGCCGACAGTCATGGTCGAGAACCGGTGCTCCGCCAGCGCTGCCGATGCCGGGCCCGGCAATGGCTGCTGCGCCAGTGCAAGGTGTGGCGTGAGCAACAACAGCAAAACGCGCAACAGCTTTACGGCGACAGGGAACATCAGTCTTGCGTGTCCCTGCAGAGGAACTCGGTCCACTGGGGCTCGGGTGCCTGTGTCTGCTGCTCGACCTGATCAACGCGCGCCAGGGGAGGGCCGTGCTGACACCAGACCAGCAATCGTGCGACCTGATCGAACGGCCCTTGTACCAGGGCCTCCACGCGTCCATCGCGCCGGTTGCGCACCCAGCCCCGCAATTGCAGTTTGCAGGCAATGGTCTGCATCGCATGCCGATAACCGACGCCCTGTACCTGGCCGTAGATGTCCAGACGCAAGGCAATGGTGTCAGTCGCGGAAGGGTCGGGTTGCGGCGTAGACATCCTGGGATGGTAAGCCAGGTCTTGCCGAGCGTACACAAGAAAGCCCGCTGCCTTGAGCGGGCAACGGGCCTTCTTGCGCCGTTCTTGTGATGGGCGGACGTGCTCAGCCCAGGCCAGGCGAGCCACCCAGGGCGGCGTTATCGACGCGGACGAACAGGCAACCCTGAGGTCACCGGTGAAAATCAGGGGCTGACGGACAGTTCGTTCTTGACCATCACCACGCCACTGACGCCACGGGCCAGGCTCTCGGCAAGGACTTTTTCAGCGACATTCTTCGCGAAGCCCGACAACATCACGGTGCCGTTGAGGGTTTCTACATTGATGCTGGTCGCATCGACCAGCTTGTCCTGCACGAAGCGTGTCTTGACCTTGGCGGTGATGGCCGAGTCAGTGATATAGGACCCGGTCGTTTCCTGTCCCCGCGTCACGGCGCAGCCGGTGGCGGTCAACAAGACGACGGCGGATGCTGCAGCGGCGATCAGTGTGCGAATTTTCATGGTGTTATCTCCTGGTGAGTGACTGAGGTGGGTGGTGTCGGCGAGCGCCTCGTGGCAGGTCCCGTTGCCATGGGGCCAATGTAGGTTTGCGCCGCGGTGCCGACTATCGGCCAGCAAGACCAACGCTTGTAGGAATTGACCGCGTGAACATGGCGGCAGGCGTTGGCCTGAGCAAATCACGCGCGCAGGGTCCTGACGCGGCGTCGATTCCTGCGGCTGTGCGTCGTGCCGTCCGATAACGGCTTTTGCAGTACGGGTGTCATGATCGCCTTTTCAAACGGCGTCCCAGTGCAGAATCTGACCATGAACAGCGTATTACCACTCCCTTTGCCAGTCTTTCCCAACGGCCGACTCGCCGCTGGCCGTTGCGCGAGCCATGGACGCTGGCTCGCGCTGGTAGTGGTTCTGTTGGCCGGCTGCAGCAGCCTGCCCCGGTATGTTCCGGATCTGATGCCGCGGCAGGGGCCGATACAGGTCGCCGGAACGAGCGGCCTGTTGTCGGACGCGCGTAGCCGGGTGATTCTGGACGCGCTCGAGAGCCGCGGCCTGGCGACCGATATCTTTGAGCGCCACCTCGCGCTCGAGGAGGCGATTGCCGGTTATCCGCTGACCACCGGCAATTCGGTGAAGCTGCTGCAGGACGGCCCCGCGACATACGAGGCGATGTTGTCCGCCATCGCACACGCCCGCGACCACGTCAACATGGAAACCTACATCCTGGATGACGACAAGGTCGGCCAGCGTTTTGCGCAGGCGCTGATCAGCAAGCAGTTGCAGGGGATACAGGTCAATCTCATCCACGACAGTGTCGGCACGCTGAGCACCCCACCAGCCTTCTTCGAGCGGCTGAAAGCGAGTGGCATCCGGGTACTGGAGTTCAATCCGATCAATCCGCTGCTGGCGCGCAAGGACTGGGAGTTGAACCAACGCGACCATCGCAAGTTGCTCATCGTCGACGGCACGACCGCATTCCTGGGCGGTATCAATATCAGCGGCGTCTACTCCAGCTCGCCGCTGGCCCATACGAAAGCACCCGAGGCAGGCGCGCTGCCTTGGCGCGACACCGACCTGCAAATCGACGGACCGGTGGTGGCTGACCTGCAGAAGATCTTCATGGGCGCGTGGCAATCGCAGCATGGCGGCCCGCTGGAGGCGCGCAACTACTATCCAAGCCAGAAGCCACCGGGCAAGCAGTTGGTTCGGGTGATCGGCAGTTCGCCGGACGAGTCTTACAGCCGCATCTACGGCACGCTGATTTCGGCGATTCACCATTCTCAAACCAGCATCCGGATCACAAACGCCTATTTCGTTCCCGATGAGCAGTTGCTCGACGCGCTCGAACGCGCGGCACGCCGCGGCGTCGATGTGTCGCTGATACTTCCGGCGCAGACCGATTCGTGGCTGGTGTTCCACGCCGGCCGTACGCATTACGGGCGACTGCTGCGCGCAGGCGTCAAGATTCATGAGCGTCACGGCGCGATCCTGCACTCGAAGACTGCCTTGATCGACGGAGTCTGGGCCACGGTGGGTTCGACAAACCTGGATTGGCGCAGCTTCCTGCACAACTACGAGCTCAACGCCGTGGTGCTGGGTACCGATTTCGGCGCCCAGTTGCAGGCCATGTTCGATAGCGACCTGAAGCAGTCCGATGCGGTGACGCTGATCGAATGGGAGCGCCGACCGGTTGGGCCGCGGGTCAAGGAGATTTTTGCGCGACTCTGGGAATACTGGTTGTGAAGAAGCACCTGGGCGGCTGGGCGCTGGTGGTGCTGGTGATGGGGCTGATGGACGCCGTGTGGATTGGCTGGCTGGCGCGATCGCTGTACCAGCAAGGCTTGGGGCATTTGATGGCGCCGCAGGTCAATCCTGTCGCAGCGCTGGCCTTTTATCTGGTCTATGCTGTCGGCCTGATGGTCTTTGTTGTGGCGCCGCACGGCCGCAGCGCGCCCTGGGGCCCCACACTGCGCCGCGGCGCGTTTTTCGGCTTTGTGGCCTATGCGGCGTACGACCTGACCAACCTGGCCACTCTCAGGGACTGGCCTGTGTCGGTGGCGCTGATGGATATGGCGTGGGGCACCATTGCCAGCCTGGCCGCAGCCGCGGCCGGCAAGGCCGGATTTGATCGACTCAGTGGCGCGAACCCTGGCGCGCCATTACGCTGACAAGGCCCATCACCACAGCAGCGATGCCGGCTGCGATCAGCACCGATTCGACCGGCGTGACGCGCCCGTACCGCTGGGTCTCGTGTGCGGCGTGGCTGGCTCATCCCTTGCGGATCAGACTGAACAAGAAGCTGGCGATGGCCAGTACCGCGAACACGAAGAACAGGATCTTGGCGATACCCACGGCGCTGGCCGCGATACCGCCGAAGCCGAACAGCGCGGCAATCAGGGCGATGACGAAAAATACGACGGCATAGTGCAGCATGACGGAGCTCCTGGTTTGTGGGGTCGTTCGGCCCGTTTCCCGGACCGTTCGCAACCGTGTGTCGCGAGGGTTTCAGTGTCACAAAATCACCGCACCATGGCGATAGGTCCGGCGGCCCAGGCCCTGTCGGGAGAGGGCGTCTGTCGATGTAGGAGCGTTCCGACAGCGCAGTTCAATTGTCCTATTGACAGAACAATTAGCCTGTTGCATCATTATTTCCACGCCAGCTTTTGGCGGTTGTGCTGCCCGGCCCGTGCGGCTGCGGCAATCCCTGCGTCGATCTGGAAGGACATATCCGTGGAGCATTCATCCAAAACCAGCCGCCAGCTGTTCACCGATTTCAAGGCCAATCCGACGCGCAGGCGCTTCGGCTTTGGCGCCATGCCGGCACTCATCAATATCGATCTGCAAAAGGCCTATACCAGCGTCGGGGAGTTCGCCACAGCCTATGAGACCGACCCCCAGCAGCTAGTCCATGTCAATGCCCTGGCCGAGGAGTTCCGCTCGCGAGGGTTTCCAGTCATCTGGACCTATGTCGCTTACATGGAGTCCGGCGAGGATTGTGGTGTCTGGGGCACCCGCACCCACACGCCGGACTCGCTGCAGAACATCAAGGTCGGCAGTCGGCGTTCGGAGTTCGACGACAGGCTCAACATTGACAAGGTGCGTGACATCATCATCAACAAACGCATGGCGTCGGCATTTTTTGAGACCAACCTGGGTTCGATTTTCACCTTCCACAAGGTCGACACCGTGGTGGTGACGGGTGGGTCGACGTCGGGCTGTGTGCGCGCCACCGTAGTCGACAGTCTGTCGCGCAGCTTTCGCACCATCGTGCCTGAAGAGTGTGTCGCCGACAAACATGAGGGCCCGCATTTCGCGAACCTTTACGATATGGCGGTCAAGTACGCCGACGTTCTGTCGGTGCAGGAAACGCTGGAGCAGTTGCGTCGGGTGGCGCCCGCGGCAGGAGCCGCCAGGTGATGCGCGATCCCGGTCTCTACGACTACCTGCCCTACGCCGGCAGACCGAAAATTCGCTGGCCTGGCGATGCCCGTGTGGCGTTCTGGGTTGCACCCAACATCGAGTTCTACGAGCTCGATCCGCCGCGCAATCCGGCGCGTGCGGCCTGGGCCCGGCCCGCACCCGACGTGCTCAATTACGCCTACCGCGACTACGGTAACCGGGCAGGCTTCTGGCGCATGTTGGAGGCCATGCAACGCTGCAACATGCGCGGCAGCGTCTCTCTCAATGTCGCGGTATGCGAACACCACCCCGAGGTCATACAGGCCTGCGCCGACAGTGGCTGGGAGTTCTACTCGCATGGCACGTACAACACGCGTTACCTGATGGGCATGACCGAAGCGCAGGAGCGTGCCGTGATACAGGATTCGATCGACACCATCCGCAAACACACCGGCCAGAAGCTGGACGGCTGGCTGGCGCCCGCGCTGACCTACACCGACAACACACTGGACCTGGTGGCCGAGATGGGGCTGACCTATGTGTGCGACCTGTTTCATGACGACCAGCCGGGTGCCGTCAAGGTGAAGAAGGGTCGGCTGATCAGTGTGCCGTATTCGCTCGAGATGAACGACGTCATTGTCTACAACGTCAACCTGGTGTCGCCGCGGCGCTACGCCGACATTCTCAAGCGCCAGTTCGACCGTTTGTACCAGGAGGGTGAGAAGTCGGGCACGGTGATGTGTATCCCGCTGCATCCGTATCTGGTCGGCCAGCCCTACCGGATGGCCGCTTTCGAAGAGGCGTTGTCGTATATCACCGGCCACGAGAAGGTCTGGCTGGCCACCGGCCGCGAAATTGCGCAGCATTTCAACGACCACTGTTACGACGCTTTTGCGCAGGCCAGTCAGGCCGTGGGAGAGGCGCCATGAGTATTCCCGACAGCTATCTGACCTATGCGAATCGCCGCTACGGCATGGACCACGACCGGTATGACTGGTCGATCCTGCCGCAGCGCAAGCCGGTGGTCTGGCCGCGTCGCGCCAGGGTTGCCTTATGGGTGGTGCCGGCGCTAGAGTGGTTCCCGCTTGACATGCAAGGCGTTCCGTTCAAGCCGCCGGGCGCCATGCAGACCGCCTACCCCGACCTGCGTCATTACACGCTGCGCGACTACGGCAACCGGGTCGGGATTTTCCGCGTGATGCAGGCACTCGACCACCATGGCATCCGGGCCTCGGTGGCCGTGAACGCTGCGGTGGCGGCGCGATATCCGAGTCTGTTGCGGGAGTGCACACTGCGCAAGTGGGAGATCGTTGCCAATGGACAGGACATGGACCACCTGCACCATGCTGGCCTGGCACCGGACGTTGAGAAGAAGGTCATCGACGACACGCTGGCCACGCTGCGTCAGGCCACGGGCCAGTCGGTCCGGGGCTGGTTGTCTCCGGCCAAGTCGGAGTCACCCGTCACACTCGACCTGCTGGCTGCTGCAGGCGTCGACTACGTCTGCGACTGGGTCAACGACGACATGCCGTACGCCATGCGCACGGCGAGCAAAGACTTGTTTGCGATGCCGCATCCGGTGGACATCGACGATTACACAATCCTGGTACAAAACCACCACACCGAGGACGACTTCCGCGACCAGCTGTGCGACCAGTTCGATGTGCTTTACAAGGAGTCAGCCACGCAGGGTGGGCGCATCATGGCCATATCGCTGCATCCCTGGGTGATCGGCCAGCCCTACCGCATCAAGGCGCTGGAAGACGCACTGCGACACATCATGGGCCATGACGGAGTCTGGGCCGCAACAGGCAGTGAGATTCTGGATGCCTGGACAGCGGCGCAAGCCTGAAGAGCGGAGCAACTCGGCGTGTGCGCTGCACCCCAAGTCCGCGCCGGTGGCGTGCCGCGTTCAGGGCACAGCGGGTGCTGCCGGAAACGGCTGCAGCGCCATGTCGTTCCAGACATCCTGGCGGCAGATCCTGCCGTCAGACACCTCGAACCGGTCGATGAAGCGGATGCCTCCGAATGTCGTGCCATCGAGCCAGGTTCCGTGCAAATGGCCGAAGCAATAGACGATAGCGCCGTCACCGGTCCAGCATTCGTCAAAGCGCTCGTAGTCCTTGGCCACGCCGAGGTAGCGGCTACGCGACCATTGAACCAACTGCTCGAGTTGCTGCATCGCGGGCGCACCCGGAAACGTCATCTGGAAATCCGGTGCCAGCAGCGCCTGGGCAGCCGGCAGGTCGCGCTGCTGCATAAGATCGAGAAAGTCATGGACCAGTGCCGAGGCGTCGGGGCGTTCTGCTGCGCCGGCGAGGAACACCTTGTCATCGCGCTGATAGGTGTTGGCATGTTGCACGAACACCGTGGTCCCTGCTGGCGCTGCGGCAATCACCGAACGGGCCGCGATCGCCACGCGCTGCACCAGCCGTGTTTCGGCCTCGCTGGAATAGCCGGGCAACAAGGTGACGGAAATAACGGGCATTCTGGGCTCCTGGGGTGGTCTGGACGGGAGTGCTGATCATGCGCGATAGCGAGAAACCCCTGGGCATGGTCGATGGCGCCGAGCGCATCACCTATTCGGCCGCGCCCGAGCGTGTGCCTTTGCGTTGGCCTGGAGGTGCCCGCGTGGCGTTGTGGGTTGCGCCCAATATCGAACACTACGAGTTCTTGCCCCAGAAGATCCGAGTCCGTGACCCCTGGCCGCGTATCCCGCATCCGGACATTCTGGGTTACGGCCTGCGCGACTACGGCAACCGGGTCGGTGTCTGGCGTCTGATGGAACTGTTCGATCGCTTCCAGTTGCCGATCACGGTGTCATTGTCGATCGCCGTGCTGCAGATGTATCCGGACATTGCCGAGGCGATGATGCGGCGCAACTGGGAGTTCATGTCGCACGGCCTGTACAACACGCGTTACCACTGGGGCCTGGACGAGGACGAAGAGCGCGCTGCCATTGCAGAATGCCAGCAGATTCACCGCGCCGTGACCGGGCGCGACCTGATCGGGTGGTTCTCGCCCGCAGCGTCGAACACCTTGCAAACGCCCGATCTGGTGGCCGAAGCCGGAATCACCTACCTGTGTGACCTGTACCACGACGACCAGCCGACGCCGGTACGGGTGCGACAGGGTGAGCTGGTGTCCTTGCCATATTCGATGGAGATCAATGACAGCATCGCATGGCGGCGCGGCCAGGAGGCGGCCGCCTTCGCGCAGAAGATCCGCGACGAGTTCGACGTGTTGTATGCCGAAGGTGCGGTGGGCGGCAAGGTCATGAACATCGCCGTGCACCCCTTCATCATGGGTCAGCCCCATCGCATCGACCATCTGGCGCAGGCGCTGGACTACATCCTCTCGCACAGCGGTGTCTGGTGTGCCACCGGCGCCGACATCGTTGCGCACTACCGCCAACAAACCCACGCCGGCGCAAGCGGCGTTGACAACATTCCACACCCATGACAACTACCGCCCCAGCCGACTACATCCGCGCCTACATGACCGAACGTCCGGTCGACCCGGCCCGCGTGGCCCTGGTCATCATCGACATGCAATATGCCACCGGTTCGCGTCAGGGTGCGCTGGGCCGCAAGCTGCGGGCCCAGGGTTCCGATGTTGGCAACTACCGGTTCGACCGCATCGAGACCGCGGTGCTGCCCCACACCTGCAGCTTGCGCGACCGGTTCACCGAAATGGCACAGCCGGTACTGCACGTGACGGTTGGCGCTGCCCATGCGGACGCGCGGGACGCGCCGATCCACATGCGCAAGTTGTTTGTGGAGTTCGCCAACCATGTAGGCAGCCATGAGCACGAGATTCTGGAGGAGTTGCGACCCCGCGCAGGAGAGCATGTGTTGCGCAAGACCTCCATCGGTGCGTTTGCGTCGACAAACATCGACAGCCTGTTGCGCGCGCTGGGTTGCGAGCAGCTCTACCTGTGTGGCATCTCGACGAATATGTGTGTCGAGACCACGGCGCGCGAAGCAGCAGACCGCGGTTACCTGGTGACCCTGGTCGAAGACGCCTGCGGTACCACCCATGAGGACCTGCACCAGGTGACGATGCGCAATTTCCAGCGCCTTTTCGGACGGGTCACGTCGACGGCTGCGGCACTTGATGAACTGCGGATGCAGGCCCGCTCGGGCACCAGCGTATGAAGAAGGTACTGGTCATCGTGCCATTCGCCATGTCGGCCGACAACCTTTTGCTGCGCGAGCAGCAGCTGGCAGGCCTGCAGTTCGGCCCCGACATCCTTTTCGAGTACCGCACCGTCAAAGCGGGTCCCGTGAACTATTCGAGCCACCATGATTTCGTGCTGGCCGACGTTGCAAATTTCGAGGCCGGGTGCCGGGCGCAGCAGGAGGGATATGCCGCCGTCTGCATCGACACCATGAGCGACTCGGGTGTGGCCGCGCTGCGTTCGGTGCTGGACATTCCGGTGTTCGGTCCCGGCAAGGTCTCGATGCTGACGGCGCTGATGCTGGGCGACCGCTTTTCGATCCTGACCATGGCCAGCCGCTGGAAACCGCTGTACAAGAAGGCGCTGGACGAACTCGGCTTGCACCACAAGTGCGCTTCGGTGCGTGCGATCGAGGTTCCGCCGGATAACCAGGCCTTGCTGGCAGGCAAGGAGGAACTCGTTTTCCCGCTGCTGGAACAGGCAGCGCGCAAGGCAATTGACGAAGACGGGGCCGAGGTGTTGATACTGGGCTCCACAACCATGCACCAGGCCCATGACTATCTGGCTGACCGGTTGCCGGTACCGGTGATCAATCCCGGGCCGCTGAGTTACAAGATGGCCGAGGCCGCGCTGGCACTGGGTCTGGCCCACAGCCGCGCCGGGTATCCGGCGCCCATGTTTCCGCGGCTGGACATGTTGCAGGCGATGCTCGGCGCAGCGCAAGCATCGGGAAAGGCCAGCTGATGTCGGGCAAAGCCGAAGCCGAAGCCGAAGCGATGATGGGCGGCCCATGCGCCGGTCAGCCGATCACCGCGCTGGTGGTCCACTATTTTGCGGCTGTGGACCGGATGGACCTGGCCGCGACGCTCGATTGCTTCACGGCAGATGCCCGGGTGACGATTGCCACTTTTGACACGGTGTACCGTGGCCGCGACAGCGAGATCTGCGGCATGTACAGCCGCCTTTTCGCGCGCTACGCCAGCGTCTGGCATGGCGACTTCGACCATGTCGTGGCGGCGCCGTTGCGTATCGCCAGCCAATTCACCGTGCGCAACGTCTCGCCGCAGGGAACGGTCACTGCCAAGCACAACTGCAATTTTTTCCGCCTGCACGCCGGGCGCATCTGTGACATGAGTGTCTACATGAGCGGGGACAACTCGCTGGGTTGACCTTCTGCATGCGGTTGCGCGAGGGGTAGCCAATGTACCTCTCTGACGCCCGTTTCGCTGACTAAGCCGCCTGGGACTTGTTGTTACGATGATCCGTCTGGCGGGGTGGGTGGCGCAACAGATCGACCCAGTCGCCGAACCCCGTCGTGCCACCGGCCATGGCCAGGGTGGACTCCAGTACCTGCTCCGCATGTTGTTGCGGCCAGACGCGGCCGGTCAATTCCATGAACTTGCCACGCAGTTCCGCGCGGCTGTAGGGCAGGGCATCGTCGCCGCGGTTGACGCCCACTTCGCCCTGCAGTGCCTGGCCATCGCGCAGCACGATCCGTACCCGCGCCGGGCGTTCCAGTGGCAGGCGCCGGGTCATCTGCGGGTCTTCATGCACCGTCACCCGGCGCGCCAGCGCAAGAACACGCGCGTCACGTACTGCGTTCCAGCTAAAGCTATCCAGTCCACTGTTACCGTGCACGATGCGCGTGGCAACCGCGAACGGCACCGAAAACTTGGCCGCCAGCGTGTTGCGCGGCGCCGGGTCATCGAGTTCGGCCGCATAGGCGTAGCTGTCGACCCGGATGTCACGGATGTCATCGGGCAGCGGCAGCGCACCTCGTGCGGCAATCTGGTCCAGGGCATCCAGCGTGCCATGGTTGAAGCGGCAGCAGGAGTGCAGCTTGAAATAATTCTGTGTCAGATGCCAGAGATCACCCAGCTCGCGCAGCATTTCCTGCGGCTCGAATTGCTCGGACACGATGGAACCCATCAGCGACGTTACGGCGTCACGTTCGCCGGTAAAACCCGATTCGGCCAGTTGCAGCGCCAGTAGTCCATTGCGGTTGCTTTGGCCAGCATAGACATTGCGCACCAGACCACCCTCCAACATCGTGCGCTTGGACGTGGCCGTGGTCAGCGATGCGCCGATGTTGATGGTCTCGGCCATGGTCTTGGCGTCCTTGCTGGCCAGGCGTGCGCAGGCAGCGGCAGCACCTATCGTGCCCCAGGTGCCGTGCGGATGCATGCTGGCGCGCAGCCGCGACGCGGCGCCAATACGCGAGCCGACCTCGTAGCCGACCACAAGCGCTGAAAGAAAACTGTCTGCATCGGCGCCTCGTTGCTCACCCAGGGCCAGCGCGGCCGGGATCACATGAATGGCCGGATGACCGCGCGAGAAGCGGTTGCCTTCGTCCATCTCGAGAAAGGTGCCAGCCGTGCCGTTGAGCAAGGCCGCGACATCTGCGCTGGCACAAAGTCCGTGGCCCAGCACGGTGCTGTCGCCCCCGTTCCCGAGCTTCCCGGACAGGGCGCACATCTCGGGTTCGGCCGAGCCCCCGACGATCGCGGCGATGGTGTCGGCCAGGATCCACCCGGTCTGGTCCCGGACTTCCGAGGGCAGGCTTGGGTAGTTGAGCTCGGCGGCGAATTGGCTCAGTTGTTCAACAGGATTCATGGCGGGGACTTTCGGTAATGGCAGCATGGATGGCGTGCGGGCTGGTCCAGTGCACGTCGCAGTGGGAGCGCAATTCGTTCAGCAAATGGCGCAATGCAGAAATGCGGCTGGGCATGCCACACACCCAGGGGTGCAGTGCCAGACCGAACACGGCGCCGCGTTGGTGTGTGGCGCATTCCGTGCGCAGCCGATTAAAGGCTTCCGATGCCATTGCCGCATGAGCCCGCGGCTCGACATGGCGCAGCCACTGGCACTGCACGTCATCCCACTCGCTGCTCAGCGGTATCGACAGCAGCCCAGGATCGGTGCGCATCCAGTAGGGCTGGTCATCGTTGCACCAGTCCAGCGTGAAGCGGATACCGGCCTGCGCCAGCAGACGGGGGGTGTCGGTGGTCGTGCCCCAGTCCTGGCTCAACCATCCAATCGGGCGCTGGCCCGAGCAGGACTCGATGGCGTCCATTGACTGCTCGATTGACGCGCGCTGCCGCTCCAGTGGCATGTCGCCATGCATCAGGCGCGTCGCCGCCAGGCCATGCGCGATCCAGTCGCAGCCCCACAGCCGGAAAATCTCGACCAGGCCCGGCAGGCGCTGCACCGCCATGGCGTTGGCGGCGATTACGGGCCGTATGCCCGCTTCCCGCAGGGCGTCGATGACCCGGAATATGCCCACACGCAGTCCGTATTCGCGCTGCGACCAGCTGCGATAGTCGGGCGAAAAGCTGCCGAACTCGCCGACCAAGCGCGGGTCGCGCAGCGCATCTGCGGGCGGACTCAGCTCCCAGTGTTCGAGGAACAACACAGCGAATGCAGACAGCCCGTGCGCCAGACCGGGAGGGCCCGCTGCGCGCATGGGCAGCGCCGAATAGTCGTACAGGTCGTGGTCCACGGTGGCGGCTCCCAACTATTTGCTACATCGGGTTTTGCCGGAGTTGACTTGCCGGCGGCTTGGGTGCATAGTCTAGCCCAATTGTTCTATCAATGGAACAATGTATCAATTTTCTACTTGCCATCAACCACTGTGAGGACTCCTATGAATACAACCCATCCACTGTCGCGTCGCTTGATTCTGCAGGCTGGTGCGGCGAGCGCAGTGCTCGGCGCACCCGGCCTGCTGCTGGCCCAGCCCAAACCGGTCAAGGTCGGCCTGGTGCATCCGGTCAGCGGCGGCCTCGCCTACAGCGGTGGCCAGTCGCGTATGGGCGCTCAGTTGGCGATCGACGAGATCAATGCCGCCGGAGGTATCCGGGCCATGGGGGGCGCCAAGCTCGAGGCCCTGCTGGGCGATTCGCAGTCGCGCCCCGAAGTGGGAGTGAGCGAGGTTGAGCGCATGGAGCAGGACGGTGTGGCTGCATACCTGGGTTGTTTCTCCAGCGGTATTGCATTGCCGGCCACGCAGGCGGCCGCCAAGTACAACACGCCGTTCCTGATCGATGTGGGTGCCTCCGACCTGATCGTCAATCGGGGCCTGAAGAATGTGTTCCGCCTCAAACCGGGCTTTGGCGCCTGCGTCGACGACGCCATTGCGGCGCTGGGGGGCATCAACAAGGGCGCCAGTGGCCTGGCCAAGACGGCTGTGCTGGTGCATGAAGAATCCGAATTCGGCACCGGTACCGCCAAGTTGCTGGCGGGCAAGTTGCCAAGCATCGGCATCCAGGCCATCGAGACGATCAAGCACGCCAATCCGACGCGCGACTTTTCCAACATTGCGCTGCGCATCAAGGGCCTCAAGCCCGATCTGGTGATCATGAGCAACTACCAGAACGAATACGTGCTGCTGGCGCGTACGCTGGCACAGCAAAAAGTGGACGTGGCAGCCATGTTCAGTGTGCTGGGCGGCGGCTTCAACTACAAGCTGGTCAAAGAGCAGCCCGACGTGGCGCAGTACATGATGGACTTCAACCACTGGTTCAATCCCAAGAGCGCCAAGGCCATGGCCCTGAAAAAGCAGGTCGAAGCCAAGGGTGGCCTGTTGACGTTCGAGGTCTATCTGTCTTACAACTGCATCATGTTGTATGCCGATGCCTTGCAGCGCGCAGCGACGGCCGACAAGGAAAAGGTCAACGCCGCACTGGCCGCGAGCACCTGGTTCCCTGACATGATGCCGTATGGCGCAACCAAATTCGTCAATGGTCAGAACGAAGGCGGCCGCAGCGTATTGCTGCAGGCGTCCAAGACGGACATCGACGTGGTGGCGCCTGATCAGTTTGCGTCCGCCAAGCCGGTGTACCCGCGCCCGAAGATGTGAGCTGAGCGTATCGGCTGACCATTAGTCGACCTCCGGCAGCTGGCCGGGGGTTGGCGCACAACTCCTGGAGGTTCCGTGGACGCGAACATCATTGGCGCGGCGGCCATCAACGGCCTGCTGCTGGGCGGCATCTACACGCTTGTGGCATCGGGCCTGACGCTGATTTACGGCGTGCTGCATATCATCAACTTCGCCCATGGCAGCATGTTGATGCTCGCCATGTTTGGCGTTTACTACCTGCTGACGTTGCTGGGCATCGACCCCTACCTGTCGCTTTTCATCATGGTGCCGGCGATGTTCATCTTTGGCTACCTGCTTTACAAAGGCCTGATCGGGCGCCTGTCCAGTGGCAAGGACGAGAACATCCTGCTGGTGACTCTGGGCCTGTCAATCCTGATTGAGAACCTGGCACTGATGTTCTTCAAGGGCGATTCGCGCACCATCCTGGTGTCGTATTCGGACACCATGGTGGAGGTCGGCCCGGCCTTCGTGCCGCTGCCCAAACTGATCTCGTTTGCCGTGGCCATGGCCCTGTGCGCTGCGCTGGGGGTGTTCATGCAACGCACCGATACTGGCCGTGCCATCCGCGCGGTGGCCAAGGAGAGGGTTGGTGCGCGTCTGGTGGGCATCGATGTGGACCGAATCTTCGCGATCTCGTACGGCATCGGCCTGGCCACGCTGGGAGCGGCCGCTTCGCTGATGATGCCGATCTTCTACGTCTCGCCGACGGTGGGTCATGTATTCGTGCTGGTGGCCTTCACGGTGGTGGTATTGGGCGGGATGGGCAGTTTTCTGGGCGCCGTCGTGGGTGGCCTGATCATCGGGTTGACCGAGTCATTCGGCGGACTGTTCCTGGGCGAGAGCATGGGTCAGATCGGCATCTCGCTGATCTTCATTCTGATCCTGCTGCTGCGTCCGTCGGGTCTGTTCGGGGCGAAATCATGACGACTGCATCCGATCTCAAACCCATTCCCTGGACCCTGCACCTGTCGGTGCTGGCGGTCGCGATCGCGTTTCCGTTCGTGTTCCCGTCCAGCTTCATGGTCAACTTTGGCGTGCTGGCCTTGTTTTATGCCTTTATTGGCCAGTCCTGGAATATTTCCGGGGGATTTGCCGGGCAGTTGTCGTTCGGCCATGTCGCGTTTTTCGGTGTCGGGGCTTATGCGTCGACCATCGCGCAGATGAAATTTGGTATCTCGCCGTGGCTCGGATTGCCGATCGCGGGCCTGGCTGGTGCGTTCGTCGGCGGCGTCATCGCCGTACTGTCGTTCCGCGCCGGTCTCAAGGGTTCGTATTTCGCGCTGATCACACTGGCGTTCGCCGAAGTGCTGCGGATCGTGAGCAACTCCATCAGCATTACCGGTGGCGGACTCGGACTGCTGATTCCGATGAAGGCGGGCGCCGGCAACCTGCAGTTCGCTGACCGCAGCGGCTTCTATTTCCTGATCCTGGTGCTGGCCGTTGGCTCGGTGGCCTTGGCCGAATGGATGCGGCGTTCGCGTTTCGGCGCGCAACTGGCCGCGATCCGCGAAAACGAAGACTCGGCCAAGGCCCTGGGTATCAACGTGTTTTCCGAGAAGGTCAAGGTGATGCTGATCTCGGGCGCGATCGGCGGCATCGGCGGTTGTTTCTTTGCCCAGTATTTCCTGTACATCGATCCGTTGATCGCCTTCGGAACCGATAAATCGATCGAGATGCTGCTGGTCTCCATGATTGGCGGTGCCGGCACCGTCTACGGACCGCTGGTGGGCTCGGTGCTGCTGGCGCTGGTGGGCGACGTCACCCGCACGCTGACGCAAATCCAGGGTCTGTCACTGGTGCTGTACGGTGCCCTGCTGGTGGTCATCATTGCGTTCCTGCCCAACGGCCTGATCGACCTGTTCAGCCGCAAGCGTGGCGCCAAAAAGGGGGACAAGACATGATGTTGCAGGTATCGAACCTGAGCAAGGTCTTTGGCGGCCTGCGGGCGGTCGACGATGCCAGTCTGCAGGTGGAGCAGGGCCGTATCGTCGCGCTGATCGGTCCCAATGGCGCAGGCAAGACGACCTTGTTCGCCTGTATTGCCGGTTTCCATGCCGCCAGCGGCGGTCAGGTGCATTTCATGGGCCAGGACATCACCGGCTGGCCGGTGCACCGCATCTCGCGCGCCGGTATGGTGCGCACATTCCAGATCACGCAGCCGTTTGCGAAGCTGACTGTGCACGAGAACATTGCGGTCGGCGCCTACCAGCAGTTCCATGACCGCCGCGAATCCTGGGAGCATGCCCGCGCGGTCGCGCGCCAGGTCGGGATGGAACCCTTGCTGGCGCAGCCCGCGTCCGGGTTGACGGTGGCCGGGCGCAAACGGCTCGAACTGGCCCGTGCCTTGGCCACCGGGCCGAAGCTGTTGCTGCTTGACGAGGTGATGGCCGGGCTCAACCCGACCGAGATCCTGGAGATCATCGGCATCATCCGCGCGATCCGCGACAGCGGCGTCACCGTTCTGCTGATCGAGCACGTGATGCATGCGGTGATGAGCCTGTCGGACCATATCTATGTGTTGTCGTACGGCAAGATCATTGCGCAAGGTGCGCCGCAGGAGGTGGTGAACAACCCGGCCGTGATCGAAGCCTATCTCGGTCGTGGCAGTGCCAACCCGGCGTCCAACGCACCGACGGAGGTGACCCATGCTTGAGGTTCGCCAGCTGCATGCCGGCTACGGCAGCATCGAGATCCTGCGCGGCATCGATCTCGATGTCGGCAAGGGTGAAATTGTTGCGGTGCTGGGCAGCAACGGCGTCGGCAAGTCAACGCTGAACAACAACATTTCTGCCCTGTACAAGCCATTTTCCGGATCGATCAAGTTTCAGGGTGAGGAACTGGTCGGCCAGAGCTCGACCGAGATCGTCAAGCGTGGTCTGATCCATGTGCCCGAGGGCCGGCGCGTTTTTCCGAACCTGAACGTGCGCGAAAACCTGGAAACCGGCAGCCTGGTGCGCGGACGCGCGCGGCGCGCCGACAATCTGGAGAAGGTCGTGACGATCTTCCCGCGGCTGAAGGAGCGCTTCAGCCAGTCTGCGGGAACTCTGTCGGGCGGCGAGCAGCAAATGCTGGCGATCGGGCGCGGTCTGATGGCCGAACCGGTGCTGCTCATCATGGACGAGCCTTCGCTGGGTTTGTCACCGCTGCTGGTCGAGGAGATGTTTGCACTCATCGTGCGGATGAACCGTGAAGGCCAGTCGATTCTGCTGATGGAGCAGAACGCGGTGCAGACGCTGGCGATTGCGCACCGGGGCTACATCATCGAGAACGGTGCTGTGGCGATGCAGGGCGCCGCGCGTGACCTGGCGAATGATCCTGACTTGCGCAAGAACTACCTGGGGCTGTAGATGATGGACGGCAAGCCGCTGGCGCAGCCTCTACCGGAGCTGGCGGGCCGGCGCGTGCTCGTCACCGGTGCCGGTTCGGGCATCGGCCTGGCCACTGCGGCGCTGTTGCAAGGCCACGGAGCCCGGGTGGCTGCCGTGGTGCAGGACGCGGCGCAGGCTGCGCTGGCGCAGGACGCTTTGCCCGGCGCGCTGGTGCTGCAGCAGGATCTGCTCGATGAGGCGGGTTGCGTCACATTGCCTGTGAGAGCAGCGCAGGGGCTGGGCGGGCTCGATGGCCTGGCCTGTTGCGCCGGCATTTTTTTCAAGAAGGGGTCGGACGACACCAGCGTGCAGGAGTGGCGCCAGACGCTGGAGCTGAATCTGACGTCGACCTTCCTGCTGACGCGCGCGGCGATCGCGCGCATGCGCCAGGACAGTGGCGCGGCGCAAGCGAGCGTGGTTGTCATCACCAGTCAGATCGGCCTGGTGGGTCATGCGCGCGGCGCTGCGTACGCCGCGTCCAAGGCCGGGCTCAACGGTATGGTGAAGTCGCTGGCCCTGGAGTGGGCGGTGCAAGGCATCCGCGTCAATGCGGTTGGTCCGGGTCCGGTGCGAACTGCGATGGTGTCCGCCGTCACCGCCGACCCGGTGGCGCTTGCCGCGATGGAGCAGAGTATTCCGATGGGTCGCCTCGGCGAGCCGCAAGAAATCGGCGAGCTGGTCAGCTTCCTTCTGTCCAGCCGGGCGGGGTTCATCACCGGGCAGGTGATTTGCGCCGACGGAGGGTTCACCGCGCGATGACGGGCGCAACACCACCCTTGCGCACGCTGGCCGACATGGCACACGTGATCCGCAGCAAGAATGCCGGTCCCACGCAACTGACGATCGACGTGTTCCTGATGGATGCCGCCGCTTACGCGCTGGCGGCAAGCAGCCCAGCCATGTCATGCGCGGCCGTGGCGGCGCGCTACGGCCTGCCGGCGCAGCAAGTGCAGCGCCACCTGCTTGCCGACATCCATGCCATCAAGTACGTGTTGCCCCGTGTCATCATGGCCGGCAGCCCCGGCGACGGTGACGTCTATGGCGCGCAGCAGCACGGGCCCATGCTGGATATCCATCCATGAGCGCCGCGCCGGGCAGCTCCCAGGCAAGCTCGCACAGCGGCATCCGCAGCGAAGGTAAGCCCGCCAACGCAACGGCACGGCTGATGCAGTCCCACCGTGCGGGCGACGGGGCGTTGCGGGTGTTGTCTGCGTCGGGCCAGCTGGGTTACGGCATTCCCGAGGATGCATTTCGGCGTGGCATGGCACGCGCGCCGCATGTCATCGGCTGCGACATGGGATCGATCGACCCGGGACCATATTACCTGGGTGCCGGCGTCATGGCTGCACCCGAGTCCATGATCGAGCGCGACCTCGATCTGGTGCTGTGCGCCGCGCGTGCGGCCGACGTTCCGCTGATCATCGGCAGTGCGGGCACGGCCGGCGCCGGCGTGCATCTGGATGCGACGCTGGCTATCGTGCGGCGCATCGTGGCGCGCCGCGGTCTGCGCCTGCGTCTGGTCACGATCCGCAGCGACATTGCGGCCGCGCAGGTGGTTGCGGCGCAGCAGGCGGGTCGGCTCGACCCCATCGGCGCCATTGACCGGCCTTCGCCTGATGCCATCGAAGCCTGCAGCCACATCGTCGGCCAGTGCGGCATGGAAACTTTCGAGCGCGCAATGGCGCTGGACCCGGATGTGGTGATTGCCGGGCGCGCTTGCGACACCGCAATATTTGCCACGTTGCCGGCCATGCTCGGTTATCCGGTCGGCTTGTGCCTGCACATGGCCAAGATCATCGAATGCACATCCTTGTGCTGCCGCCCTGGTGGGCGCGATGCGATGCTGGCTGAGTTGACGCTGGAGTCGTTCTCGCTGGAGAGCATGAACCCCCAATCGCACGCCACGCCGGCCTCGGTCGCCGCCCACGCCTTGTATGAGCAGGCTGACCCGCTGCAGGTCGAGGAGCCGGGTGGCAGCCTGATGTTGCATGACGCCTGGTACGAGGCCCTGGACGCGCATCGCACACGTGTGGGTGGGGCCCGCTTCGTGCCGCGCGACAAACCCAGCCTGAAGGTCGAAGGCGCCAGCTGGCTGGGTGAACGCGTGGTGTTGCTGGCTGGCATTGCCGATCCGGTGTTGCTGCGGGTCTTGCCGCAGGCGATCGCAGATGTCGAGCAGCGGGTACGGGCACTGGTGCCGGGCGACTGGCAACTGTTTCCCCATGTCTATGGGCAGGGTGCCGTGCGACCACTTGCGCCCGCGCTGCAGGCGGGACACGAGGCCGGGCTGGTGCTGGAGTTCATTGCGCCGCAAGCGGCGCTGGCGCGCACTGCGGCTGCGGTCTTCAAGCAAAACCTGCTGCACCATGCCTATCCGGGTCGGATGGCGACAGGTGGCAATCTGGCGTTTGCGTTCACGCCCAGCGAACTGGATGCGCAATCGGCGTACCGCTTCGTGCTGTACCACGTCATGCGCGAAGCGCCATTGGATATGCTCTTCCCGGTCGAGGCCATCGATCTGGATGGCGGCAACCCCCATTGAAGAGGCAACATGGCCACTGTATTACCCCTTCCCAAGTACCACCAGATTTACCTGGTGCTGCGCGAACAATTGCATGAAGGACGCTTTGCCCAGGGACTGCCGTCCGAGATGGTGCTGAGCCGGGAGTTCGGCGCCGGACGGGTGACCGTGCGCCGGGCGCTCGAACAATTGTCCAACGAGGGTCTGATCACCCGCCGCGCCGGGCGCGGAACCCATCCCGCAGCAGTAGAGGTGGTGCTGCCAGGTGGGGGCTCCCAGGGCGCACGGCGACGCGGAAAAAAGGGCATGAGTGGTCTGCTGGAAAACATTGTCAGCATGAGCCTGCGCACCTCGGTGAAGGTGATTGAGGTGCGCACCATCCACGCCTCGCACAGCGTGGCCGACGCCTTGAAGATCCCTTTTGGCTCCCTGGTGCAGAAGGCGGTGCGCCGGCGCAGCTCCAAACTGGGACCTGTGTCCCATATCACCACGTATGTGCCGGACGAACTGGCGCAGCGTTTCGGACGCAAGGATCTGCTGCGCAAGCCCATCCTGCGCTTGATTGAGGAGTCTGGCGTCGAGATGGGGCGCGCGCAGCAGACGGTGTCGGCGCGGCAGGCGGATGCCGCGGTCGCACAGGAACTGGAAGTGGCCGTTGGCACGGCCCTGCTGGCGGTGAACCGCCTGGTGTTCGACGTCAATAACAGGCCGGTGCAGTGGCTGCACGGGTTGTATCGCCCGGATCGTTATGAATACCAGATGGATGTGTCCCAGGTCGGCAGCGTCGACGCGCGTATTTCCGTCAAGGAGAGTCTTTCGGAATAAGCGCCGTGTCCGCGCGCCTGGTGTCGTGCCGCGGCGCAAGATCATGATGTAAATGAGTCGGCTCGACGGGGGCGGAGATTTCATTTGTTCTATTGACGGGACAATCTTATTCATGCAAAGTCCGCCCGGGAGTTCCAAAACGCCATCCATCATCGAATCTCGCCAAGCATCTAACCACTACCCAACAAAAGCGCCGCATGTTTTCATTTGAAGCCAAGGTGATTACCAAAAATGGCAGCGTCAGCAAACGCTTTCCTGTCAGACGGATGTACAACCTGGGGTCGGCCACACGTGAAGCGTCAGTAGCCGTGCATCACCAGGAAGAGGTTGCCCGTGCGGGTGTCACCATCGCCTTGCACGTGCCTGCGCCACGGATTTATCCGATCGACGCTTTCGCCTTGACTACCGAAGACGCCATTGGCGTGCATGGTTTGCGCAGTTCGGGTGAAGTCGAGATCGTGTTGGTGATGAGTGACCGTCTTTACGTTGGGGTCGGCAGCGACCACACCGATCGCGATCTGGAGCGGGGCAGCATTGTCTGGTCCAAACAGGTGAACCCCAATGTCCTGGCCCCCACTCTTTGGGATTTTGAAGAAATTGCCGACCACTGGGACGAATGTGTGATGCGCAGTCGGGTGGACGAAAAGCTTTACCAAGATGTCTGCGTGAATGCATTTTTGTCACCGCATGACATTCTCGACATCTTGAAAAAGCGCGTACCTGGCCTGCCGGCGCGTGACTTTGTGGTTTTCTGCAGCACGATCGTGGCGCTGGACAAAGAGCTCGGCTTCGGTCAACGCTGGCAGTTCGAGATGGAAGATCCCGTCTTGGGCAGAAAGATCAGTCACACCTACAAGGTGGAGCAACTGTTCGCTGAAATCGCGGAACCGTACCGCGTGCCACTCGTGACCGGCAAACTCTAGGAGTCGCCCCCCGCGTCTGTCCTCTTTTGCTCGCAATTTATTCAATCCAGTAGGAGAAAATCATGCATCGTCCATTCTCACTTCGCAAGATTTGCACAGTAGGGGCGCTTTCCCTGGCACTGGCAGCTGCAGCTGTGCCAGTCAGTGCCGCCACGCTGGTAGTGGCAGCCACCAAGACGCCTGGCGGGTTTGACGGCGATGCGCTCAAGCCCAATACCCAGAACGTCGTGGTCCAGGTCTACGAAGGCCTGACCAAATACGGCTACAAGAAAGATCCGAAGACAGGCCGCATGGTGGTGGACCCTGGCTCCATCTTGCCGCACATGGCAACAAAGTGGACGGTCTCGCCCGATGGCAAGACCTACACATTCGAATTGCGCAAGGGCGTCAAGAGTCCGTTCGGCAATGAACTCACGTCCGCTGACGTGGTGTGGGGCTGGGAAAAGTCACAGGCGCAAAAGCGTACGGGAGCGTTCATCGCCAAAGCATCCGGCGTCACCAAGGTGGAGGCAGTGGATCGCTACAACGTCAGCTTCAGCCTGGATGCCGCCAGCAGCATCTTCTTGCCGGCGCTCACGCTCTATACCCCCAGCTTGTACGACTCGACTGAAGTCAAGAAATACATTACCGCTGAAGACCCATGGGCTTTGAAGTGGATCGACCAGAACACGGCTGGCTTTGGTGCCTACCACCTGCAGAGTCTGAATTCGGGCGAAGAGGCGGTGTTCATTGCGAACCCCAATTATTTTGCCGGCAAGCCCTATTACGACCGCGTGGTCTACAAGGAGGTGCCAAACGCGGGCACGCGCTTCACGCTGATGCGTACCGGGCAAGTTCAGTGGGTGGAAGAGTTGAACCTCAAGCAAATCGTCGAGCTCAAGAAAGACAAGCGTGTGAAGGTGGAGTCGGACGAAGGCTCCGGCCATGCCAGTGTGCGCATGAACCCGACCCTCAAGCCGTTTGACGACCCCTTGCTGCGGCAGGCCATTTTGTATGCCACCGACTACAAGGCCACCAACGCCGCAGTGTTTGAAGGCATCGGCACGCAGGCGCGCTCGATTGTTCCACCCATCGTTCCCGGTGCCGACCTCAAGACCTGGCAGTTCGACACCAATCTGGACAAGGCGCGTCAACTGCTCAAGCAGGGTGGTTATGCCGACGGAGTCGATGTGACGCTGGAGTACGCCGCCGTTTTCTGGTTTGAAGAGCAGCTCGCGATTCAGATGAAAGACCAGCTTGCCAAGGTTGGCATACGGGTAAATCTGCAGAAAATCACCGACGCCAACATGCGCTCCCGTACCGCGCCCAATAAGCGCGACCTGCCCTTCTTTACGTTCATGGACAACCCTATTGTGCTGGACCCCGTGTATGCGCTGTACCTGAATGCGCACTCCGAGGGTGCATCCAACCGGAACAACTATGCCAACCCGGAATTCGACAAGCTGGTCAATGCAGCGCGCATTGAGCAGAACCCCAAGAAGCGACTGGAGTTGGTGAGCCTGGCTCAGCAGATGCATATCAAGGATGCAACCTGGGTCATGACCATGTATCCAGGCGCGCATGAGGCCATGCCGACGTGCATGAAGGGCTACGTCTGGCAGCCAGACTACCACGAGCGCTGGCGCGAGCTGAGCTGCAAGTAAGAGCAAGGCGCCGCAAGCAGCATGTGGGTCCAGTTATTTCGTTTCCTGCTGCGGCGGCTGGCGGTTTCCCTGCCACTGGTGGTGGGGGTGGTTTTTGTCACCTTCATGCTGGTGCGTATCGGGGGAGGGGACCCGGTCGCCCTGTTGGCCGGGCCGACGGCTTCGGCGCAGGAGCATGCAGCGATCCGCAAGGATCTGGGGCTGGACAAGTCACTGGTCACTCAGTTCGCGATTTATATTTCGAAGGCTGCGAAAGGTGATCTGGGTCAGTCCTGGCTGTCCAGCCAACAAGTGACGGCCGAGATAGCCAAGCGCGCGATGGTGACACTTGAGTTGCTGTTATGGGGCGTGGTGATCGGCGCTATGGTGGGCATCCCTGTTGGTGCCCGGGCAGCGGCCCGCCGAGGCAGCATTTTTGACCAGGTCGTGCGTGCGGTGTCGCTGGCGGGATTTTCCATACCGACCTACTGGCTCGGCCTGATTGCGATCCTGACATTCTTTTATGCCTTGGGCCTGTCACCTGCCCCAATGGGGCGGCTCGGCGCCACCTTGATAACACCAGAACGAATCACCGGAAGTTATTTCATCGATGCGCTCCTGGCGGGCCAATGGGAGGTTGCGCGCTCAGCTTTTTCGCATCTGGTGCTCCCCGTCATGACAATTGCGGTGGTGGCTTGCGCCCCGATCATGAAGCACACGCGAGCGATTGCCTCGGAGATCGTGGATAGCGAGTTCATTCGCTT
>JBKJRR010000307.1:0-3628 GCA_046594635.1 Burkholderiaceae bacterium
GCAGATCTTGATGCGGGTTCGGTGCAGTCCGGGCAAGCGGTCGTTCATGGTAGACCATCATACGCGGGCACCCGCTCGGGCAGTCCCCATTGCGGGTCATATCGCGGCCCCAGGAAATACAGGCCATCGGGCGAAAACGTCGGCGCCGCCCGCCGGCGTTCGCGCGCATGCAGCACCTCGCGCACCCAGTCGGGGTGGTGCTTGCCGGCGCCGACAGCGATCAGGCAGCCCATGATGTTGCGGATCATGTGGTGCAGGAAGGCGTTGGCCTCAAACTCAAAACGAAGGTATGGCCCGCGTTGCGTGATCGTGATGCTGCGCATTTGCTTGACCGGTGACAGTGCCTGGCACTGTGACGCCCTGAAGGACGAAAAATCGTGGTCACCCAACAGGTACTGCGCGCCGGCAAGCATGCGATCGACATCGAGTGGTGACATGACCCAACCGACGCGTCCATGGTCGATGCTCGGGCGTACAGGCGACTGATAGAGCACATAGGCGTAGCGGCGGGACAAGGCGCCAGAGCGGCAATGGAAGGCAGCCGGCACTTCGCGTGCCCACTCAATGCTGATATCGCGAGGTAGTAGCGCGTTAGTACCGCGGACCCAAGAGCTCTCGCGCCGGACGGCCGAGGTATCGAAATGCACCACTTGCATCAACGCATGCACGCCTGCATCGGTGCGGCCGCTGCACAAAGTCGTTATCGGTTGGGCCGCCAGCCTGCTCAGGGCCTTTTCCAACCGATCCTGCACGGTCTGCCCAGACGATTGACTCTGCCAGCCCTGGTATGCCCGTCCGTTGTAACTGATGCCAAGCGCGACTCTCACGCCAGCAAGACAAATTAAGCGGTGGGTGCACGAACTGCGCGCACTCAGCCCAGGCTGGCCAGGGCACGTTGCGCCTTGGCTTTCAAGTCACCGCTTGCCTCCAAGATGACTTCCTCGATCAAGGCCCGCGCACCATCATCATCCCCGATGGAGACAAATTCGTCGGCCAGCGCCAACTTGGTGGCCAGAGGGTCTTCTGGTTCGGCGGCCAATTGACCGGATACGGATTCGGTTGCGTCCAGGTCGAGCGACAAGGTGCCGAGGTCGAATTCCAGCATGCCGCCTTCGGGCCCGGACGGTGGACTGAAAGGGGCCTGCGATGCAGTCAACTTGTTCGGTGCCGTGCGATCGAAACTGGCGCCGGCATTGCCACTATCGGCCGGCGTTACGGTGCTGTCCTCATCGGTGAGGGACAAGGGCGATGGACTGGTGGAGCCGAAGCTCACCGCAGCTTGCTGGCGGAAGTCGTCGCTGTCGACGCTGCGTAGCGCGACGGTGTCGTCGGCACTGTCGATATCAGGTAGTGCAAACTCAACCGGTTGCTCAATGCTGGATTGGCGCACCGTCATCGATTCAGTCGATTCACCGAAGTCGACACCCAGGTCAGCGGGCTGGGAGTCGACCGATCGCATGGCGACTGTGGGTTCCAGCTGGCTTGGACGGGCCTCCTCGATGGCACTGGTCGGTTCGTCCTCCAGGGAAAAATCGAGATCGAGGTCAAGATCCACTGAGGCCGATGATTGCGCCTCCACGGGTTCACCTGAGCGATCAATTTTTTGGGTTGCCATGCTGCCAGCAGCCATGACGCCCATGGGACTGGTTGCCAACGGTGAAGCATCTGCCGCCGGACTGCTGCCGGGGCGATACAACGGATTGGTCGGGTCTAAGCCTTGGCCCTGTTCGCAGATGCGAGCCCATTCCGGGCTATCCCCGCCCGCAAGGCGGAAAGCCTCCTTGGCCATACCTTCAAACGATTGCGTATCCCGGCGTTTGGCATAGATGTCGAGCAGCTTCTGGTGCACAGCAATGCGACCCGGGTGCGTGCGCAAAGCCTCTTTCAGAATCTCTTCAGCTTGCAGGTCGCGCCCGTATGCCAGGTAAACGTCGGCCTCTGCTACAGGATCGACATCGTCCGCCGCATCGAGCTGGCTTGGCGAGTAGACCATGGACGATCCGGTGACGGCACCGTCGTTCGTATCCACGCGTTGCCCACCGCTGGCGCCGAAGAATGAATCCGGTTGCAAGCGGCTCTCCAGGAAAGCGCTGTCGACCTCAGCGGCGTCACGACGCTGACGGGCCTTGTAAAACCCCAGGCCCGCCAGCAATGCGATCAGCAGACCGCCACCCAACAGCGTCAGGGGGTTATCAAGCAACTTGTCGAGCATTCTCGCTTCTGTTGCTGGAGCCTGAGCAGGCAATGTCACAGGCGTTGGCATTGTTGCTGGTGCTGCCGATGCGGCCGTTGCGACTGGCGCAATTTTGGCCGCCACGGATACGGCGGCCAAAGGCGCTGCCGCCGTGATGGTCAATGGTGCGGCAGGTGCCGCCGCGGCGGACGCAGCAGGGGCTGGCGCTGCCAGCGGCGCGACAGTGCCAGACGCTGCCGATGCCGCGCTGATGCTGCTCAGATCCTTGACATTGCGGGCCAGTTCTGCCGCCCGCTTTGTCGCATCCTCCGCGGCTTTTGCCTGCGCGACCTTCTCCTCGGTGGCCTTGGCGTCGGCCGAGCCCTTGGACAAGGTCAGCTTGTCGGGTGCCGCGGCTGCACTGCGTTTGTCTTCGACCTGGGCCTTGACCGCTCCTGAAGCAGAACGATCGCCGGTTTCGACTTTCTGCTGCGGAGCGTTGCTGGCCAGTTTGTTGCGGAAATCGTTGAAGTCGCGGCTTTGGGCTATGACCATGCGGGACGCATCAGCGTCCGAGGTGGCGTTTACCTGCTCACCCGTAGGGATGGTCAGAACGGCGCCTGCCTTGAGCAGATTGAGGTTGCCGTTGATGAAGGCGTTCTGGTTGGCGCGAAGCAACGCGACCAGCATCTGGTCGAGGGACACCTCGGCCGGCTTGTTGGCACGTGCAATTCCGCTAGCTGTGTCGCCGCGCTGCACCGACACCTGCCGGTTCTGGGCCTGACGGGCAGGCGCCGAGGGTGCTGCTGCCGCACGGGTGGACGTGGCCGGTGCGGTTGCCGCCGCCGCTGGAGCGACAGGCGCTGGCGTGACCCGGACCGGGGCAACTGGCGTGGCCGCGACCTGGGGCGCGATCGGTGCGGCAGGGGCCCGCGCGCTCAACGCGGGCGGGTCTAACAACACCGTGTAATCCCGAACAATCCTACCGCTGGCCCAACTCGCCTGCACGATCAAATCGACAAATGGCTCCGACACCACCCGATCACTGACGAGGCGAATGAAGGCACGACCGTCCGCACGACGTTGCAATGTAATCTGGACGCCGGCCAGTGCCGGGTTGTACTCCAGGCCGGCCGCCCTGAAGGCACTGGGTGCGGCAATGGCGGGCCTGAGCGAAGCCGCCTCGTCGGCGCTGATCTCCGGAATGTCGATTTCGGCACGCAGTGGCTCACCCAGTGCCGATTGGACAGTAATACGTCCGAGTGCCAGTGCGAAGGCCGACGACGCTGGCAGGCCGAATAGCGCAATGACCAAGGATGCAACAGCGGTCTTGCGCCAGCCATGTGACTTAGGGATCAATTTAGTAGCCTCCGATGCTCGGGCGCACCACAACACCAGCGCATTGTGGATACAAACGCCGCGACACTCTAACCTGAAAAAGGACCATAACATCAA
>JBKJRR010000378.1:0-2766 GCA_046594635.1 Burkholderiaceae bacterium
GTCGCTGGCAATGGCTTCGCGGTCGGAGGCTTGGGCGATCACCACGTTGTGGCCCATGGCCGCCACCGGCAGCTGCCCGGCGTGGCGCAAGGTGATGGTGAACTCGCTGCACGAGGACGGCACGGTGATCGAGCCGACGTTGTAAACCATCGCATCGCTGCCCTCAATCGTCGTGCTGCAGTCGTTGACCACGGCGGCGGGCTTGGCATCGGCGGGGGTGCTGGCGGCGGCCGGGGCCGGGACATCGGCCGAAGCGTCAGCCGGAGCCGCGGTTTCAGCCGACGCCGCGGCGGGCGATTCGGCCTCGGCGGTGGACGCCGAATCGTTGCCGCAGGCCGTCAGCGCCAGGGCGCACATCAGGCTGAGTGAGGTGGTTTTCATGTTCATGGGTGCAACTCCTTGATGGGGATCCCGCCATCATCGGCCCGCAGGCATAAGCGTGGGATGAAGGACAACCAGCGTGGCGAGGGCCAGGACGAGGCGTGGCTAATAAGACAGGCGGTCGAACTCGCCCATGTTCTCCAGCAGCAGGTACACGCTCTGCTCCACGGCCTCGCGGGTCTGCGCCCGCGACAGCTGCCGCATCGAATCGACAATGGCGATCCACCAGCGCATGTGGCTGGCACTCAGCTGCGCGGCCACCGGGATCATGTCGCGCACCAGCGCCAGGGCCTCCACACTCTCGCGCTTTAGCGAGGTCATGCTGCGCAGGCTCATGCGGCTTTCCTCCAGCTCGCGCATGAAGCGGGCGACGCTGTCCACGTCCTGTTCCAGCACGCGGGCCTGGGTGGGCTCGGCATTGGGGGCCAGGAACGCGATGTCCAGGTTCGACAGGATGCCGCGCAGGGAACCGCGCAGGCTCAGCCAAAGCTCGCGGCGGCGGGCGCGCTCGCGCGATTCCTGGATCAGCGACAGCAGGCCGACCAAAAAGAATCCTTCGATGCAGAAGCCGATCAGCTCCGGCACCAGGTTGTCGTGGAAGGGACCGGACAGGTCCGTCAACAGGAAGTAGATGGTGAGTGCGACGCCGGACAGTCCGAAGACCGCCATCGGCGCGACCAGTAGCGCGGGCCTAGTCTTCATCGGCCGCCGGCGCGTCCGCGTCCTGGTCCTGGGCCAGCGCCAGGATCACCCGCGAAATCTTCCGCGCCTCGCGCGCGGTCAGGTCCAGCGGCAGGTTCTGCACGTAGACGATGCGGTCCTCGCGCAGGGGCACGGCGACCAGGTCCGCGGGCCACTCGCTGGCGGCCAGGGTGATCTCCTCCAGCGCCTTCTGCTCCCGGGCGATCTGCTTGTCGGAGGCGGCATGGCGCTTATTCTTGCGCAGGCCGTCGCCGCCGATGGAGGAAAAGCCCCGAGGGTTGTCCAGCCACGCGAAGTAGTCGGCCAGCGCCGCCTGCACGCGCTTGTTGTAGAGCGTCACCACTTCGGGGCGGATGCTGCTGTCCTGCAGCTTGTGCAGGCGCTGGCACAGGCGGTCGACGTCGATGCGGCGGATGTCCGCCCGTTCCTTGTCGTCGAGCTCGACGAACAGCTGCTCGATGGCAGCCTGCCGGCTCTTGGCGACGGCCGGATTGATCCAGCCTTGCACGGCCGCGTCGCGCAGGAAAGCCATCAGGCGTTCCGGCGTGTAGTCCTCTGCTGCTGCCATCGAGCGATCCTCGTGCCCCAGGTGGCGTGGGCCAAAGGATACACCGGGTGGCACATATGCAAGCGGCCAGGATACCGGCCTCGGTGATCGGCCCGATGCGCGAAGTGCAGAAGAGCGATGCGGCGCAGCGCTTGTCGGCGCCTGCCGGGGGCTAGAAAAAAACCGCAGGACTCACCGAGAATCGCTTCGACAGAGCGGCTATATGACTCTTGTTGAGATCCCGCTTGCCCGACAATATCTCGGAAACGACGCCCTGCGAACCGATTTCCTGTGCAAAATCGGTTTGTCGCAAATCGTGGTGCTCCATCAGAAAGCGCAGCATCTCGACACCGCTGATGTCGGGCGCCGGGTAGACCTCCTGCTCGTACTGACGTACCAGATCAGCCGCCAGCATGAACATTCCATGCAAACGGTGGGCAGGATCCATTGCGCCATCGTCGGCGATACGGTTCATCAGTTCGATGACCTGATCGTAGTGCCGCTCATTGGCGATATGGCCGAGTCCGGACGCCGCCTGGAATGATTCCCAGGTTGCTGCGATCCGGTCCACGCGTACTGCATTCATTTCCACTTTCCTCGATCGTATTCTGTATGCGTCATTACAGCGGTGACAAAACAGATCTTGATCCCAAATCCAATCCGGCAGGCAACCCGGTAGCTGTTGCCTTTAATGTCAAAGACGTAAAGATCACCCACTCGATCCACACTGTTGAACATGGCCTTCAGGTCGGCAAAGCTTCCTGGATCGCTTTTCTCGAGAATCTTGCGCCAAGCTTGAAGCGCAGCGGTTGAATCGGGGTGCGCCTCGGAGAAGGCCACCAGCTTCTTGTTTGAGATTACGCGCATGATTTAGACCACAGCGGCATATTATCTCATTTTGAGATATTGTCAAGACCCGTGAAAAGCCCGACCGACATGATCGAGCCGGACCAGCCCATCGTGATCCGGCTGCCATCGCCATTAAAGGCACAAAGTCCGAATCCAGCGTCCGGAAACCACCAGATCGAAGGGTCATTGGCAGGACTACCACTGATGGAGATACAACCATGATGAAGAACCACCCGCACCCTGGCGAGCTGCTGCGTGAAGACGTGCTGCTCCCGCCAGGTATCGAA
>JBKJRR010000533.1:0-5112 GCA_046594635.1 Burkholderiaceae bacterium
CACTTGTGTCCAGACTCAACTGCCAGTGAACGGTGCCAAGGTGGCGCCGCTGGTTCATGACGGCGACCTACCCACCCGGAGCAATATGCCTTTCCTGTTGCGACACCAATGACTGCAGCCATTGACGCCAGTCCACAAAAGCGCCGACTGGACACCCCCGTCGACGACCAGCCTGGTTCGCTCCACCAACAGCTTTTTTCCAGCATTGGTCGCGCCGGGGCAGAGCGACGTCGACCATGAAAAACTGCTGAGGGCGTTGTCACATGGACGATACTCCCGCGCAGGCGACGCTCTTGTCGCCTATTTATTGCCCGAATGGAACAGATCATGCAAAACGACAAAGGACTGACAGCGGTGCTGCGTCAGCAGGAAGGCAAGATTCTGCAAGACTGGACGAGCGCATTGCAGGAAGTGCGCCGCCATGGCAGCCCTGGCAGTGGCGATACCCACGCACAGGCGCGCAGCTTTCTAGGCGCTTTTGCCGCAGCGATTCGATCTTCAACGGAGGCCGATCTGGTGGGCAGAGAATGGGACGATGTGCGGGCGCTGCTGACCGATCTGTCACGCGACCGTGCTTTGGCGGGGTTCAGCCCCACCGAAACAGCCACCTTCGTGTTTTCGCTCAAGCAGCCCTTGTTCGTGGCGCTGCGCGAGGCGCTCGCCGACGATACGAAGCGGCTCAGCGACGAGCTCTGGGCGGTTTCGCTGATACTGGACAAGCTGGGTTTGTTCAGCATCGAGGCCTACCAGAAGGGGCGCGAAGAGGTGATCGATCGGCAGCACCAGGAACTGCTGGACCTGTCAACGCCCGTCGTCGAACTGTGGCAGGGCATCCTTGCGCTGCCGCTGATCGGCACGCTGGACAGTGAGCGTACGCAGATCGTGATGGAGAGCCTGCTTGAGGCTATTGTCGAAAAGGAAGCCACAGTGGCGATCCTGGACATCACGGGTGTGCCGACCGTCGACACCCTGGTCGCGCAACACCTGATGAAGACCGTGGCAGCCGCCCGTTTGATGGGGGCCGAGTGCATTATCAGCGGCATCCGCCCGCAGATTGCACAGACGATTGTTCACCTCGGCGTCAATCTCGAAGGCGTGATAACCAAAGCCACGCTGGCCGGGGCCTTGCAAACGGCGCTGCGCAAGACCGGTCAGAGCGTGCAGCGCGCGCAGTCGGCCAAGACCAGCGAATAAGGGCTGCACCCGGTGGACCACATTCCGATACTCAAGGTCGACAACTTTCTGCTGGTCACCATCCAGGTCGAGTTGCATGACGAACTCGCCATCGGTCTGCAGGACGACTTGACCCAGAAGTTGATCAAGACAGGCTCACATGGTGTGCTGATCGACATCTCGGCGCTGGAGATTGTCGATACCTACATTGGCCGCATGTTGTCTCAGATCTCGGCCATCGTGGGCATCATGGATGCGACGATGGTGCTTGTGGGCATGCGGCCAGCGGTGGCCATCACCTTGGTCGAACTGGGCATGACGATGTCCGGTGTGCGTACGGCGTTGAATGTCGACAAGGGTCTGGCCCTGCTGCGGCGCTCGCTGGACGAATTCGGAACGCCCGACACCAGGCGGTAACTGGCGTGGTTGTGGTGGAGATCCGGTCTTCGGAGCACGTTGGCACCGCGCGCAAGCAGGTGCAGGCGCGCGCGATGGCCATCGGTTTTTCGACCTTGGAAACCACCAAGTTCGTGACGGCTGCCAGCGAGCTGGCGCGCAATGTGTTGGTCCATGGCGATGGCGGCACGATGACGATGCGCGACGTGCAGCGCGATGGCAAGTCCGGACTGCAACTCGATTTCGAAGACCAGGGGCCCGGCATCGCCGACGTGTCACTGGCGCTGCGAGACGGCTATTCCACGGCCAACAGCCTCGGTCTGGGGCTGGGCGGGGCGAAGCGCCTGGTCCATGAGTTCGAGATCGTCTCCCGTACCGGACCGGGTACCCATGTTCGGATCACACAGTGGAAACGACGGTAAGGATCGACGACCAAAGCTGCATCGCCGAGGCGCGCCGCGCTGTGGCGACGCTGGGCCATACGATGGGCTTGACGCCCGATTTGGTCGCGCAGGCATCGCTGGTCATCTCGGAACTGGGTACCAACATCCTTAAATACGCCGACCGCGGCGAATTGTTGCTGAGCACGCTGAGCTCCAACGGTACGGCCTACGGCGTGGACATCGTGGCGCTGGACCGCGGTCCGGGCATTGCGAACCTCGACGCGGCCGTAAAGGACGGGTTCTCGACTGGCGGCAGCCTGGGCATTGGCCTGGGCACGATGCGGCGCGCCGCCACGGTGTTCGACGTCTATTGCGCACCGGGTGGGGGAACCGCGGTGCTGGCGCGTCTGCTGGAAAAGAAGGTCGCGGCGCCGGTAGAGGATGGCTTTACGCTGGGCAGCAGGATGACGCCGATACGCAACGAGATGGTGTCGGGCGACTGTTGGTCTTGCCTGCAGTTCGACCAGTCGCTGGCGGTGACCATCGTCGATGGGCTTGGCCATGGCCCCAAGGCCGCCGAGGCCGCGCATGCTGCCGTCGACGCCTTCCAGCGCAGCGTGCGCAAGGGCGGGCCGGCGCAGGTGATCCAGACGGCCCACCAGGCGCTGCTGTCCACACGCGGTGCGGTGATGGCGGTGGCCAGCATCGACGCGCCGGCGCAGACGCTGCGCTTTGCCGGCCTGGGCAACATCGGTGCAGCGGTCTACACCCACGGCGTTGCTGCGCGCCTGGGCTCGAGCGATGGCACAGTCGGCTACGGATCGCGCAAGGCGCGAGAGTGTTCAGTTGACTGGTCGTCGCACTCGACGCTGATCCTGAACACCGACGGCCTGAGCTCACGCTGGCACTTGACCAAGCATCCTGGGCTGCTGGCCAGCCATCCGGTGCTGATTGCAGCGGTGCTGCACCGGGACTTCGCACGCAATACCGACGACGCCACTGTCGTAGTTGTTAGGGGCCACTGATGCAGATCGTCGCGTTGACCGTGAAAATCCAGAGCGATCAAAGCCTGGTCGTGCTGCGACACCGCTGTCGACAGATCAGCGAGTTGTTCGGACTCGAGGCGCTCCAGCGCACACGCCTGACCACCGCCGTGTCGGAGATCGGACGCAATGCCTTGCAATACGCGGGTACGGCCACGGTAAATTTTCTGGTCGGTGCATCGGCCACCCATTCCGGCGCGCAGTCGGTCCTGATACGCGTCACCGACAAAGGCCCGGGCATACCGGCGTCGGTCTGGTCCGGTGGCGAAATCGGCGCCTTGCATCGGGTCGGCGGGCTGCACGGCAGTCAACGTCTGGTCGACACCTTCTCGATTGAGACCCGGCCTGACGAGGGTTCGACCGTGTCGATGGAGATGCTGCTGCCTCGAAATTCGCCTTGGTTGCAAGCCGCCGACATCAGCCAGCGCATTGACGAACTGTTCCGCCGACGGCCCCAGAACCCCCACGAGGAACTCGAACAGCAGAACCGCGACATGCTGCACGCGCTGGAGGAACTGCGCCAGCACAAGCACGATCTGGAACTCGCCGATCAACGCAAGAACGAATTTGTCGCAATGCTGGCCCACGAGTTGCGCAACCCGCTCGCGGCCATATCGATGAGCGTCGAGATGATGCGGCGCAAGAAAAACATACAGATGGCCGACGTCGAAAAATACCGCGACACGATCGGCCGGCAGGCGACGCAGTTGACCAAACTGGTGAATGACTTGATGGACGTGTCGCGCGTCTCGCGTGGCAAGGTAGAACTGCAGCGCACCGTCGTTGGGGTCGGCGAGCTGGTGTTCGAGGCGGTCGAGATGACGCACGCCTTCGTTGACGCCAAGAAACATCGGCTGCTGATGCCAGCTCTGGACAACGTGGCCTGGGTTGATGTCGATCTGGTGCGCATGAAGCAGGTGATCAGCAACCTGGTACACAACGCCGCGCGCTACACGCCTTCAGGCGGGCTGATCGAAATCGGCATCATCGTTGTCGACGCTCTCGTTCACATCAGCGTCAAGGACAACGGCGTCGGCATTGATGCCGCCATGCTGCCGAAGATTTTTGAACTGTTCACCCAGGCATCAAACAGCTTGGCGCGCGAGGACAGCGGCCTGGGCATCGGCCTGACCATCGTTCAGCGGATGGCCGAAGACCATGGAGGGACGGTCCGTGCGCACAGCGCCGGGCTCGGCTGCGGCAGTGAATTTGTCCTGACGCTTCCGACGGTCACCCCGCCCGCTGGCATGTGCGCTGCCCAGGCTGAGCTCGCTGCCGCGCGGAACATCGGCACGCGGCACCGGCTGCTGCTGGTGGAGGACAACGCCGATGCGCTGCAGGTGATGACCGAGCTGTTCCAGATGCATGGCTACGACTGTGCGGTGGCCGGCGATGGGCTGCAGGGCCTGGCCGCTGCGATCGACTATCCGCCAAAAATCGCCATCATCGATATCGGCCTGCCTGGACTGGATGGTTTTGGCCTGGCCACTGAATTGCGCCGGCTCTACGGTGCCGACATGACCTTGATCGGCATGAGCGGTTACTCGGCGCCCGACACCCGGCGGCGTGCCGAGCAGGCGGGCTTTGACGACTTTCTGATCAAGCCGATCGACATGCCGGCTTTGTTGCAACTGCTGCAGGCGCTGCCAAAAGCGGCCCAGCCTTCCCCCTGACATGCCCTTGAATTCACCACTGAGTCCGCTCCATATCCTGTATGTCGAGGACAACACAGACATCCGCGACATGGTCACCGAGATGATCGACAACCCAGAGAGACGCATCGTGGCCTGCGCCGACGCCGAGGCGGCTTGGCAGCGGCTGCAGCAGCAGAGCTTCGATGTCCTCGTCACCGATGTGAGCCTGCCGGGTTTGTCAGGCACCGAGCTGGCGCGCCGTTGGCTCGAAGCCGATGCGTCGCGGTGGGTGATCCTGTTTTCCGGGTACGACTTCAAATCGGGACTGGCCAGCCTGGGCGCCAATGTGCGTGCGATTCCGAAAGAAGATTTCGAGCAACTCGAGCGGACGCTGGTCGAGATCGGCCAGCACCTGCAACTTTGCGCCGGTCGTCGGGAATGATGCGCGCCGCCGAGCTTGTCATCGTGGCACCGGAAAGCGGC